>JAAUPI010000214.1 GCA_012035135.1 Microcoleus sp. CSU_2_2
ATCCCCTAATGTGTCGAGCGTTGAAACCAAAGCTGAAATCCGATCTAGGTTCTCGGAATTGCGGTGGAGTTCAGATACAAGCCCCCATCATAGCGGTACTCCGCTTGATGGTGGGTAGTTGACTAATATTCTTTCAAAGCTGAAACGCTAAAATTTAATCAAACTGTGAGAAGGGCAACATGGGATTATTCGATCGCATTTGGCGAGTGATTCGAGCAAATATTAATAGTCTGGTCGGCTCAGCAGAAGATCCAGAAAAAATTCTGGAACAAGCTACGATCGATATGCAGGAGGATTTAGTGCAGCTCAGACAGGCTGTGGCAGGGGCGATTGCAGCTCAAAAACGCACCGAACGCCAGTGTTCCCAAGCTGAGTCTACGGCGACAGAATGGTACCAGCGGGCGCAGCTAGCCCTACAAAAAGGTGAGGACAAATTGGCGCGGGAAGCTTTGACGCGCAAGAAATCTTATCAAGAAACGGCAACAGCGATGAAAAGCCAGTTAGAGCAGCAGAATGTTGTTGTAACTCAACTTAAAGAAAATATGCGGGCGCTGGAAAGTAAAATTTCTGAGGCAAAATCTAAAAAAGATATGTATATTGCCCGAGCTCGATCGGCCAAAGCCTCAGAAAGACTTCAGGAAATGATGGGCAATCTCAATACTGGCAGCGCTTTGAGCGCTTTTGAACGGATGGAAGAAAAAGTCATCCAGTTAGAAGCTCGCTCCGAGGCAATTGCAGAACTCGGCACTAGCGATTTAGAAAAGCAGTTTCTCTCTCTCGAAAGCGGTAGCGATGTCGATGCGGAGTTGGCGGCAATGAAAGCACAAATGCTTCCCGGTAACAATCCGCCCAAGTTGCCGTCTGGCGATTCGCCCACATCCTGAAGGCGAAGCAGCACAAGAGTTTTTTGGATTGCAAACTCCTAAGTACCGTTGTTAGAGGTGGGGTTCCAAACGAGTTGGGAAATTCCCGGATCGAAGTTAAACTCAATAGATAGACCAAAAAATAGAACACAAAGTGAGTTGCCTCATAAACCCCACTTGTGAAACCGACAATCGAGCCTTTCTCGTTCGGTTCGCGGTGCATGAGACAAAGAACAACTACCTGTGTTTGACAACACCAGACAACGGCTTTATAGTAAATAGAGGTAAGCTCTAAAACCATTGGTGCAACATCAAGCTATCAAAGTTAGAATCTATCCAACCCCAGGCCAAGAACAACTATTGGCTCAGGCATTTGGTTGTTCGCGTTGGTGGTGGAATTTTGCTCTGAATAAGTCGATTGAGACTTACAAAGAAACAGGTAAAGCAATAGGACAGGTAGCCCTAAATGCCTTATTACCCAAACTCAAGAAGCAAGAGGAAACATCTTGGTTAGCTGATTGCTACAGTCAGGTATTGCAAGCTACTACTCTCAATTTAGTTACCGCTTATAAAAATTTCTTTGAGGGTCGAGCTAGATTTCCTAGATTCAAATCAAAGAAAAGTAAGCAATCAATCCAATACCCTCAAAATGTCAAAATATTAGCTAACAACACAATCAAGATTCGTGGCGGAATTGGGGATGTGAGAGCTAAGATTTATCGACCGATTGATGGACAATTGAAAACCGTTACCATTAGCAAAACGCCTAGTGGTAAGTATTTTGCTTCAATCCTAGTTGAAACATTAGTCGATAACCCGTTGGTATCGACTGATGGAAGAGTCATTGGCATTGATTTAGGAATCAAGGAATTTGCCGTCACTCATAATGGGGAGAAGGTATCTAAATACAGCAATCCTAAACATCTAGCCAAGCATGAAAAAAACCTCAAACGAAAACAGCAAAAATTAGCCCGCAAGAAAGAGGGTAGTAACTCAAGACTCAAAGCTCAAAAAATAACAGCCAATTTATACGAGCGGGTTGCAAACGCACGTCAAGACTTTCTGCATAAGCTTTCTCGGAAGCTCGTCAACGAAAACCAAGTTGTTGTAGTAGAGAATCGACCTGTCAAAGGCATCGAGGACTGGACTTGTCCCCATTGCGGGACTCATCACGATCGAGATGGAAACGCCGCAGCAAATATTAGAGCAGAAGGAATCAGAATGATCGAGACGGAGGGAATAGCCGTCTCTGCTGTAGGAGGCGAAGTAAGACCTCATAGCGGGCGCAAGTCTGTTCTGAGGCATTCGCCTATGAGTACAGAAGCCCCCACTGTACGCACAAGCTTCAGTGGTGGGTAGTTCAAACTGGATTTGTATGATTGAAAAATTTACCGCAGACTACTAGATAGCACAAAAAATCTGAGCGACTGAATTTCACAACTGCGGGCTAGCGACTACAGCCTGCTTTCTGCTTACTTCGTACACCTCACCAAGGAAAAATAGGATTATGGGATTATTCGATCGCATTAGCCGAGTCGTCAGAGCCAATCTTAACGATATGGTCAATAAAGCTGAAGACCCAGAAAAGATTTTAGAACAGTCGATTACGGATATGCAGGAAGACCTGGTGCAGTTGCGTCAGGCTGTTGCTAGCGCGATCGCCACTCAAAAGCGTACCCAGACTCAGTACAATCAAGCTGAGTCTCAGTCGAGCCAGTGGCAGCAGCGCGCTCAACTAGCACTGCAAAAAGGAGACGACAATTTGGCAAGGGAAGCGCTGGTACGGAAAAAGTCTCACGCTGAAACGGCGGCTACTCTCAAAGCTAGTCTGGAACAGCAATCGACTCAAGTCGAAAGTCTCAAGCGCAATTTGATCGGTTTGGAGAGCAAGATTTCTGAAGCGAAGACGAAAAAGGATATGCTCAAAGCCAGGATATCCGCTGCTAAGGCTCAGGAACAGCTCAACAATACTATTGGCACGCTCAATACTGGCAGTTCAATGGCGGCTTTCGATCGCATGGAAGAAAAAGTTTTGCAGATGGAAGCCCGTGCAGGGGCTGCTGCAGAACTGACTAGCAGCAGCAACAGTTTAGAGGAACAGTTCCGCTTGCTCGAAGGCGGAGGCGATGTTGACGATGAGTTGGCTCAGATGAAAGCCCAACTGACAGGAGGTTCTGTGTCTCAAGGTCAATTGCCTGCATCGGGTCAAACTGCTGCTGCTAGCAATTCTGAATCGAGTACGGTTGTGGATGCTGAATTGGAAGAGTTGCGATCGCAGCTCAATAAAATGTAGTCTCCGATCAAATTTCTGTTATTTCTCTGATGACGAGTTTGATAGAGTGCTCCGTCTCCAGATAGCCCTGGCTTACTGAGGTCGGAGCTTTTTTCGATTTACAACTGGACAGACAAAGTTACTAATTTGTTAGTTCAAAGCTCACGATCGCGACGGTCTACACAGACGGGAGCTTATATCATGTCCGATCGATTGTTATGGTACTCTGGCTGCTTAAAAACTGTCCGGAGTATTGTTAAGAAAGCAAAAATCTCCCCAACTAACCCACTCAGGTGAGTCAGAAGAAGGATGTGCAATCATTCCTGGATAGCATAACTTTTGAGAGATCGCAAAAAAGTTTCCTACAAATCATCGCGTCTAGGCTGGGCTAACTGCAATCAAACTTAAGCTAAGCAGCTCCCTAAGCGCCTGTTTCAGATGCTTGCAGATTCCCTCTTCTTTGATATTGAAAAACCTAACAGGTGCACCAATGAGTTATTCTAAATCCCCTGAATCTCTTGTGGATGATCAAGATCGACAATCTTCTACCCCGGAAGTTAACGCCACCGATGCAGACAACTATCTACCAGAGGATTTTCCCCCTGTTGTCGATCTCTCCCGCCCTGGTAAACCGCGATCGCGCTGGCCCCTGATTGTTGCCATCGCGCTCATCACAGGCGCCGCAGGATTCGGTTGGTACTCATGGCAATCTAGCCACAATCGCCCACAGCAGGCGGCAGCAGCAGGTCAACCCAAAGGCATACCAGTCAAACTCGCAGCCGTTAAAACCAGCTCAATCCAAGATACTTCTGAATTTGTCAGCAGCTTAGAGGCAAAACGATCGGTTGAAATCAAACCTGAAATAGATGGGCTAGTCACAGAGATTTTTGTCAAATCCGGGGATCTCGTAGAAAAAGGACAAGCAATCGCCCGGATCAAAAGCGACAGCGCCCAAGCTAACTTGAGGCAATCTCAAGCCAATCTGATCCGCGCTCGATCGCGATACGCCGAACTGCAAGCAGGGACCAGACCAGAAGAAATTGCCCAAGCCCAAGCCCAAGTCGCCCAAGCCCAAGCCAACCTTGCCCAACTGCGATCGGGCTCTCGGCCAGAAGAAGTTGGCCAAGCCCAAGCCCAAGTCGCCCAAGCCGAAGCCAACCTCGCCGATGCCCAAACTGGAAGTCTCTTAGAAGACATTGCTCAAGCAAGAGCGCAAATAGAAGCAAGCAAAGCCGAGGCGGAGTTAGCCAGCCAGCAACTCGCCAGATATCAAGCATTGGCGCAAGAAGGTGCAGAGTCTGCGAACACCCTCCAGGAATACATCCAAAAAGACCGCAGCGCCAAAGCCAACCTTAGAGAAGCCCAAAGGCGCTTTCAGCAACGGCAAAAGAACAGGCAAGCCGAGATCGATCGACGGACAGCAGCTTTGCAGCAGCAGCGGGAAGCTTTGCGGCAACTACAAAATGGTTCGCGCCCAGAGGAAATAGCTAAAGCTGAAGCAGAAGTCGCACAAGCCAAGAGTAGATTAGCTGAGTTAGCCAACGGCACTCGCAAAGAACAACTCGATCAAGCCCAAGCGCAAGTTGCCGAGGCCGCCGCTCAAGTGCGTGGCTTTGAGGTACAACTCCAAGAAACTGCGGTCATCGCGCCCTTTACCGGAGTCATCGGCGACGTACCTGTCAAAGTAGGCGACTACTTACAAAAAGGCAACTTACTCACCGTTCTAACTGAGAATCAATTGCTCGATTTGCGGTTATCTATTCCTTTAGAGCGGCAACCTCAATTACGCTTAGGATTGCCAGTACAAATGCTGGATGCCCAAGGTAATGCGATCGCCACAGGTCAAATCAGTTTTATCTCTCCGAATGTTAGTGCTAATTCCCAAACAATTTTAGCTAAAGCTACTTTTCCCAATCCCAGCGGCGAACTGCTTAATCTCCAGTTTGTCAAAGCTAAAGTCATCTGGAAACAGTCCCCCGGAATTTTAGTTCCAGTAACAGCAGTCTCTCGCTTAGGTGGGCAAACTTTTGTGTTCACCGCTCAAAAAACGGAACAGCCACAACCTGAAATGCCTCCTTTAGTAGCGCGCCAAAAGCCAGTGAAATTGGGAACTATTGAGGGGAATAATTACCAAGTTATCGAAGGGTTGCAAGCCGGGGAAAAAATTGTGGTAGCAGGCATTCTTAACTTGACGGACGGCGCTCCGATTATTGCTCAAGAGCAAGGGGAAGGAGCAGCTAAAAGCACAAAATTACCAGTGGGTGACAAAAATTAATCCTTTTCATCCTTAAATCCTGCTCGCCATTTAGCAATTAGCCATCAGCAACTACCGATTACCCAAAAATCATGTTTGCAGATTTCTTTATTAAACGACCAGTATTTGCGAGCGTCTGCGCCTTGGTGATCATTTTGGTAGGCGCAATTAGCATTCCGACGCTGCCGATCGAACGTTTCCCCGACATTAGTCCTACCCAAATCAATGTCACAGCTAACTATAGCGGGGCGAGTGCTGAAATTGTCGAAAATGCCGTTACGAACATCCTAGAAAGGCAAATCAACGGCGTTGAAGGACTGAAATATCTAACTTCAAGTAGCAGTAATGATGGCACCAGTACCATCACAGCTACCTTTGACCCGTCACGCAACAAAGATATCGCCGCCGTCGATGTTCAAAATCGAGTTGCCGTTGCTCAGCCACAACTACCAGATGCCGTACAACGCACCGGAGTTAGAGTTACTAAACAATCTACCAGTCTCCTGCTCGCGATCGGCTTATTTACAGAAAATAAAGAATACGACACGATATTTTTAAGCAACTACGCCGACCTATATTTAGCAGATGCCTTAAAGAGAGTAAAAGGCGTTGGCGACGTGCGCATCTTTGGGGAAAGACGCTATGCAATGCGTTTGTGGATCGACCCCAATAAGTTAGCAGCTCGCAATCTCACAATGCAAGATGTAACGACGGCGCTGAACGAACAAAACTTGCAAGTTGGGGCCGGGAGAGTCGGTCAAGAACCAGCTCCAGACGGGCAAATGTATCAAATTGACTTGCGTGCTGAAAGCCGCCTGAAAGAACCAGCAGAATTTGAAGACATCGTTCTCAAAACTGAAGTAAATGGAACATTAGTTAAGTTGAAAGATGTAGGAAGAGCAGAATTAGGAGCCGAAAATTACAACTCTTTCCTGCGATTTCGAGGCAATGATGCAGTGGGTTTAGGGATTTACCAACTGCCGGGTAGTAATGCTTTGAATGTTGCTCATGCCGTCAAAGCAGAAATGGAAAAACTAGCTAAGAGTTTCCCTCCGGGGTTGATACATAGAGTAGCGCTAGACACGACTTTGTTTGTAGAAGAGTCGATGGCAGAAGTAGTCAAGACATTATTTGAAGCAGTCTTGCTAGTGGTGATAGTGATTTTTGTTTTCTTGCAAGACTGGCGCACAACTATTATTCCTACCATCACAATTCCGATTTCTTTAATTGGGACATTTGCCTTTATCAAAGTTTTTGGATTTACGATTAACAGCTTATCGCTATTTGGTCTGACATTAGCGACTGGGTTGGTAGTTGATGACGCGATCATTGTGGTAGAAAATATTGACCGCCTGATCCGCCAAGGGATGAATCCCCGCGAAGCGGCTTTTGAGTCAATGCGGGAGCTTTTTAGCGCTGTAATTGCCACTTCTTTAGTGTTGATGGCAGTGTTCGTGCCAGTGGCATTTTTTCCCGGAACTACGGGAGCGCTTTATAAACAATTTGCACTGACCATTGCTTTTTCTGTACTGCTTTCTACCTTTATTGCTATTACTCTCACGCCTTCACTTTCAGCTATATTACTGCGTCGGGGGCAGAAGTTTGGCGGCCCGCTGGGTTGGGTTTTTGACCGTGTTAATGAAGTTCTCGATTGGATACAGCGGCAATACCGACAATCCTTAATATTTCTCACACGATTTAAGACTATTGTCACTCTCCTGTTCATAGGTTCTCTGGGAGTAACAGCTTGGCTTTATTTATCAGTACCGACAGCTTTTATCCCGGAAGAAGACCAGGGATATTTTCTGACAATTATTCAAGGGCCACAAGGTGTTTCGCTGCAATACACTCAGAAAGTAATGGACGAAGTAGAACAAGAAATCCTCAAACTTCCTGAAGTTGTCGGGACTTTTTCAGTGGGTGGATTTGGTTTTAGCGGCAGCACTTCTAATCAAGGCATTATATTTAGTACACTTAAAGGCTGGAAAGAACGTCACGGAGAAGATCAAACTGTACAAGCAATTATTGGTAAGTTGCGGGGGAAGTTTTTCGCGATTCCAGAAGCTAGAATTTTCCCTGTGAATCCGCCGGCAATTCAAGGTTTAGGTCAATTTGGAGGCTTCCAATTTCAATTGCAAGACCGCAAAGGTAACAGCGGTTTAGATTCTTTGGTTCAGGCTATGGGTGAGATGTTGAAGCAGGCGAATCAAACACCGGGATTGCAAGCGGTATTTAGTACGTTTGCTGCAAATACGCCTCAGTTAATTGTGGAAGTAGACCGCAATCGAGTTAAGGCTTTGGATATTTCTATTGATGATGTTTTCAGTACCTTACAAACGGCTCTGGGTTCGCAGTATGTGAATGATTTTAATCTCCAGCAGCGCAATTATCGAGTGTACGTGCAGGCCGATAAACAGTTTCGCGCTAATCCAGAAGATATTGGGAAATTGTACGTGCGTTCTGGCAAAAATGAGATGATTTCTTTGAGCAATTTGGTGAAGCTAACTCCGGTGGTAGGAGCGCAAACTGTTAATCATTACAATTTATTTAGGTCAATCGAAATTAACGGTTCTCCGGCATCGGGAGCGAGTTCTGGACAGGCGCTCAAATCAATGGAAAAAGTGGCAGCTCAAGTTTTACCAGCAGGTTTTGGCTATGAATGGTCGGGGACTTCTTTAGAAGAAATTGAGTCGGGCGGTCAAGCACCGATTATTTTCGGTTTGGGGCTGATTTTTGTGTTCTTAGTTTTGGCTGCTCAGTACGAAAATTATGTCGATCCTTTCATTATTTTGCTATCGGTGCCTCTGGCGATTTTAGGGGCGCTTTTAGCTCAGTCGTTGCGGGGTTTGGCGAATGATGTTTATTGCCAGATTGGTTTGGTGATGTTGATTGGTTTGGCTAGTAAAAATGCGATTTTAATTGTGGAGTTTGCTAACCAGTTGCGGGAACGGGGATATCCAGTTGCTAAAGCAGCAGTTGAAGCTTCTCAAGAGCGTTTGCGACCGATTTTGATGACTTCTCTGGCTTTTGTTTTGGGTATTGCTCCTCTGGTTAACCCAGAAGGTGCGGGGGCTGCGAGCCGTCGATCGCTAGGGAATGCGATCGCAGGGGGGATGGTTGTTTCTACTTTCTTAAGTTTGTTTATGGTGCCGGTTTTGTATGTGGTGATTGTTTCGACTCGCGATCGCTTTACCAAACGCGATCGCCCGCAAAATCCGCCCAATGATCACACAATTTTGAATGGGAAAACGACTTCTGGCGAGGAGGTTGAACGCGATAAAGTATCGCCGTTTTAGATTATTAGAACTTACGAAAAAAGTAGTTTTACACGCTAGTATTAAATATTACTAAACAGAACGGCTCTCCTAAACTTGTGGTGATAAGTTAATCTAATGTCTGGTAATAGGTAATCGGTAATGGGTAATAGGTCCAGAATCGAGATCCAATTACCCATTACCCAGTAGCCAAATATACATTTTCCCCCAACTATCCGAAAAAGCCGAACACGGTGGTATTTTTCTGTTGAGCTCAAACCTTTTTAGCAAAAACAGAGAAACCGGGTTTCTGAAATCTCTGAAAGTATACAAATTGTACAAATCATGGAGAATTGCGATATAGTAATAAGTATCATTTGGCACTCGCGTGTAGCTGCCAATAGTGCATTTACCGATCGATTTAAAATTGAACTATGTCTAAGGTACGGTTGTTAGCTCTCAGTTCTTGTGCTTCTGGTTTTGGTCTTTGCTCGGTTATTTTTGCAATATTTTCAATGAGTTCTGGGCTGTCGTTCGGGTCTTTTTTTACTTTTATTTTAACTTTGCTGTTTTTTGCAATTAATCTGTTGTTTGCTTTGCATTACTACACATCGGTTGTCAAGCAGTTAAGCATTAGACGTAAAAGAAAAGCTAGAATTTAGCGGGAATTGGGACTTGGGTAATTGTGAGGTGCAGATGAGATCGTGTCCGGTCAATTCCCCGCGATCTTGACTGTTCGTAGTGAGGACTTTATACAAATCCGGGTTTCCCATCCCCGTTATAATTGGTATGGTGCGTCGCTATGAGATCTCCCAATAGCAACGAGAGTTGTTCGTAGCGACGCACCCTACATTTACTACATTTACGAGATTATAAAAGGGG
>JAAUPI010000215.1 GCA_012035135.1 Microcoleus sp. CSU_2_2
CTAATATTTACTGCCGGAATGCTTCGCCCCTACGGTAATCACTGATGAAAAAACAGAGATTTAACGATCGCCCGCTACGAAATTTCAACGCTTTAAGGGTCTTCTTCGCCACCTTGACAGGGCTGGGTATGACAGCTTAAGTTGACACCAATGGGCATTGCCGTATCCCTACAGGATTTATCCCTCAGTTTGTACCTCATAACATCGGGAAACGCTATATTACCTATTAGCAATTACTTAGATAATTCCACATTAAGTTCGTTCACAGCACGGCGTTTTAGCGGAACAGACTCTGCACGCGGTAGCAAGTCAAATACTTTCCGAAAAGCATCATCTACCTCTTCAAATGCTACTTGTCCTTGAGAATTGTAAGCTACCTTTCCAGATTGGTCGAGAATAACTGTTTGAGGTATCAAACCTTCGTAATAATGGCCCGGATCGGTGAGTTCTGCTGAAGGTTTTGGAGGCAAAGAATCGATGGGGACGGTGATAAAATCAGCCTCGCGACCGTAAAATTCTTGCAGTTGAGAAATGACGATCGCATATTGTTTGCAGTCGCTGCTATCGTCGGCATAAAATACTAGCAATGCGGGTTTGTTGCGTTTGAAAGAATCAGTGAGAGTAACTTTAGGAGGAACTAGAGAACCGTTACCGGCGTAGAGAGCAAAGATAGTGCCATCGAACCGATCGTCCTGTATACTTGCTAAGGCTGGTGGCGTGCCTGGTAGCAGGATCGAGCTAAATGCGATCGCGACAGTTAAAAGACAGGCTGACAAGATTCGCCGCCACAAGCTGCGGCCAGAAGCAGCAGTAACAATTGAATTTTGGTACTCAGAAAATTTCATAATTTCTTGGCAGTAGCTGTAAAGTGGCGAAATCAGATGCAAAAACTTTACTGATTTTATCAGTAAATGTCGGCAAATGCTCTTGAGTAGGTTAAGGTAGTTTCTGAATCAATTATTTGAATTCGCTTGCAGTTGCGATCGACATTACGATTCATATCAAATCCGGTTAAATTAACCACAATAATGGTATGGATACGGTACTCGGACATTGGTGTCAACTTAAGTGGACGGAGAGGGCGGGCACTCTTGGCACCGCCCCTACAAAACAATGATTTACCTGAGAATGAAACAGCCCTGGGGATTTAGGGGGATCTAGACTCAGGTAAAGTGCGAGATTTTCAAGGGTTTCAGTCTTAAGTTGACACCAATGGGCAATCGGAGTGTCCCTACAAATATTCTGTGCGATCGACCGGATTTAATATCAACTGACAGCTACTAACTGACAGCCAATAACTGATAACTGGGAACTGACAACTCATGATGGTTTTGCTTGACGTATTCCTCGCCCAAACGCCCGCTGCTGATGTTTCCGGGTCGGCTCAAATTAATATCTTACAGGCGATTATTTTAGGAATTGTACAGGGATTAACAGAATTTTTGCCCATCAGCAGCAGCGCTCATTTGAAAGTAGTGCCGATCGCCCTAGGCTGGGACGATCCTGGTGTTGCTTATACTGCTATAATTCAATTGGGAAGCATCGTAGCAGTGCTTTGGTATTTTTGGAAAGACTTGACAACTATAACTATTGGTGCATTTAAAGCTATTACCATTTCTGACTACGATTCCCAAGAGTTTCGGATGGCGTTGGGGATTGGTTTAGGCACAATACCGATTCTCTTTTTTGGACTACTGATCAAGATATTTATTAAAGACTTTGACAAGTCGCCACTGCGGAGTTTAGGGGCGATCGCAACTGCTTCGATCGTCATGTCGCTGCTATTAGCAATAGCCGAAAAAACTGGCAAACGTTACCGCACTTACGAAAAATTAGATGTCAAAGATGGTATTATAATGGGATTAGCTCAAGCAATGGCGTTGATTCCTGGTGTTTCGCGATCGGGTTCTACCCTAACAGCAGGATTGTTCATCGGATTAGAAAGACCAGCGGCAGCGAGGTTTTCTTTCTTGTTAGGAATTCCCGCAATTACTCTAGCTGGTTTAGTAGAATTGAAAAGTGCTTTGGGAGAAGGAGTAACCGATGCTGGAATGGTAGCTTTGATCGTAGGAACCATATCAGCTTTTGTATTTTCCTATGCTTCGATCGCGTGGCTGCTGAAATTTCTGCAAACTCAAAATACGTGGGTTTTTGTCTGGTATCGGCTGGCATTTGGGGTGGCGATTTTAACTGCGATCGCAGGTGGAGCATTGAGAGATATTTAATGATACAGCAGATTCCGCGTTGATGAAGTACACCCCCAAGCGATATATCGCCGTAGGGACACGGCACTGCCGTGTCCTCTATCTTTGATATGTACCTACTTACCTGAAAAATGCTGTATCATACCAAATCCGGGTTTAATACCAAATCCGGGTTTCCCATCCCCGTTATAATTGGTATGGTGCGTCGCTATGAGATCTCCCAATAGCAACGAGAGTTATTCGTAGCGACGCACCCTACGTTTACTACATTTACGAGATTATAAAAGGGGTAAGTAACCCGGATTTGGTATAATACCCCTGTTATTGTCATTGCGAGCTAAAGCGAAGCAATCGCTTAGACTCTGCCAATGACAGACGATTTATAAAGGGACGGGAGTAACCCGGATTTAGTATCAAGTCCGATCGATTAGGTTCGTAGTGAGGACGAAGAGTCCTTCTTCTGTCAAGGACTAAAGTCCTCACTAAAAACCATTTTTATCATGGTCGATCGATCGATTGCAGCAAAGTTTCCACACTCGCATTATGGTCAATGAAAGAAAACAAATGTTTAAACAACAGTTTTCCGCTTGCATCCAAAACAAACTGAGCCGGCAAAGGAGCTCCCAACGCTTGCCCGGTTTCATAAGCCTGAAACACCCGACAACTAGGATCGCTCAGCAGTGGCATTTTTAACCCTAAATCTCTAACCACAATCTGGCTTTGCCGATCGTCCGTACTCGTCACCATCAATAATTCTATATTTCGATCGGCAAATTTTTCCCAATTTTCATTCAAAGCTTTAATATGAGGAAAACAGAAAGGACAATATTGCTTTTCCGTAAAAATCCGAGTAAAAGCTATGATTACAGGTCGATCGCCCCGATAATTCGACAGCCTTACCAATTTATCGTTAGTAATATCCGGCAACTCAAAATCTGGCGTCATCTGTCCCAGCTTCAGAGGATTAGTAGCCGGAATCGGCAATAAATTTTGGAAAAACCGCTGATTTAACAAACCTCTAAAATCAGTAGAAGTCAGCATAAGAAGAAGGAAGAAGGAAGAAGAAGGAAAAAGGCTGTATCTAGAAAAAAAGCCTAAATCCCCCTTGATGTGGGGAACTTAAAGAAGTTTCCAGTCCCCCTTTTTTTTAGGGGGCTAAGGGGGATCTAAATCTCAATGTAATACGCTTAAACAGCAGCAAAGAATACTTTAGACTTGACCGGATCGGGAGTCATCGTCTTGTCACCGGGCTGCCAGCCAGCGGGACAAACTTCATCGGGGTGAGCTTGGACGTGCTGGATAGCTTGGAGAGTGCGGAGGGTTTCGTCTACGTTGCGACCGAAGGCAAGGTTGTTGATAGTAGAGTGTTGGATGATGCCTTCTTTATCGATGATGAACAGACCCCTCAGGGCAATACCTGCTTCTGGGTCGAGGACGTTGTAATCGGTGCTAATTGTTTTTTTGATATCGGCAACTAGGGGATAGTTGAGGTCGCCGACACCGCCTGACTTACGGTCTGTTTGTATCCAAGCGAGGTGAGAGAATTCGCTGTCAACGGAAACGCCTAGAATTTCAGTATCGATTTTTTTGAAATCTTCAAAGCGATCGCTAAATGCCGTAATCTCAGTTGGGCACACAAAGGTGAAGTCTAAGGGATAGAAGAACAGGACGACATACTTTTTGCCTTTATAGTCAGACAGTTTCACTGTCTTGAATTCCTGATCCACTACGGCTGTTGCTGCGAAGTCGGGTGCAGCCTGACCAACCCGGAGGCATTCACTCGTCATAAATTTTGTTTCCTGTTTTACGAACTGTTACAACTATATCATACTCATACCGACTACAACTACCTTAAATAAAAAACACGCTCTGAATTTTGAGAGCGTGCTGTTTTCCATGAAATTATGGCTCAGGCGGGATTTGAACCTGCGACCTTGGGCTTATGAGTCCCCTGCGCTAACCACTGCGCCACTGAGCCAAATTTAGTTCACGATTTACTATCTTAGCACGGTAAGGCGAGCTATACATACATTCGTGGAAACATAATTACTAATAGCTTGCAGTAAAAGTTATGAGTTTTGGTAATCACTCATCACCCATAACTTCACGACACAAGTTCTTAGCGAGAAGCTCTGGACGCATCGTCTGGCAGAACAGCCATTGGATTGATAGCTCCTTGTCCGGCTGGATGGATTTCAAAGTGTAGGTGCGGCCCTGTACTGAAGCCAGTGCTGCCCATTTCCGAAATCTGCTCGCCTTGAGCGACTTTCTGACCCTTTTGCACCAAAATCCGACTGTTGTGGGCATAGACAGTCTCAGTACCGTCAGCATGGGTAACTTCCACGAGATAGCCGTAACCGCCGTCATTCCACTGTGCATAGGTCACTACCCCGTCAGCGGCTGCCACAATTGGCGTGCCTATGGGCCCTGCAATATCAATTCCCTTGTGCATCCGTCCCCAGCGCCAGCCATAGCCAGAAGTGAAAACGCCCTTAGTTGGCCAAATAAACCCTTGAGCTGACTGTTGTTCTTTCCCTCCGTTAGGCAGATAGGTATCAGCGTCTGACAGCGGAGGCAGTTCAGGGGAAACCATCTGTCCCAAAGACGGGTTGCTCAGGGGGTCGTAACCTTCCGATCCCAAAGGAGCCGTTGCCACCACTGGCTTCTCTAAAGTAGAGGTAGAAGTAGAACTAGGTGTCAAGTCGATTGGTTGCAATTCGGCAGCACGTGCTGGGTCAAAACGCTCTTGCTGCTGTTTCTGAACCTGCTCGCTCCACGCTCTCGAAGGAGGCCTGCTGATTTCATTCTGCACCGGTTGAGCGTACTCAGGGGTGTAGAGATACGGATTATTGAGATTTTCGCTCTCAGATGGGTTGCCCGTAGCGACTTGCGTTAAGGACTCGTCATTTGGAGTCAGGGCTAGAGAATTAGCCCCGATCGAATTGCGCTCGGCCCGATATTCCGATCGCAGCCTGACAATTTCCGCCCTCAAGCGTTCTGCATAAGGGTTGAGAGCCTGTCCTGTTGGGATAGCGACCTCGGCATCGCCCACTGGCACTTCTCCTGCAACAGAAGCAGAAGCCACAGTCAAATCGGGTACAGAGTTCGTCGGATAGGCGTCTAAACCCCCGGTACTCGAAATTGGCGTCAATTGAGGGATTACAGTTGCAGAGGAGCGCATTTTTGGTAGCGTACTTGTGTCAACTGCACCTGTAAATGTTGTTTCACCTTGAAGTTCCAGCTTTCCTGGGTCGCTAATGCTTTGAGAAACTTGAGTTAGCGGAATACTGTTAATTTTGGGAACTATCGGCGCTGAAATATTGTTCAAACCTTCCAAGTTCCCAAGGGGAGAGACTACAGCCACTGTTGGCGCGGGAACCGCAACGCCAGAAGCACTGATTTCAGGGGCAGACGAGCTGGGGTTGAAAGATGCGGGAACCTCAGCAGCCGAGGAAAAAGATGTAGAGTTGGAGGCAGGAATCGAGGCTGCCACCTGCACCGTCGAATTATTTGACCCAACTTGGGGAATTTTCAGCCGTTGATTGACATTCAGGAAGTTGGGGTCGCCGAGCTTGTTGACTGCGATCAGCTCTTTTACCGACACGCCTTGACCTTTGGCGATCGCGTCTAGGGTATCTCCCGATCGCACTCTGTACAACACATCAGCCTTTGCTGGCGCACTGCCCGCAGGGGGGACGACCACAGCAGATGGTAAACTGGGTGTTGTCAGCGATGGTTCACTTGACTCAAAGGCCCGATCGGATGATGCTGCATTGTTCTGCGTCGCAGCACTACCGCTAGGGATTATAGATGTTGCCGACTGTTCGGGAATTGCTGTCTGCGTTACAGAAAACGCAGATTCCGGAGTCGGTACTGGGGACTGCCAAGATGCAGCCGATGTAGATGAATTTGCTCCCTCCTCATACCCCAACAGGGCGCGGCTAAATGCTGTTGTGCGGTTTTCCTGTTTCTTCAAACTCTCAATCGCCCCATCTGTATTCGGCTGGGCGATCGAACTTAGAGTCGGTACCGGAGTTGCGAGGGGGGTTGCTGCTGTCGATTGCAGCCCTGAGGACGGCAGACTATCCAACGGCTCGGAGCCAGTTAGATTTAACTTTTGTTCGGGATTGAACTCCGCTGGGAGTGCTGGTGCAGCGACTGCGATGTTGTCCGCTGCCTGTGCTGTCTGTTCTGATATAACTTCTTCCGTCGGCGGAATTGTTGGCTGTTGCCCCACAGGTGCGGTGGCTGGTGCGGCTGCTAGGGAACCGTCAACTTGTGCAGAGGTGGCTGGCCCGGTGGCCAAGATTGGCTGTACTTCAGCGGTGGATTCTGCTGTCGGTGCGAGTTCAGACGCGCGAGCGTTGTCCCCGCTTCTCGGCATCAGGATGCCGGAAGCACCTACCGATATTGCCAGTCCGATCGTGGCGAGAGAGCGAACTCTGCCAATTCCATTCTGTTTGAAAGATTCGGCAGAATCGTCTCTGTCGATTTCACTAGCCTTAACAGGCTGAATTGTTTGGGGATATGTTCGTTTCAAAAAAACGACCTCCTACTGAGAAGCGCTTAACAGTCCTTGGAAACACTCAAGGGGATCGCATGACGCTGATGTAAATCAACCAACAAGAATATTCTCATTGCTGACAGCTATCATGCTTAGGCAAGATTACCTTGCTTTTTAAATTTAGACAAGCTCGTAGAGGCAAAAATTTGAAATTGTCTCTCGAACTTGCTGATATTACACCCCAAAAGCCTTACACGGCAATAGCTCCAACAAATACATGAAATTGCTGTTGCGGTAAGGCTCTGGTGTTACCTATTCTTGGACTGTATGCTAATTTCCGGGATAGCTACAACCGTATATTTACTAGATATAGTGTGCAGGTGGAAGATATGAGCGGTTGGACGCGCTAAATCGCTGAAAATCTCTGTTTTTGTTGCTAAATCATCTCTTAAGTAATTTTGTGTTGTTGATAACACTCTGTTTTTGAATGAATAAAATTCATTAATGTTTGCTATTTAGACTGTCACCGTTTTGATATGAATTTCTTATATTTAGATCGAGATTTGCGATCGAGTAGCTGCTATTTAATATCTATATGCGTATGTGTCGATCGTTCTTTATCCCAGCTCGCCCAACTGTCGTTTCGCCTCAAATAAACCTACAGCAGCGCTGACAGACAGGTTTAAACTCCGCACCCCAGGCTGGCTCATGGGAATAAAAACTGTGGCATCGCAAGCATCTAAGACAAATTGGGGAAGTCCCACAGTTTCCGAGCCAAACAGCAGCCAGTCGCTGGCTTGAAAATGGAATTGTGCATAATTGTCTTGCCCGCCAGTGCTGAATCCGATCGACCGTCCCCCCCGCTGCTGCTGACAAACCAGAAAAGCTGCTAAGTCCTCGTGGCAGTGGAGGTTGACATAGGGCCAGTAATCCAAACCAGCCCGTTTGAGGTGGCGATCGCTAATTTCAAACCCCAGTGGCCCAACTAAATGCAATTCAGTGCCTGTAGCAGCACAAGTGCGGGCGATATTACCCGTATTGGGCGGGATTTGTGGGTGAATCAAGACAAGTTGAGGCATGAAGCTATAGCAGAAAGAAGTTCGGCAACGGATTTTGTAACGGATTGAACGGATTGAAACGCCAAATACAGCTATTGGACGATCGGTAAATCTACCCAAAGGCAGATCAAATTTATAGCTTTTATTTATGGCGTTCGTCGCGTTCGATTGATTAAATATTCTGATTAGTTTTTCCGGGCTAATCTTCAGGCCGCTAACTGGCCGCACAAATTGTCTTCTAGCTCCCATTCTTGGTGAGCCATCCCCTGAATCCCTTGCAGAATAATGCTGCGACTGTCCAAACCGTTTTCATGCAGATTCAACCACTGCTGGGCGGTGTTGCCTTCCCGGAGAATTTTTTTGAGTGGCGAGAGAAAGCAGCTAAAACCGCGTTTTTTGGCGATCGGCCAGACTTCCTGGTAAATTTCTTCAATCCAATCTCGTGCCAAAATAGTTCGACCATCTTGCCAGTGCGTCAGTTCGGCATCCAAACTTTGGCGAGATGCAGCAATTTCATTAGCGTCTGTCAGGGCAACCAAGTCTTTGTTACGGGTAGCTGCTGGCAAGTTGCTGAGTTGTAATGGGTCTAAGCTGGGGTCTTCAATCATTTGCCAAATCCGAGCTTCTAACAAGGCAGTGATAGCCAACAAAGCTAGAGGATTGACTTCGAGGTCACAAATTCTCAGTTCGAGGCGGTTGAGACAGTAAGGGCGTCGATCGCCATTGGGGCGCACGGCAGACCACAGGTGGCGGACGTTTTGCATACTACCCAGTTCTAGCTGTGCTTCAGTCCACTGGATGTAATGCTTGTGGCTTTCAAACAGGGGGACGATAGCAGGAGTTTTGGGAAACAAACCCCAGCGGGTGGAGTGATACCCAGTGACTTCGCCATCCAGGAAAGGAGAAGAGGCGCTCAAGGCAAGGTAGAGGGGTGCTTCGACGCGGGCGAGGCGAATTGCCCGCATCAGCAATTCTGGTTGAGAGATGCCGATGTTGATATGAATGCTGGCGGTGACCACTTTAGTGCCGTAGGTTTGCTCGATGTAGGTGTGGTAGGGGTTGTTGGGATCGGAGCGGTAAAAGCGATCGCTCCCCCCTAGGGACAGGGTACTTCCCGGCAGCAGAGTGTAGTCGCCCAATTGTTTTAAATACTCCCGCAGTCGCACTCGCGGTTTCACTAGGGCACACAGCAGGCGATCGTAGCAGCACAGCGGGGCGGTAGTGTACTCGACATTGCGACTATCAGGCTCCCGCACAAATCCCTCTAGATCGGCAACTATGCGATCGGAGAGACCGACAACATCACCTTGGGGTGTGCCGGTATACATTTCTACTTCAAAGCCTTTTGATAGCAGCACGTTTGTTCCTCAGATAAGTTGAGTGCTACCTTGTATTATAAAACAAGGACGGAAAGCGGAAAACTCATCAGCTTTAGCTATGAGATGTAAGCGACACGAGCGGTTAAAACCGCCGTCAATCTTTCTTGAATCTTAACATTTTTAGCGGTGTAAAAAGGGCTTTCGCCCTTATACTTAAGATGAGAATAAATACACAGGCTGGAAAGTCTGGTATTTAATACTCACAAAAAGGTA
>JAAUPI010000014.1 GCA_012035135.1 Microcoleus sp. CSU_2_2
ACGGTGGCAAAAGAAGAACTTGAGCCACCGCGCCGGGAGAGAATGAGGGTGAAAAAGAAAACCTATCCACTCCCTCAATGAACAGTGAACGATTAAAGGACTTTCGTCAAGCAGCATACGAGTTATTGGTGAGGGCGAAAGATGCTACATTCGAGCTAATGGATGCAGTGATGACCACCAGAAATGCGTCATGTTTGGCAGAATTTTCACTCAGCCCGCTATTCAATCGACAATGGCCAAGCGTCTATGAAGCCTTACAAGACACAAGACCAGACCGAAAAAAACTGATGGAGTTGTATCAAAAGCAATTAGAACAGCAAGTACCCCCAACAGAACATATATTAGTGGCGATCGATCGTACTGTATGGGGGAGACCAGATGCTCAAACCTTAAAAGACAGAACCCATGAATATCAGGGAGGCGTAATTATCGGGCAGGGGTACAGTACAATTGCCTGGATACCTGAAGCTCGTGGAAGTTGGGCATTACCCCTACTCCACGAACGAATTAGTAGTGAGTCTTCACCCATACTTCAAGCAGCTTCCCAACTCAAACTGGTCTGCGAACACAGCGTCAACCCAGTTTTAGCAGTCTTAGACCGAGAATATGGCAATGCCAGTTGGGTATTAGCGCAAGCAGATATTCAAGCTGATTGCTTAATGAGAGTCCGAAAGAATGCCTGTTTTTGGTCGGCACCACCAGCCTATAGTGGTCGCGGTAGACCGCGTAAGCACGGGTCCAAAATGAGACTCAATGACCCAACCACATGGCTTAAAGTGGATACTACGATCGAAATTGACTCTCATCCAGAGTTGGGACCAGTCCGAGTCAGTCAATGGCTGGACTTACATTTTTATCGCGCCCCTGAACATCGCGTCAATTTAATTCTCATCGAAAGACTCAATCCCATGTCAAACGGTCAGCCATTTCCACCCTTGTGGTTGGTTTGGGTGGGAGAACGAACTCTACCCTTAGAAATTGTTTGGTCTGAGTATTTACGACGTTTTGGGGTGGATCATTGGTATCGGTTTGCCAAGCAACGATTGCATTGGACATTGCCTAACTTGAGAACTCCCTCTCAATGTGAGCGGTGGAGTGATTTAATGCCGTTGATGAGTTGGCAACTCTGGTTGGCTAGGGATTTAGTTGAAGAAAATCGACTGCCTTGGCAGCCTGCTACGATCGATTTAACCCCCGGACGTGTTGCCCAATCAATGTTGTCGGTTTTAGTTGACATTGGTACTCCTACGAAATTACCTAAACCTAGGGGAAAATCTCCAGGTTGGGAAACAGGAAAGGTACGGATACCGGCACCACGATATCCTACTGTCAAAAAACGTGTTTCTCGACACAAAAAGTCTTCAAGATTAGTTGTTTAATCTCCTCTATGCGTGAGTTGTTGAGCAATAACTTGCCTGATGTTGAAAGGCAGGTACTTTTAGATGCGATCGTTTTTAGTCTAAACTCCAGATTTTCACGCTTAAACCAATATTAAACGAGCGACGCACCATACAGTTTATAACGGGGATGAACAACCCGGATTTGCTGTGAGGTCGATTTAGAGCTGAGATCCGCAAGGGATCTCAGGTTCGTAGTGAGGACTTCAGTTACTTCTAGTAAGAATGAAGCATCATCCAAATGGCATAAACGGGACTTACCTATCGGCGATGAACAATAGACGTTGCGATTGCGTCGCTACCGCTGCCAATGACAGAAATAGGTTATTGATGCGTCAGCCCCGATCGAACAATAGGTTGCACGAGCAATTTTTAGACAATTTCTGGGGGAAGATATAACTTATCAGTATCCTACACATAGTGTATGTGTGTAAGCCCTGTCGATTCTACGTACACACCAGGAAAGCGGTAATTAACCTCCACCCGCCCCTCTTTCCTGACCCGCTCTGATACAAGCGCTCCCAGCATTGTCTAGAGTCGGAATTTTCAGCGGGACTTTAACATGAAGATAACTTTTGTTCTTCCTACTCTCAATCTGACCGGTGGCATTCGAGTAGTGTCTATTTTCGCAGAGCTTCTGAGAAAGCGAGGTCACGAGGTGTTAGTCATTTCTGTACCGCACTCCCAAGCCACTCTGCGCCAACAAGTAAAGTCACTGTTGCGGGGACGAGGCTGGATTTCTCCACCTCAAAGCCAGCCATCATTCTTCGATAACTCGAGTGTAGAACAGAAAATTACTGAAAAGTGGCGTCCGATCGAAGATAAAGATGTACCGGACGCTGACGTAATAGTTGCTACTTGGTGGGAAACCGCAGAGTGGGTGGCGAAACTCTCTCCTAGCAAAGGAGCAAAAGCTTATTTTATTCAGCACTACGAAGCTTTTGACTACCTACCTAAAGGTCGAGTAGAAGCAACCTGGACGCTGCCAATGCACAAAATTACCATCTCCGAGTGGTTAGTTGACCTAGCGGCGAATAAATACGGAGATTACAAGGTTTCCTTGGCTCCTCCCAGTGTAGACACCAAGCAATTCTATGCCCCTTTGCGCCACAAACAGTCGATTCCTACAATTGGAATGTTTTACTCTCAAACTGCCTGGAAAGGAACTGACATCGCTCTCAAAGCTTTTTCCTTAGCAGCTTCAAAAATCCCGAATCTGCGTTTAGTTGCCTTTGGTACAGACGCCCCATCTCCAGATTTACCGCTGCCCGCCAACACCGAGTATGTAATTAAACCCGATCAAGACAAACTCAAAGACTTCTACAGTAAATGCGATGCGTGGCTGTTTGCCAGCCGATCGGAAGGCTTCGGTTTACCAATTATAGAAGCAATGGCGTGCCGCACTCCAGTCATCGGTACTCCTGTCGGCGCTGCTCCTGAAATGTTGAGCGGTGGTGCTGGCATACTGGTCAAACCAGAAGATCCCGAAGCAATGGCAAACGCCATCGAGCGTATCTGTCAGTTGCCCAATTCCGAGTGGCTGGCCATGTCCGAAGTTGCCTATGCCAAAGTTGTAAATTATACTTGGGAAAATGCCACGGATCTTTTTGAGGCGGGATTACAAGCTGCCGTAGAGCAATCCAAAGAACGGGATGTTCAGGTAGTTTCGTTTTCTCCCTATGCGGAAAAAGTTGAGGCTGAATGGCAACTGTAGCAAGTTGAAATTCTGCGATTCCTGGGTGCGCGATATTCTCAATAGGAGATAAATCTCATCCGAGGGGTGCTTCTACCGCTAAAATTTCCCGTGTCTGTATTAAAAGGGGCATCCACCAAGATCTCAGGTCAGTTCAATCTAAGCAACAGCAACAAGTAGATTCCTAACTCCGAACTTACTATTGCTATTATAGATAAGTTCGATAAAACTCTCGCGTGAGAACCAGTCGCTTGCCGGGAGCGTCACCAAGCAGTGTCAAACTTCTGACTCAATTCATGAAAATTACTTTTGTCCTTCCCACTCCTACTCTGGCGGGTGGTATTAGGGTGTTATCCACATATACAAAACTTCTCCAACAGCGAGGACACAAAGTATTTATCGTCTGCGCGCCCCGAGAACAGCCAACTTTGTTCCAACAATTGCGATCGATCCTGAAAGGTAAGGGTTGGACATCAGTTCCTCAAAGGGAACCGTCTCACTTTGACAACTTAGATGTAGAACTTCGATTTCTCGACAAGAATCGTCCAGTTACTGACAAAGACGTACCTGATGCCGATGTGATCATGGCTACCTGGTGGGAAACTGCCAATTGGGTATCAAAACTCTCTCCTAGCAAAGGAGCAAAAGTCTATTTCCTCCAACACTACGAGGCTTTTAGTTACATACCCAAAGGTCAAGTAGAGGCCACTTGGTCGTTACCGCTGCACAAAATCGCTGTTTCCCAGTGGCTGGTTGACCTAGCTCGGGATCGATACAACGATCCGTATGCATCCCTTGTGCCTCCCAGCGTAGACCTCGAACACTTTCGCGCTTCGCCGCGAAGCAAACAGTCGGTTCCTACAGTCGGGATATATTACAATACCATTCACTGGAAAGGCTGCGACATCGCTCTGAAAGCATTTTCCCTAGCTGCTGCCAAAATTCCCAACCTTCGTTTAGTTGCCTTTAGTTCACGCGAATCTCCTTCTCCCAATTTGCCCCTACCGGATGGTACTGAGTACCAGATGTTACCTACTCAAGACCAAATTAGACAGTGTTACAGCAAATGCGATGCTTGGCTTTTTTCCAGTAGGTCAGAAGGCTTTGGTCTGCCAATTTTGGAGGCAATGGCGTGTCGCACTCCAGTCATCGGTACTCCTGCGGGCGCGGCTCCGCAACTACTCGCCAGCGGCGGCGGGATATTGGTCAAGCCAGAAGACCCTGTTGATATGGCAAAAGCCATCGAGCAGGTTTGTCAGTTGTCTGATGCCGAATGGCAGGTAATGTCTGATGCTGCTTTGGCTGAGGTGACCAAATATACTTGGGAAGATGCCACTAATCTCTTTGAGGCTGCTCTACACACAGCTATAGAACGTCAGTCGCAATTAACAAAGAAAGCCTAAAATTGGGGTGGGGCGATCGTTTATCGATAATTTCCATAGGGCGAATTGAGTTGTCCTTCTGCAATTTTATTGCCACCAAACAAAAGCTATGACTCAACTGATCCCAATTGTAATGTACGGCTGGATTCCAGTTACTTTATACCTGTTTATTAGATTTCCAACTCAGCGGGCAGTCATTATAAGTTTTATTTTAGCTTGGTTGTTTTTACCACAGTCTTCTTTTCCTATTCCCGTATTGCCACCATACACCAAGATCACAGCAACTTGCTATGGCATTTTGATAGCTACTATTGTCTATGATACTGGGCGCTTAACTTGTTTTAGACCCGGTTGGCTCGACGTGCCAATGCTAGTGTACTGTTTGTGTCCTATTGTGTCACAAATTAGTAATGGTGGCAGCCCGATTTCTCCGACTTTTGGCCAAATTATTGCCTGGGGACTGCCTTATTTTTTGGGTCGTTTGTATCTTAATAATTTAGACGGGCTGCGACAATTAGCGATCGGGATTTTTGCAGGTGGGTTAGCCTACGTTCCTTTTACCCTGGTTGAAGGAGTTAAGGGCCCACTGCTGCACCAAATAGTTTACGGCGTGAATGCCGTGGATGACTGGAGTCAAGCAAGGCGTTTGGGAGGCTGGAGACCGGTTGTATTCATGCAGCACGGTTTGATGGTTGGTGTGTGGATGATGACAGCAGCTTTAATCGGAATTTGGCTGTGGCAAACTGGGACACTCAAAAAATTTCAAGGTCGCAAAATAAAGCCTTTAGTAATTGTATTGACTATCGCTTTTTTCCTGTGTCGCTCTACGGGCGCGTACAGCTTATTTGCAATTGGGCTAATCGTATTGTTTTGTGCCAAATGGTTTCGCACCTCTTTGCCACTGCTATTGGTAATTGGTTATGTGGTGTTTTACCTGTACATGGCTGCATCGGGTCAATTTTCAAGCGCAGAAGTTATTGGTTTCATAAGTCAAATATTTGGCGAAGAACGAGCAGGTTCTCTGAAGTTTAGATTTGACAATGAAGAGATATTGGGAGAAAAAGCGAGGCAAAGATTTCTTTTTGGCTGGGGAGATGCAGGTGGAAACCGCGTATATGATGATGAGGGTAAAGATATCTCCATCACCGACAGCTTGTGGATTATTGCATTTGGCGTACATGGTGCAGTGGGTTTAGCTAGTTTATTTTCTTCACTGTTACTTCCTGTTCTCGCCTTTTCCTTGTTTACTTATCCTGCCAGAACATGGTCTCATCCTAAAGTAGCGCCAGCAGCAGCAATGGGGGTTGCTTTAACTATGTATGCGTTTGACTGTCTGTTGAACGCGATGACTAACCCAATTTTTGCGTTCATTGCTGGAGGAATAGCGAGTGTGGCACTAAACGCTCCAGAAAATCTTAAGGCAAAGAAAATGAGTTCACCAACAACAAAACGGTCGTTGGTTCACCAAAAATCAAGTTAATTTTTGGTCATTAGATAATTTGCTTTATAAAGTCTTTACTGGAGCGAGCTTATGCTTTACAGAATCTTTATCATTTCTGACTGGACGGGTACGTTGTATGAGGTATACTTAAAAAAGTTTATTCATAAAAGCGTCATAGTTAGTGAAAACACAAGTTGGTAGTGCGAGTTTTAGTTTGAGTTGTAATTTAGGAATATGGTTTGAAGGAGAGCAAAAATGAACACTGTTAACTTATTAAATGTATCCATTGATAATTTTTCAATAGAACAGTTGTTTGAAAAACTAGACACCGAAGGCGGTGTCGTATTTACGCCCAATGTAGATCACTTGGTAAAATTGCAATATGACCGCGACTTTTATGAAGCTTACAAGCACTCCACTTACAGAGTCTGCGACAGTCAAATATTGATGTATGCCTCAAAGTTTTTGGGTACTCCTCTCAAGGAAAAAATTTCTGGTTCTGACTTGTTTCCTGCCTTTTACAAGCATCACCAAGCAAATGACGACATTAAAATATTTTTGTTAGGAGCTGCAGAAGGTGTTGCTAAAAAAGCCCAGGAAAATATCAATAAAAAAATGGAGAGAGAGATAGTAATTGAAGCATATTCTCCTTCTTTTGGGTTTGAAAAAAATGAAAAAGAGTGTGAAAAGATCTTTGACTTAATTAATAAATCTGGAGCTACAGTATTGGCAATAGGAGTAGGTTCACCCAAGCAAGAGAACTGGCTTGCTAAATATAAACACAGAATGACCAACATCAAAATTTTCTTAGCAATAGGTGCAACCATTGATTTTGAAGCTGGTGTTAAAGCAAGAGCTCCTAAATGGATGAGCGAAGTAGGAATAGAATGGGGCTACCGATTGCTAAGCGAACCAAAAAGGCTGTGGAAAAGGTATTTGGTAGATGGTATGCCTTTTTTCCGATTAATTGTAGAACAAAAATTAGGGTTTTATAAAATGCCTGTCCTCGATGGCGAAACCAGAAATCTAGAATGGGAGGGTGGTTCCTGAAAATTTGATGACAAATCAAAAAATTGTTACCTGAGTTTGAACTCGCAGCCTTCCTGACAAAAATTATCCACGTTTGTGACTACGCTCAGAAAGGGAATCCAGTTTTTTCATAGCCTGTCAAACTCAGGTAATCTCCAATCTGCTTGCATTAGAATGATGAGTTCGATCACTAATTGGTAATTAGGGTTTGCCTGATTGCGTTGAGTGATTCCGATGCAACCGAAAAGAATGTAACAATTTTTTTAAATTGCTAAACTTTAGCAGTTTTTAATGAAAAAAGATTCCAAAAATCTGGCACAGCTTTGCATTCCAACAATTAATTGCTTTCCACAAAAATTCGATCGCCCTCAATCTTTACCGGATAAGATTGCAGCGCGGATGCAGGTGCATTCAAACATTTACCAGTATCTAACTTGTACTGAAATTTGTGAAAAGGACAGGTAATGATGCCATTTCTGACCTTACCCATGTCGATGGGATATTCTAAGTGAGTGCAAGCATTGCGGTAACAAGTGACATTCATGCCTTGACGGTTTAGGATGAGCGAAATTCCCTCAACTTGTACTGTCAAAATACCCCATTCTGGAACGCGATTTAGCGCCGTTATTTCTACCCACATACAAGCTTTCTCACTTTAAATAAATTATCGCATACTAATACGCGATCGCCCTTAAATTCCACATTCCGCACCCCCCAACTGGCACATACACGGATTGAGCAGCGAGAGTCAATCATCCGAGATAATGAGTAAAAATACTCAATATTCTCGGTCAATCAGCATCACCGAGTCAGGAATTCCTGAAAATTGAGGTGAGGGCGTGAGTTAAATAGTCATGCCGGTTCAAATTGTGTTAGCGTTGACGGGGGAGAACGTCACAAATAGTGTAAACTTGCGATCGAAGCGTCAAGCTCAAATCTCGATACAAACAACAAGCACGATCGTCATTCAAAATGCGCTCGTGGATCATTCTTGTCCATTCAGAGCCAACGAGCATTAATTGCAGTACAACTGTAACAAACGCTTGAATCTGTGCTGACACATCAAAAGATTCCAGAAACAGCAGTACATCAATCCCAAATCTCAAATCCCATGTCCCTAACGCTTTACAACAGCTTAACCCGTCGCGAATCACCTTTTGAGCCGATCGAACCAGGCAAGGTGCTGATGTACTGCTGTGGCGTTACGGTGTACGATTACTGCCACGTCGGCCACGCCCGCGCTTACATTGTCTGGGACATGGTGCGCCGCTATTTGATATGGCGCGGATACGATGTTCGCTACGTGCAGAATTTTACAGATATTGATGACAGAATTCTCAATCGCGCCAGCGAAATAAATTCAACAATGGAAGCCGTAGCGGAACGCTTCATCGATGAATATTTTGTAGACATGGACAATCTGAATATTCTCAGGGCCGATGAATATCCCCGCGCCACGCATACAATGGACGGCATAAAAAGACTGATTCACGAATTAGAAAATAAAGGCTATGCCTATGCGTCTGGTGGCGACGTTTACTACAATGTTAGACAGTTTGCAGATTACGGAAAGCTTTCGGGTCGCAAGTTGGAAGAAATGCAGGCAGGGGCGAGTGGTAGATTGGAAACTGAAGAAATAGAAGGTCAAAAAAAGCAAGATTCCTCCGATTTTGCGCTGTGGAAAAGTGCTAAACCAGGTGAATCTGCTTGGGATTCATCTTGGGGAAAAGGTCGCCCCGGATGGCACATTGAATGTTCGGCGATGGTGCGCGATTGCTTGGGCGAAACTATTGATATTCATTGCGGTGGTACCGATTTAATTTTTCCGCACCATGAGAACGAAATTGCTCAATCTGAAGCGGTGACGGGCAAGTCCCTTGCTAATTATTGGATGCACAATGCTTTTGTGACTGTCAATGGCAAAAAGATGTCTAAGTCGTTGCACAATTTTATTACAATTCGCGATTTGTTGGAGGGGAATTGGTCGGGAGAACCGGAATCTGACCCCCCCAAACTAGGGCAGGCATGGGGGCACCGCCCCTACAAGGGGGGGAGTAAGAGTCAGAGTGGGGGGAAAGCTGTTGAACCGATGGCGGTGAGGCTGTTTGTGTTGATGGCGCAGTATCGCAGTCAAATTGATTTTACCGAAGAGGCGATCGCCAGTGCTAAAAATGGCTGGCAAACTCTGAAGGAAGGCTTACTTTTTGGCACTCAACATGGTTCTAAACTCGGTTGGGATGTTGAAAAAATAGATAATTTGACTGAACAAGATAGCACAGTTGTGCACCAATTTCAAGCAGCGATGGATCAGGATTTTAATACTCCGGGTGCTTTGACTGTGTTGTTTGAATTGGCTAAGGAATTGGCAAAGGAAGGTAATGTTTTGGTGCATCAAGGAAAAACTGAAACTGCTGCGGAATTGTTGCAGCAAAAGTGGGTAACTTTGGTGAATTTGGCGGGGGTTTTGGGTTTGGAAGTTGAGCCGGAAGCTGAGACGGAAATCTCGGTTGGTGGTTTGACGGATGAGGAGATTGAGGCAATGATTCAGCAGCGGAAAGATGTGCGGAAGGCGAAGGATTTTGCTGAGGGCGATCGTATTCGCAATGAACTTAAGGATCGGGGTATTATTCTGATAGATCAAAAGGATGGTACAACTATCTGGCACCGCAGTTGAAACTCAATTCATAGTCTAGAGATCTAAGATCGATAAACCCCCCACCTTCGGGTTGAGAAATTGTTAATTAATTGGTTAATACCTCAATCTCCCCCTCTCCCCCTCTCCCCTTCTACTTAATGAGGTTGGTGCAAAATTAGGCGGTTACCTGCGGGGTCGAAGGCATAGATTTCGCGACCGTGAGAAGCTGTTACAATTTCTCCTGGGGGCGGATATCCCAAAGCCCAAATCCGGGCGATCGCAGTTTCGATGTCGCTGACTTCCAAGCATAAACTCATCCCTGTTTTTCCTCTACCTACAAATTCCGATTTGTGAGAATTTTTAGGTTTGAATATGCCGAGTCTTAAACCAGGAAGTTGAAATTCAGCATAGGTATTAGGAATGTAAGGATTCGGTTCTAGGTCGAGAAACTTTGTGTAAAATTTGACGAGAATTTCATTATCGAGATCTGCTAAAGTCACTAGGGCGGCGCGATACTGGAAGTTCATATAGCTAACCTATATCATTTGTGTAATTCTTGTAGGGGCAGTCCCCCCGTGGTTGCCCCTACTTTTCGGGGTAGGCACGGGGGCACTACCCCTACATATTTGTACGAATGATTTAGACCCACTATATATAGCACTTGACAGTTGACAGTTGACAGTTGACAGTTTACCCTTCGACTACGCGAGCGGGCAGGCAGTTGACAGTTGACAGCACTTCGTCTGTACATAGTACGGGAATCAAACCGTTTATTAAGCGCGGGGTCATGGATCTATTTTACTCAAAAATTCCGCCGCGCTTCATCAACTCAATTTTAACTCCTTCAGAAATACCCAAACAACCACCAAACCTCGTATTCTCAACCACCACATTTTTCAAATCAGCGCGACTCAAATCAGCACCCTTCAAATTTGCGCCGCTCAAATTAACACCGCTCAAATCAGCATTCTTCAGATCGGCATTTGTCAAATTTGCATCTACCAAAAGCGCGTTCGGCAAATAAGCACTACTCAAATTTGTTCCGCTCAAATTCGCACGGCTCAAATTTGCCCTCGGTAATTTTGTTCGCAAATCCGCACCGCTCAAATTCGCGTTGCAAAGCTCGGCATCCCGCAAATTAGCATTGCACAAAGTAGCATCAATTAAAATGGCACTACTCAGCAAAGCACCGCTGAGATCCGCCAGTGTTAAATCAGCGCGGCTGAGGTTCGTCTCCCGCAAATCCGCACCGTTCAAATCAGCGTAGTGCAAGTCAAAACCGCTTAAATCTGCCCCGGCAAAATCCTCAACCGGATTCAAACCAACTATTTCTGCAAGTTGTACAAAATCGCTATTTTTATCAGTTACAAATAGTTCCCACAGGATCGACAATTGCTGCTGGCGGTACTCGTTTGCTTTCTCGTAATCTGCTAAATACTTGTAAGCTAGCTTCAAACTTTTCAGCGCCTGACGTTCCATGCGATCGTCCTTGCTGTCCCGTGCGATCGACAACTGCTGCTGGTAACAGTCGATCGCACCAGCTAAATCTCCTTTCCCATCGCAAGCTAACGCCAAATTGCCCAAAGCTTCCTGTTCCCCGCGCCAGTCGCCAGTGTCCCGCGCGATCGCCAAACGCTGCTGCTGGTAATTAATCGCACTGTCAAAATCTTCCAAAGCGTAGCAAGCATTGCCCAGATTTCCCAAAGCATTCGCCTCTCCCCGGCGATCGCCAATTTGCCGCGCTAGCACCAAATGCTGTTGGTAGCAGTCGATCGCCCTTGCATAATCTCCTAGCGCTTCATAAGCCACCCCCATATTTCCCAACGCGGCACCCGATCGCCGCGGGTCGTTCATTTCCTGATACAGCGCTAGTGCTTCTTGCCAAGATTTCAGCGCTTCCTCAAATTGGTGCGCCTGATATTGCGAAATCCCTTGTTTGAGTAGCCCGTTAGCTTGTTCGCTCATTGTTTGAAAATTACTCAAATATAACCCAAAGTTGATAGTAATCGGTAATTGGTAAATTGCCCCTACGCTTACACCATATATGGACACTGTGCGTAAGTCCTGTACAAGTTAAATATGGCAGAATCCCCCAATTCTTTCTCCCTCTCCCAATCTGCAAAAAAAGACAAAAAAAATAGAGAGAGTGACTTAAGTCACTCTCTCTGCCATCAGGGTGCATCTACGTAACATAACATATCATAGTAGGCTTGAAGGGCGAAACCCCTAAATATAAAGTTCTTGTCAAGAAATGTCTATTTGATTGTGAACTTACCACAAAGAGAAAGATATAGCAGGAGTCAAAGGCTTAATTATTAAGGGTTTCAGCAATCATCAGGGCGATCGCTCTTTCGATCCGTCGGCTTTCGAGTTTTGAGGTCAGTAACAGTAATTCTCAAATCTCAAATCGGCTGATTCTCGCAACAGTATTTTTACTTAAAAAAAGACAAAAAAAAGAGAGAGCCACCTAAGTAACTCTCCCTGCCATCAGGGTGCATCTACATAACATAATATAACACCATAAGAGTGGGGGGTAACACCCCTATTTATAAAGAAGTTGTAAAAATATCTACATTTCACGTAAAGTTACCGTGAAGAGGAAAGGGCGAAAGAGTCATGGGCTAAGGGAAAACCGATAGTGGGTGGCTGTATCGGCTACACGAACCCCCTTTTAAACCAGGGCTGTTTCATTCTTTTGTAGGGGCTGTCTAAGAGTCGCTGCCCGAAAGTAGCTGTATCGGTATCGCGTTAGCAAGTTGAATGAAATATTCCCCCGATCTTCTTACCTTGTTGCATTAAATTGTTAAAAAGGTCTACAGCCAATTTGGTATGCCCAATATAATACTCAATACCTCTTTGACTTAGCAGGTATTATGAATATAAAAGATTATAAAGTACAATAACTCAGTAATTTGGCAGCAGCGATAATCTCTCTCGCTACAAGCCGCGCCCAATGTTCGCAGTTGAACCGAAATAATTCATACTGCCAGTATTAGTGAAACTCTTTAACAGACAGGTGCAATGCCAGATTAATTCGTTCTCGTTCCCATTTTTTCACCAATTCACTCTTGGTAGTTAATAGGTATTTGGCATTTTCGCGATCGATTCACTAATTATACAGTAATCTTACAGTAAATTTTTGTTAAAAAAGGCACAAAATCACAAAAATGAGTTGTTGCTCTCTGTAAAAAAGAGCGCCCTCAACAAGCAGAGTCTTATCTATCTGTAGAGGTATCAAAAAAAAACATTTTTTGATAACATAACTTTAAATCTAGGTTAAAAAAATATGAAATTCCAAATTTCCCTAGCTCCTGCGGCTGTGACCCAATTTTTGCTGCGAGTGGTAGCCTGTCTAGTGGTAATATCTTTGTTAACTCAGATGACATTGTACTTCTTGCCCGGTTACCCATCTAGAGACTACTTCGCAAAGGCATTCAGCCTTGATGCCGAGCGGAACGTTCCAACCGTATACTCTGTTTTAGCATTGCTGTTTAGTTCTATCCTGTTGGCTGCGATCGCTCATGCCAAGAATTTGGATAGTTCTCGCTATAAACACCACTGGAAAATTTTATCTTTCATATTTTTATATCTATCTTTAGATGAAGCTGCTCAATTTCACGAACAGTTTATCTACCCTATGCGAAGGCTGCTAAATGCTACAGGATTTCTTTACTTTACTTGGGTTGTGCCGATCGGTTTTTTGGTAGCGATCTTTTTATTATCCTACACGAAGTTTCTGTTCCACCTTCCTATTGCTACAAGAAAACTGTTTGTTGCAGCGTGCATTTTTTATATTGGCGGAGCAATCGGAATGGAAATGCTGGGGGGGAACAAAGCTTATCATGAGGGAACGCAAACTATACCCTACGTGATAATATCGACCATTGAAGAATCATTAGAAATGTTGGGAATTGTAGTGTTTATTCACGCCTTGATGTCATATATTAACACATATTTAGGCGGGATAAGTTGGCATCTTTTTTTAGGAACAGACAGACAATTTACCGAGACTAAAAATGTTGAAATAGCTGCCATTGTCGAACCAGAAAACCGAAATTATCGATCGTAAATTAAAGGACATCATTAGAGTTTATAGGATTTATACCAAATCCGGGTTTCCCATCCCCGTTATAATTGGTATGGTGCGTCGCTATGAGATCTCCCAATAGCAACGAGAGTTGTTCGTAGCGACGCACCCTACATTTACTACATTTACGAGATTATAAAAGGGGTAAGTTACCCGGATTTGGTATTAGTTGAACATCCATATGAGAGCGATGATGATGAAGGGAAGCTTCTCCATAGTCTATTTTGTGAACTTTATCTTGTTCGTCTTTAGATGTTAGATTTTAGATTGGATGATTACTGTCAACTATCAACTATCAACTGCCTGCCCGCTCGCGTAGTCGAAGGGTCAACAGTTCGGCAAGCTCACTGCAAGCTGTCCACTGCTATCATGGATTTCTACCACATAGCCTGGATAAAAGATTCAACAACTCAGGAGCGGTGAAAGGTTTTGCTAAAAACGCTTGTGCGCCTTCATTCATTGTTTTGCTCACAGACTCATTGGTTGCCAATCCACTCATAGTAACGATCTGGACTTGAGAATTGAGTTTACGGAGAGTCCGAATAGTAGTAACTGAATCTAAAGAAGGCATCATCATGTCAAGCAATATGACCTTGATTTCATGCTTATGTTCGGCATACAGAGCGATCGCCTCAATTCCATCGTTAGCAGTCATTGCTTTGTAGCCATGCGCTTCTAGAGTTGCCTGGGTAATCTCTTGTATTGGGACTTCATCATCGACCACCAAAATTAATTCGCCTTCTCCCATCTGAGGTTCAACATCGACAACAGTTTCAGCTTCACTCGCGTCCGTTGCAGGTAGATAAACTTTGAATTGCGAGCCTTTACCAACTTCACTGTAAACGTTGATAAACCCATGATGACTTTTCACAATCCCGATCGCGGTTGCTAATCCTAACCCTGTCCCCTTCCCAATTTCTTTGGTAGTGAAAAAGGGATCGAAGATGCGATCGAGAATCTCTGGCTGCATCCCCATGCCTGTATCGGCAATCGCCACCACCACATAGGAACCAACTTGGGCATCCAAGTGCATCCGAGCATAATTTTCATCGATCGCTATATTTTCGGCGACGATCGACAGTTGGCCACCATTGGGCATGGCATCGCGGGCATTGACACAGAGGTTCATAAAAACTTGATGTAACAGTGTAGCATCGGCCGCAATTAGCTTTAAATTTTGGGGTAGATCCGTAGAAAGTTCAATATTTTTGGGGAATACTTGTTGGATAACTTTTTGGATTTCCAAAAGTAAATGACTCACCTGAGTGTTGGTGGGCTTGCTCTCAATACCGCTAGTAAAAGAGAGAATTTGCTTCACCAAATCAGTCCCCCGATAAGCACTTTCATTCAGAATTTGCAATAATCGGCGAGCTTGTTCATCCAGATTGGGGGCTTGCAGGGGAAGCAGTTGCGCGATTCCGATAATCGGAGTCAAGACGTTGTTCAGATCGTGGGCAATCCCACTTGCTAATGTACCCAAACTTTCCAGACGTTCGGTACGACGCAGGGCTGCTTCTATCAATTTGCGATTGGTGATATCTTCAGCAATGCCAACAACTCGGTAAGGAATTCCTGTAAGATCTTTAATAGGAAAGCCACGATCGCGAATCCACCGAATTGAACCATCAGGACGCATAATTCGATACTCCTCGTCATAGTTGCCCAGCAACGACTGCTCAAAAAACTTAGTTTGAATACGTTGCCGATCCTCTGGAACGATCGCCTCTATCCATTCCATAAAATTGGTATACAAACTTTCGCTAGAACGTCCCCAAATGCGATTGTAAGCAGGACTAACATACAGTATCTGAAGTCTTGTGGGGTCAGACATCCAGAAAACACTTTCAGTAATATTCTCTGCCAATTGCCGAAAGCGTTCTTCACTTTCCCGCAAGGCTTGTTCTGCATAGACACGTTTCTGCCGTTCCTGTGCCTCCCGTAATTCCCGTTCCACTGCCGGCACCAAACGGGCAAGGTTATCCTTAAGCAAGTAGTCATGGGCACCGGCTTTCATAGCAGCAACAGCAACTTCTTCACCGATCGTACCAGAGACAATAATAAAAGGTAAATCTGGCTGATGATTTTGCAGCAATTGCAAAGCTTCTGGTGCACTGAACCTAGGCAAGGTGTAATCAGCAATGACAATATCCCACGATTGGCGATCTAAAGCCGCTTTCATATCAGACGCAGTTTCCACCCGCAAATAGTCAAGTGCATAACCACCTCGACGCAGTTCCCTTAGAAGTAGAAGCATATCGTCTTCGGAATCCTCGACTATTAGAAGACGTAAGTGTGCGTTCATTATTTAATACCTTCGTGACGACTCCCAGCCCTAACTCGCGGACGAGTACTGGAAAAGTGTTTTGTGGAATGAGTCATATTCGATCGCGCCTTATGGCGGTGTCACAATTTGTGTACTTAAGAAATATATTGAGCAGCAAGACACCCCAGAAGATAGTCCATCTGCGGGGCATCGAACCCCAGAAGAGGACGCGCTTACATCCCGTCACTCAACGGATTACCGTTAGAGTGCGGGGATTTCGCTTAGAAGCTAAACAGGCGGAGGTTCATTCATCAACAGCCAGTACATTCCTAATTGCCGAATGGCTTCAGAAAACTGGACGAAATCTACAGGTTTGCGGATGTAACTATTGCATCCCAAACTGTAACTATTAATGACATCCAATTCCTCGTTGGAAGTCGTCAAGACGACCACGGGCAAAAATCTCGTGCGTTGATCTTCCCGTAAGCGACGCAAGACTTCAAGACCATCAACTCGTGGCAGTTTCAAATCCAGCAGGATCACAGAGGGTTTGTTAGTGATATCTCGCCCCGCATACATACCCGTGCCAAATAGGTAATCTAGTGCTTCAACTCCATCATGAGCCACAACAATTTCGTTGCCAATGTGATGACGCTTGAGGGCACGGATCGCCAAGGCCTCATCGTCAGGATTATCTTCTACCAAAAGAATAACCTTGTTATTTACTTTTTCCTTCATCTGTCTTCCCCGCGAGTGACTCCCGCCATAACTGTACTCAGTTTGGCGGTGAGAGGAAACGGGGGGCAGGAGCTATGACGCATAGGAATAACCATCCTTTTTGTGAATAATTGAACAATATCTGTGACTGATTCCCTGAACCAGTCCGTCTTTGGCTGAAATGTTAAAGCTACCACTAGCACGGGTAACAATTCGCCCGACATACTCACCGACTTTTTTGCCCCTAGTAACGACAGCTTTAACAAGATCCCCAGTCTGAAAACCAAAGTGGAACTTAGTTCTAGAACAGTGGCGAATCGGAAAACCGAATTTATCGGTGCGGCACGATTGCCTCGTACCGTGACCGTTGGCACAAATCAACAAAGGCTTAACTCCTTTAATATTTAGAATTGGCGTGGATATTCCTACACAAGCTGCGTCTAGCCAGTGAGATTTTTCTAGGTTTTGTTGGCTGCGGTTGAATTTTGTTAGACCTCCTGAACCTATTTCCACGGGTAGTCCAGTTTCTTTTAAAACATAGAGCAATGCAAATCTAGTTGCATTAACTGCTGCTGCATCTGCCAATGGTCTTTTTGCTTGTTTCAAGATTTTTTCTAACCTTGACTGGTCTTTTTTGAGGAATTCTTTAAGAGCCTTAGTTCCTTTCTTTTTGTTACATTTTTCGCAACTTAAAGTCAGATTTGTAATTGAGTTAGAGCCTCCTTTTGCTCGGGGGTAAATATGTTCTATCTGAAGTGGAACATCCTTTACGCCACAATAAGCGCATTGTCTATTCCATTTTTCGAGCAAGTATTCTCTAGTTTCATAACCCGCAAGTGTACCTTGTTGGTATTCCTTACCTTGAAGATCTGGATTGCGCATTAGTTGCAGATCGAAGCGTACTAATTCCTGGCTAATTGCTGCAATTGGTGCGAATTTGCGTAGTTTCTCGACCCAAGCTTTAATATTCCCAATCCGACTTTGTAGACTTGGCGCTAGCCATCCTAACGGTCTAGTTCTGTTTAAGAATCTTGGTGGGCGATAACGTGTTTTACGATTTCTTCTACTTCTGCGAAGTTGCCTTCTTGACGTTAAAGAATCTCGAATTGCCAAACCTCTATGCTTTAATTCGGCTGCAAATACGACCTCTCCTGTTGAATCGTTGACCAGTGCAATTCCCGTAAATTTTGCACCAGGGTCAATTTTTAATCTTAAAGGTGAGATCGGGGAATCAGGACGTGATTCTTTGAGAATCAAAGTGAACGGGAAACGCCTAAAAACTGCTGCCTTTTTGTTTCTTAACAATTGCCTCGCTTGGGCTGGATAAATTGGGCTTAACGGTCTTTTTTCGGTGTCAATTAATAGAACTTTGCACATAAAGTGCCTCCTTTCGGGTAATGTTAGCTTCGTCAATGTTTAAGGTCGGTAACTATCCACGCACGACACTGGTTTAACCCTTTAAGCCTGTTTAATCGTTGGGTTCTAGAGCAAGGGACTAGCTTCGCATCCCCTGGTAGGTCTTTAACACTTGCCTTAAACGTAGTGATTTAACACTTAGACTGGTAAACTAGAGCTTCTTTAAAAGCCCCCACCATATTGCTCTTAGCAATTGGTGGTGGGTTGTTTACTTCCTCACATCCTCTGTCGCTAGGGTGAAATAAAATGTCGCACCCTCTTCCAAACACCCTTGGGCCCACACTCGTCCCCCATGACGATGCACAATTCGCTGCACAGTAGCAAGTCCAATGCCATTGCCCGGAAATTCGCTGACGCTGTGCAATCGCTGAAAAGGGGAAAATAACTTGTTAACATAGGTCATATCAAAACCTACACCATTATCACGCACAAAGTAAGTTGGAACATGGTTTCCCTCTTCCTCCATCGCATCAATCTCGGACAAAATTGCGCCCAACTCAATTTTTGCTTGAGGTTTTTTAACCGTAAATTTCCAGGCATTATTCAGCAAGTTATCTAAAACCACTTGCAGTAAACGGCTGTCTCCTTGGGCGACCAAACCAGGCTGGATTTGAAACTCCACCTGCCGTTCCGGGTGAGCTAGTTGTAGTTCCGTGCAGATATGATCCGCTAATCGGCTCAGATCGACGGATTCTCTACGCATCTCGCTTCTAATCACCCGTGATAGCGTTAGAAGATCGTCGATCAACTGTCCCATACGTTGGGTAGCAGCACGAATCCGTCGCAAATAATCATGGCCCGTTGCATCCAATTGATCCATACAATCTTCTAGCAACGCCTGACTGAAGCCATCAATACTTCGTAGGGGAGCACGTAAATCGTGAGAAACCGAATAGCTAAAGGTTTCCAGTTCCTTATTAACCGCTTTCAGTTCAATAATGGCTTGCTGCAATCCTTGATTGAGTTCTTGAGCACGTTGTTCGGCTTGCTGGCGTTCAATAATTTCAGCTTGTAGTTGTGCCAAAAGTTCAGCGTGTTGGAGGGCTACTCCTAAATGATTGGCAATTTGAGTAACAAACTCAATCTCTGTTTCCTCCCATTGTCGTGGCGCGCGACATTGATGAATACAAAGTAGTCCCCAGAGATGGCTACCCTGCAATAGAGGAACAGCTAAATTTGCCCTGACTTGAAATCTGGCTAAAACATCGATATGGCAGTCGCTGAGTCCTGCGTTATAGATGTCTGCAACAGCCTGTACTCGACCCTGTTGATAATGAATTGCAAATCGATCGCCGAAGCAGTGATCGTGGATTTTCTCGGACATGGCTGAAGGAAAATCTCGATCGACATCCTCCGACACAAGTTCTCCATCATTCCAATTAGAATCAGGATAGAAACGAAACATTCCCACTCGATCTGCTGCCAGAAGTTGGCGAACTTCGGTGGCGGTAGAGTGAAAAATTGTTTCTAGATCCAGGGGGCTTCGCAGTCTGGTAATCGCGTCGAATAATGCTTTCTGCCGCTCCAATTGGAAATTTGCTTGACTGATTTGCTGTTCGAGGGGTTTGATTTCGTCAGTTACGATCTGTTGAAGAGATTCAAATACTGTTTCATCTTGACAGATACTGCGTAATTTTGCCGATAGGTCTGGGGACATAAATTTGTAATGTTTTAGATCGTGTTTTAGCTATTATTTTTGGTAAGGTTGAAAGTTGATGATTTTATATTCCCATAAAAAACTAAATTTTTGAGATTTGGACACTGGGACAAGGGTTGCGTAAGTTAATCGTTAATCTATTATATGAATATATCAATGATTTTCTGACTTTGTTTAATAGACATCTCCTGAAAAGCGAGTCTCGAACAGGCATCCTGCCTGTTCCACAAGAATTATGCCAGATGTCTAAGCTCGTTTGGTTATGGTATATTGGACCTCTCCTAAAAAGAAATTAGCCCCGGAGCGATCGATCGACCGCAGGCTCTTGAGGGTGAAGTATTTGGACATAAAATCGATGGTTTTCGACACAGACTGTCGCCCTCGGCGTACCCCCTACATTTAACGAATGGCTTGAGATTCTTTTTACCAGATGTCTATTGGAGAATAATTATTGAGTCCCCAAAAAACATTGAATTAGAGTTTGCGATTATGAAACTCAAACCTAAAATCACCATCGCCGACCATTTTGCCGACTTAGAAGATCCAAGAGTTGAGCGAACGAAACGCCATCAATTAATGGATATTGTCACCATCTCAATTTGTGCCGTGATTTGCGGTGCTGATACATGGGTGCTTTTTATTATCTAAAAATAGGCAGCAAGTAACAACCACCATTAATCAGTTAGGGTTTTCGGTATTGGTAATTGATTATAGAGGTTTTGGAGCAAATTTATTGGCTGGATTTCTGTCTACAACATTCTGGGCTTGTATCTTTTGGGCTTCTGCACAGCTTAAAAGTTTTGCGTTGAAAAGAGGAGAGGCTTTAAAAAATAAACGTTGACTGGTTCCATGAAAAAATAGAATACCTCCTTAAGCGCAGCACTTAAAGCCTGGGGAGATTTAACAGAAAAAGAGCAACCTACCTATCGACACGCATTGGTAACAAGTTAAGCTAAGAAAGCATTTGTCAATCAGCAATTATGCTCAGCATTTACTCGGATTTTGGGCATAAAACTGAGATTTCGGCAATCGAGGAATTATACCTCATCTTGAGGCTCGCCGATCGCGCGCTGGACTGCATTGCGAATGTGGAGAATCCTCACAGTCGGTATGGGTTGATTGTCAAGAACAGTGAAGAGTATGCGATATGTAGTTTTGCCACTTCCATAAAGAAGCTGGCGAATCTCCTGGCTGAAGAATGCGTTTTCACGGGCTAGGGAACAGCGACGGGGCATTTCTTGGAGTGAGGAAATGGCTTTGATTAGACCTTGATACCATACTTGAGCGCGTTCGGGAGTAGTGAATTGAGCAAAGTTTACAAAAGCAGCATCAGCTTCAGCTTGACCTTTGCTAGAGAAGTCTATACGATAGGTCATGCTTCCAGGGAAAGTCCGTATTTTCGGTTCTGTTCGGCGATAAATTCTTCTAGGCTGGAAAATTGACCTTGCTCGAAATCGTCAAGTCCGCGCTGAATGCCTTCTAACGCTTCAAAGAAATCGCTTTCATCAAAACTGAGCCCGAAAGCGAGGACGGCGAGAGCAATACTGGCTATATCCTGTCCTGTATTCTCGGCACGTTGGCGGAGAAGTGCTTCAATTTTGGGTGGTAAGGTAAGTGTAAGGGACATAAAAATTTTGTGGAAAGTTAACTTTATTGTGGCATAGGTTTGCAACAGTTGGAGGGAGCCAAGCTGACGAATAGAATATCTCCTGTTAAAAATTCAAGAAGCCAATACCCAAAAAACGCATTGAATCTGTTTGATATCTTTTGGCGTTGCTGAATCAAGATATGACTGCCCCAGGAATGGGAATATCGTCAAACTTCAAGTAATGTATTAATAACTTAAGAGAATGCTTGAGCATTTCCTCACATTTAGAATAACAAAGAGTCTTACGATGTAATCTGGCTAGATAATGTCTTAGTCTTGTATTTTCTCCTTCTAAATGTCTTGGCACTACGATCGACACGCGATTTTACTTTGAGCCGATCGCCCCCGAAACCCCCTCGATCGAGCAGACGAGTAGCGCTACTCTCAAATCTGGTCTAAAATGATCGAAAACTCTTCACAACAAGCCTAGAGGCGCTGAGGTGACTCCTAACGAGAGCAAAAGTCAGAAAATGCCAGGAAAAGCCCCCTTGGGTTCTAGTTACTACGGCTGGTTAGGGCTGCATCCTTCCGCATCGGCGATCGAAATTCGCCGATCGTACCGGGAACTGAGCAAACTCTACCATCCCGATACCACAGACCTGCCACCCGCAATCGCTATCGCCAAATTTCAGCAGCTTAACAACGCCTACGCCACCCTCAGCAACCCAGAACGTCGCCTCGCCTACGACCTCAAGATAGGCTATTCTCGCATCAACGTGATTCAGCAGCCGCCTGACTTCAACACTCCGGTTTCCCAATCGCGGGCAAAAAATTTCAACTCGGCTTACCTCGATCCCACGGATCGCCCCCTTTCTCCAGGAGAAATATTCGCTCTATTTATTATGGGAACTACCTTAATCGGATGCTTGATGTTGGCGATCGCGATCGCTTTAATTCGTGGCGAAGTCACTTAATCGAGACCTACTCAAGCAGTCTAAATAATAAAGGCGATCGTGCTGAGTTCTACTCCTGGCAATAATGTTAAATTAGCTTCATTTACTTTGCCGATCGAAGTGCTTATCTGAGTTTGACTAATTATCAAATCTTTCATGTTTCCCCCTAAATAGTCAAGCACATCCAGCTCTTTGCCAAAGCTAAAAATAGTATCAAAACCTTCCGCATCACCCAAGACAAAAATATCACAGCCACAGGCAATTAGACTTTCATCCCCAAAACCTCCGTACAAAATATCGTTTTCATTGCCACTGCACAAAGTGTCGTCACCGCTACAGCCTAATAAGATATCGCTGCTGTTCGTGATCGACACAGTATTAATAGAAAGTGAGACAACACTTAGAGTGGAAGCATTAAAATCGGCGATCGAATTCTCTGAAGCAGCATACTCAAATTTCGATGAATTGCTCACTTTCAGCAAGTAAAAATACTGCGGAGTTGTATCTGAACCTTTATTTAAAACTGGCTGGTCATCGCAGTTGTTTGGTGCCGGTGTTGGTGTGGGCACGGGAATTGGTGTGGGCGCTGGTGTCGGTACCGGTGTTGGAGTTGGCGCTGGAATCGGAGTGGGGGTTGGCGTGGGTTCGGGTGTTGGAGTTGGCGCTGGTGTGGGTGTTGGAATTGGTGTTGGTGTGGGACTTGGAATATTAACAGCGAAAGTTCCTAAATTGCTAATAGTATTAACATTACCAACCGTATCTTTCACTTGATTAGCTTGCAAACTAATCGCGTAACTACCATTATCTGAAATACCCCAACTGCCGCCTGGGGGAGTCAACAAATAACTCGCTGTTGGGGACGTGCCATTACTATTCGGAACTACGCTTACAAAAGTAGCAGGAATTGTGCCGCCAGACCAATTAATAATCATATCTGAGTCGTCAAGACTGCTAACATCAACAGCAGTATTATCGCTAAAAGCAATAGTAAATGTTTGACTCGTTCCTCCTGCTGTCGCAATGTCAGCAACAGGATTCAGACTAGCAGTTGGTGCTGTTTTGTCTGTACTGTAAACTTGTCCTGCAAAGTCGCCGTTGCCATTCCCGGTAGCGCCTAACGGCACGTTTAATAAATTTTTGATGCTGTCATCGTCAGCTAAATTTAAGCCGATCGTACCGTCGCCACTTCCTGTATTTACTTGCAATATATAGTTTTGGCGATCGGTTGCTGTCAAATTCCCAATGGCTGCACCCGTTCCCCCAGAAGCGATCAAACTAAAATCGCTAGCGTCTACTCCCGTAACATCTTGACTGAATTTAATTTCGTATTCGACTGTTGTGGCATTTGTCGGCGATGAATTGAGTCGGTTAATAGAAGTAACTGTGGGAAATGAGGCGTCGTAAATAATAGTATTATCTGTACTCGTGCTGGCAATGTTGGGATTTCCAACTCGATCGGCAACAGCATTAGCATTAATACTGGCAACCACATTACCATAACTTGTCATACCGCTGACAGCAACGTTATAAGTGTTAGTGCCTGTTGAGGTAACGGTTGATGTTAAAGTGCCGCCTGCTGTACTTCCCGTAAAGCTGATATCTGAGGCGTCAAAACCCGTTACTTCTTCGCTGAAAGTAACGGTAAAATTGACGGGAGAATTGGTAGTAGGGTCTGGTTGTGCTGTTGCTCGATCGACTGTAACAGTAGGGGAATCAGTGTCAATGACAAGATCTTTATTAGCACCCAAGGAGTTTGCAGCACCCGGTGCAGGCAGAGTTAAATTTACACCGTTACCTGCAAGGTCGGTAATCGTGCCACCGCTCAGAGCAGCGGTTGCAGTGTAGTCTAAGTCAGAGCTGTTATTTCCGGCTGCGACGGTATAAGTGAAAGTCAGGGTGTTGCTGCCGCTACCGCTAACATAAGACGCGATCGCATCTGCTGTTCCGGTTTCCAAGGTAAACTCCGGCGTCCCCGCCACAGTAACTGGTTCCGAGAATGTTACCGTTATGGGAATTGCTGTCCCCGTGCCATAAATACCGTTAGCTTGGGCTGAGGTAATATTAGTGACTGTTGGCAATGCTTTGATGGCGATGCTAGCCGTCTCGCTGACGCTGCTGAAAGGACTGGAATTGCCGTTACTCCTTAGATCTTCAACGATGTTGGCAGTGCCGCCGTTTGTACCTGTAATCTGGTCCCAAGCATTGAAAGTAATGGCATTGGCGATCGTCCCGGAGAAATTGGGATTGGGAATGAAGCGGATGCGGGTGGCGGTGTCGGCTGCAAGCAGTCTCGCATTATCGCCAGACACGGTAAAAGCGTTCCAATTTGTGGCGTCTGTGGTGTACTCCCAACGGCCGTTTGTCGTATCTAAATTCGCGATCGCGATGCCTCTGGGACGCACAGAAATGGCGTCGTCGGGATCGGAGATGCTGCTGCCAATCAGATCGGAAATTAGAGTGCCACTGTTGTTGGTGTCGTTAACGTTGATGCCCAAAAGAGTCGCAGCAGCCGTATTGTCTAAAATAGGAGAGTCGTTGACCAAAATGCTGACAGCAGCAATGCTAGTTGTCGTGCCATCAGTAACGTTGTAAGTGAAAGAGTCTACACCGTTAAAACCGGCGTTGGGAGTGTAATTGATATTGCGTCCGGCATCGATCGCGATCGCATCGACAACACCATTAGCATTGGGGTTGAACGCGACATCAGCCGTGCCCGTAGTGCCATTCAATTTAGCAAGAGAGTTGCGAGGCTGCCCGCCAATATTAGTGAAAGTGCCTCCTACGATCGTATTGCCCTGCGCGTCTACTGCGATCGCCCAGACTCTCTGGTCGGGGTTGGGCTTGAATGCAGCATCAGCAATGCCCGTTACGGGGTTAAATTTAGCAATATAGTTGCTATCTTGCCCGCCAATATTGGTGAAAAACCTGCGGCGATCGGGTTGCCGTTTGCATCCATTGCGATCGCCTGGACTGAATTGTTGGCGCTGGAGTTAAACACTGCATCAACAGCGCCGGTGCTGCCGTTCAATTTAGCAATATTGGCCTTGTTTTGTCCGCCAATACTGGTAAAATCACCCCCGACTGTTGGGTTACCACCTGCGTCTAGGGCGATCGTATATACTCTACCGTTGGCATTGGCATTGAACGCCGGATCTGCCGTGCCGCCGCTGCCGTTCAATTTCGCAATATAGCTGTTTCCTTGCCCGCCAATACTGGTGAAATACCCCCCCACGATCGGGTTGCCGTCAGGGCCGATCTGGATCGCCACCACCCAGCTACTGGCATTCGGGTTGAACGCGACATCAGCCGTGCCGGTACTAGCATTCAATTTCGCAATATAATTGCGGGCCTGTCCGCCAATATTTGTAAAACCGCCTCCGACGATCGGATTGCCCTCTGGGTCAAAGGCGATCGAGTAAACCCAACTGTTAGCATTGGGGTTAAAAGTAGCATCAGCCGCGCCGTCACTGCCGTTTAACTTAGCAATATAGTTGCGCTGCTGTCCCCCAATATTGGTAAAATCCCCCCCCACTATCGGGTTGCCACTTTTGTCAAGGGCGATCGAGTAAACAATTCGATCGGCGTTGGGGTTAAACGCAGCATCCACGCTGCCGTCGCTGCTATTTAACTTGGCAATTCTGTTGCGTTCTAGTCCGCCAATACTCGTAAAATCGCCGCCAACATAAATCGAGTCATTAACAGTAGCAGTACCGTTAGTAGGAGCAGCTACAATATTAGAAATTTTCAGGCGATCGGCGTCTGCATCTGTATCGTTAACTAGTACGTCGATTTTGATATTGGCGCTACCTCTAGCAATGGCAATTTTGTCGGGATTGGCGACAGGAGATGCGAGGGTATGCTGGTAATTGGCAGCCTCAATTCCCGGAACTGTTTCAATATTGCCTGTCACAACTTCTAAGTTCCAATCTCCTCCCTGGCTAGCATTTCCTGTGAGGTTATTCGAGGCGGCAATATCAGCCCCAGTGAGTTGGCCCAGCCTTGATATGAAAGCTTCCCCAACCACTTCGGCAGCAACGCCGCACCCGTACACCAGTATGTCGGCACCGGGGGCTAACAGAGTTTGCCATTGCTGCAACTGCGGGGCATAACCGTCTAAGTTGTCAGCATTTAGCCCCGTCAGTCCGAGTTGAATGCTGCCGGGGCTGCCGTGAGAAAAGATTTCGATCGACGAGTAAGTATCGCCTTTGAGGGCTTCGCCAATTTGCTCTAACTCTTTACCATTCGCCGTCAAGAGTACAGCCTGCGTCCCAGGTTTCAAGCCCTCAACCAGGCTTTCTACATCTGGTACGTCAGGAGCAAAGAAAGCGATCGCCTTGACGCTAGACACAGGCTGCGACATAATATAAATCCTTCGGTAAACTGGTGAGATGACACTGGAAAGACCTTTAATTTAGCATTTTTTTTAGCTTTGTCAAAATAATTACCGCTCACTTCACAAAGTCTTTAATGCCTCTTTACAAAATCTTTAAATTAAGGCACGAGCGAAGGGGCTCATGACTCCAATCAATTTGAAGATAGTTAGACAATGTGTGGGCAACTTTACTCTGTGTAGTCACTCCTTGGCAAACAATCGCTAAACGATCGAAAAATATCAACTTAACACCAGCACTCAGATCCCATGACTCTTCCTTCCGCCGATACCCCTTTGTATAATCATCCACTCCCAGAAATTGAGCAGTGGCTGAAAAGTCGCGGCTGCGAGCAAAACCTGCGGGAACTCCACTGCTGGCAGATCGATCGACCCTCTTGGAAAGCAGAACTGTCCCTTGATATAGACCAACTCACCGTCCGCTACATCAATGCCGGAAACGATGGTCAAGACATTAACCGAGCCTTTAAATACTCGCTCTCGCGTCATGACATTGAAGCAGCCGTCTTTTCAGGGCCATGATTCGATTTTAGATTTTAGATTTTGGATTGGCGATTTTTGATTGGTAAATAAAGACAAGAACGTTTGCTGTAAAATCACCGATCGACCCACAATCTAATATCAATTCCGGTTGCACTCTCTGCGGTTTAATCATTCCGGTGCAGCCGGATTTGATCTAAAATCTCAAATCTAAAATCGTCACACTTTCCCAAAGCGACGGCTGCGCTGCTGATAAGCCGACAGCGCCCGGTGAAACTCAGCTCGATCGAAATCCGGCCACAGCGTTTCAGTAATGTAAATTTCCGAATAAGCCATTTGCCAAAGTAGAAAATTACTCAACCGCATTTCCCCACTTGTCCGAATCAGCAAATCCGGATCACAAACATCAGCAGTATACAAATAGCGTTTAAATAAAGCCTCATCAATCTCTTCTGGCTGCAACTTTCCCTGCTGCACCTGAGTCGCGATCGCCCGACAAGCCTGTACAATCTCCTGACGCCCCCCATAATTCGTCGCCACCGTAAACCGAATCCCCAGGTTATCCTGAGTTGCCGACACAGAACGCTCAATTTCCGCCTGCAAAGACTTCGGTAAAGCCTGCAAATTCCCCACAAACTGAATTTGCACGTCCTCTGCCACCATCTCCCGCAATTCTTCCCGCAATTTTCCCTCAAACAGACTCATCAAAAAATCAACCTCACCCTCAGGCCGACCCCAATTCTCTGTCGAAAAAGCATAAACCGTTAAAGCTGGAATACCCCAATCTTTGCAGCAGCGCAGCAGTTCCTTAAGAACGCTCGCCCCTCGGCGGTGCCCCATAATCCTCGGCAACCCCTTATCTCTAGCCCAGCGCCCGTTCCCGTCCATAATCACCGCTACGTGCTTAGGCAGCCGTTCTTGTTCCAGATCCACAGGCAACTCTTGCAAGCAAATTCCTTGACTCATTTTTTCTCCCGATTAGCCGACGACGGACGACGCAGTATCTGCTTTAACAGCGTCCATCCCTTCAATCCTATCTGGCGTCCGAGATTACCTATCGGAATTGGAGTCACAACTCTTTCTCCCTCCGACGGAAACAGTTTTGCCTCCAGCAACTCCTTAAGTTTATTGCTAGTCAAAGGCCGATTCAAAGTTCCCATCTGGGCTAAAGAAATAGAACCCGTTTCCTCAGACACAACCACGCACACACACGCTTGCACCCGTTCCGTAATCCCCATCGCCGCCCGGTGGCGGGTTCCCAACTGCCGCGACGCGGTACGATCGGACAAAGGCAAAATCACCCCCGCTGATACGATCCGCGAAGCTCGAATCAACACAGCCCCGTCGTGCAACAAAGTTTGCGGCTGAAAGATTGTTTGCAATAACTCCTTAGAGACTTCTGCATTTAGCTTCACTCCCGGCACCGAAAAATCCCGATCGTCGATCGGAGAATCTGTTTCTACAATTAGTAAAGCACCCGTGCGGTTTTGCGAAAGTTCTTTTACTGCATCCACAATTTCATCTATTACACTGTCCGGTTCAGGAGTAGGTCGGCGATCGCGTCCAAACAACTGCAAAACTTCCCCCCGACCCAATTGTTCCAGAAATCGGCGAAACTCCGACTGCAATATTACCGCCATTGCCACCGCCGAACCCGTCACCAAGCTGTTGAGAGCAACGTGCAACAGCCTCAATCCAGCCCAGTTGCTCACCGCCGCCGCCAGCATCAAAATAATAAATCCCCGTACCATCCATAGCGTCCGGCGCTCCCCGACAATGACGAGCACCAGATACGCAAGGGCAAAAACCAATCCAATATCGATCGCCTGAATCAATATGGACTGAATGAGACCAAAGTCATAGCCAGATTGTTGATTGTTCATGGTTCATCGAACGCTACCGCCTGTGAACCGCGAACCGTGATGCACTCGAACCTGTGAACCATGAACGGTTTTTATTCCAATCGCGTAACTGAACAATGTAAAAGTAAAAAGTTAAAATAGAACCATCAATAATTTAAAATCAACAATCTTATCTTACTTTTTACTTTTTACATCTTACTTTTGAGTTTTGAGTTTTTCGGGAAGGCGGTCAAACCTCAGCAAATCCTGGTAGGTTTCCCGCTCTATAATCGTGTCAACTTTCCCATCTCTCACCAAAACCGCTGCCGGTCGGGGCACTCGGTTGTAGTTAGAAGCCATGCTGTAATTGTATGCGCCTGTAGCCGGAACGGCGAGAATATCTCCAGTTCCGCACTCTGGCAACTTGGCATCTTTAATCAGAATATCCCCTGATTCGCAGTGTTTCCCAGCAATTGTCACTGTTTCCGTTAAGGGAACAGACATTTTGCCGGCTGCGAGGACTCGATAGAGTGATTGGTAGGTAATCGGACGCGGATTGTCCGACATCCCGCCATCGACAGCTAAGTAGGTCCGCACTCCCGGAATGACTTTCTGAGAGCCAACTGTGTAAGCTGTAACGCAAGCCGTACCGACGAGCGATCGACCTGGTTCGCAAAGCAATTTCGGTAATGGCAAATCCTGCCGCTTGCAAGCTGCTACCACTGCGGTGCAAACTGTACTAGCCCAGGCTTCAATGCTGGGAGGATCGTCCGCTTCAGTATAGCGAATGCCCAACCCGCCGCCAATATTTATTTCTGTTGCTGGCAAACCGTAGCTAATGGCTTTTGTCAGAGCATCAACAATAACATCTGCTAAATCGTCGTGAGGTTGCAGTTCAAAAATCTGAGAGCCGATGTGAGCGTGCACTCCTACACAATATAAGGAGGGCTGTTCGCTGATGAACTTAAATACGTCATTGAGCGAATTGGGATCGAAGCCAAATTTACTGTCGATTTGACCCGTCTTAATGTAATCGTGAGTGTGACACTCAATTCCTGGAGTAAACCGCACCATAATTCGTGTCGGGCCGCCTATCTTGCTGCTGACACCCAATTTTCCCAACTCGGAGAGAGTCTCTAAATCATGCCAATTGTCGGCTACGGTAATGCAGCCGCTTTCGACAGCTAGCTGGAGTTCCTCCCGCGACTTGTTGTTACCGTGAAAGTAGATTTTGCCAGGGCTAACGCCAGCTTGCAGTGCAGTGTGGAGTTCGCCGGCGGATACGACATCAATGCCTAAACCTTCGTCTGCCACGATCGCGCAAACTGCCAAACAACTCCAAGCTTTGGAAGCGTAGAGCACTTGAGATTCGCCCCGATAGTAACGTTTAAAAGCATCTCGGTACTGGCTGCAAGCAGTTCGCAGCGTCTCTTCGTCTAAAATATACAGGGGCGAGCCAAATTGCTCTACCAATGCTGTTACCTCGCAGCCTCCGATTTCCAGCCTGTCTCGGCTGTTAACGTTAGCTGTCAGCGGTAACAGTTGTTGGTTCGGCGATCGATTTTCCTTGGCTGCTCCAGACTCAGGCAAGTACCGAAGTCCAGATTCCACGATCAATTGAGTTGATACCATCGCGCAATAACTATCCTTACTGTATTTTATAGTGTACAATTGAAAGCTCTGCGTTTTCTAAAAATTAAACATCTCGTACCAGAAGACTTACCATCAGCCCTAGAGATCGATCGACTCTGTTTTGGAGGACTTTGGTCGATCGAAGGCTACAGGCGGGAGTTAGACAGTCCTAACAGCGATTTACTCGGTTTGTGGGTATGCGAAACTGAGGACTGCAAATCGACAAGATTGTCCACAGAAAAAGAGTCTTTTGATATTTTCACCCCTCAAAATTCAGAACACCCGAAAGCCGATCGAAATGCAGCGGGTGTCGGGGAACCGCCTCTACAGATTTTCCCCACTCTCATCGGTTTGGGTTGTCTATGGGCAATTTTAGAAGAAGCTCACATTACAATTTTGGCGATCGATCCTCGCTGGCAAAATCAGGGTTTGGGACAAGCTCTACTTTGGGCTTTGCTAAAATCCGCAAACCAGAGACAATTAGAACGGGCAACTTTAGAAGTGCGATCTTCTAATTTAGCGGCAATTTCTATATACAAAAAATTTGGATTTAAAGAGGCTGGGCGACGAAAAGGATATTACGCAGACACCGGAGAAGATGCTCTGGTCATGTGGCGCAGCGGCCTTGAAAAAACCGAATTTCATCAATATTTGGCAATCCAAAAGCAGGAAATTTGCGATCGGCTACATCAGAAAAACTGGCACAAGTCAATCGATTTGAGATTTGAGATTTGAGAATTGAGAATTGAAGAAAGAGACCCCACTCATAAATCCGGGGGCTTTGTACCTTGGCTGATCAAGGTAAAATATTGAAGGCGGCGGTCACTGAGCGAAGCTGAAGTGTTGAAACCGCTGCCGACTTCCGACCCAAATCGGGAGCCACGGGCTTCCGTCTCGTTCTTTGGTCAAAAAAACTCTCTGTACTGCAATAGTTATCGCTTTTAAAGTTGCATAACAGCCAAAAAGATTGTGCTAGAATCCATCAATACGTAACGTCGTCGTCGTAGGTTGGGCACGGGCCGAGAAGAGTAATCTTCTTGCAGTCTAGGGGAGGTTGTAGGTCAGCCACCATCTGGGCCTTCCCAGTTGAAAGCCACCCTGCAACAGTAGCCTAGAATCTGCAACCGCAGCCGAGTGCGGCAGAGCGGTTGGGAGTGTCACGCTAGAATTAGCATTACGAGGTAACACTCGAACGTAAACGCTCGTCGTGCGAGCGTGACCTCGAAACGGGCACATAGCAGGTGATGGGAATAAATCATGTTTGAACGCTTCACAGAAAAAGCAATAAAAGTAATCATGCTGGCCCAGGAAGAAGCTCGCCGCCTGGGTCACAACTTCGTAGGGACAGAACAGATCCTCCTGGGTCTGATCGGAGAAGGTACCGGAGTTGCAGCTAAAGTCCTCAAATCAATGGGGGTCAACCTCAAAGATGCTCGGATTGAAGTTGAAAAAATCATCGGTCGCGGTTCCGGCTTCGTAGCAGTCGAAATTCCGTTCACTCCGCGCGCCAAGCGGGTTCTAGAACTATCCCTAGAAGAAGCTCGCCAACTCGGACACAATTATATCGGTACCGAACACCTGCTGCTGGGCCTGATTCGCGAAGGTGAAGGAGTAGCAGCCAGAGTATTAGAAAACCTGGGAGTAGACTTGTCGAAAGTCCGCACCCAAGTCATTCGGATGCTGGGAGAAACCGCAGAAGTTGCAGCCACCGGTGGCGGAGCTCGCACGAAAACCCCAACCCTCGACGAGTTCGGTGCTAACCTCACTCAAATGGCGGTCGATGGCAAACTCGACCCAGTAGTCGGACGCCAAAAAGAAATTGAACGAGTAATTCAAATCCTCGGTCGCCGTACCAAAAATAATCCGGTGCTAATTGGCGAACCTGGAGTTGGCAAAACTGCGATCGCCGAAGGTCTAGCCCAACGCATCGCTAACAACGACATCCCAGATATCCTCGAAGAAAAGCGCGTCGTTACCCTCGACATCGGTTTGCTAGTTGCTGGTACTAAATACCGGGGGGAATTTGAAGAACGCCTGAAAAAAATCATGGACGAAATCCGCACTGCGGGCAACGTCATTTTAGTGATTGACGAAGTGCACACTTTGATCGGTGCTGGTGCGGCTGAAGGGGCGATCGACGCAGCCAACATCCTCAAGCCAGCTTTGGCAAGAGGCGAACTCCAGTGTATCGGTGCTACCACCCTCGATGAATATCGCAAGCACATCGAGCGCGACGCGGCCCTGGAACGACGCTTCCAACCCGTGATGGTCGGCGAACCCACCGTTGACGAAACGATCGAAATTCTTTTCGGTCTACGGGAACGCTACGAACAGCACCACAAGCTGAAAATCTTGGATACGGCCCTGGAAGCCGCAGCCAAACTCTCGCACCGATATATCTCCGATCGCTACTTACCCGACAAAGCGATCGATTTGGTAGACGAAGCAGGTTCCAGAGTTCGCTTGATCAACTCGCAACTGCCCCCCGCAGCCAAAGAACTTGACAAAGAACTTCGCCAAGTCCTCAAAGATAAAGACGAAGCGGTGCGTTCTCAAGACTTTGACAAAGCCGGAGAATTGCGCGATCGTGAAATGACGATCAAAGCCGAAATTCGCGCGATTTCCCAAGCCAAAAAAACTGATGCGGCGGCCCGCACCGGCGAAACTGACCCATCACCAGTAGTCACCGAAGAAGACATCGCCCAAATCGTGGCTAGCTGGACGGGCGTACCGGTCAACAAACTGACCGAATCCGAATCCGAAAAGCTGCTGCACATGGAAGATACCCTGCACCAGCGCTTGATCGGACAGGAAGAAGCGGTCAAAGCCGTTTCCCGGGCCATCCGCCGCGCCCGCGTTGGCTTGAAAAACCCCAACAGGCCGATCGCCAGTTTCATCTTCTCCGGCCCCACCGGCGTTGGTAAAACCGAACTGACAAAAGCCTTGGCTGCCTATTTCTTCGGTTCCGAAGAAGCCATGATTCGGCTGGATATGTCCGAGTACATGGAACGGCACACCGTCTCCAAACTGATCGGTTCCCCTCCCGGCTATGTCGGCTATAACGAAGGCGGACAACTGACAGAAGCAGTCCGACGCCGGCCCTACACTGTGGTGCTGTTCGACGAAATCGAAAAAGCTCACCCCGATGTCTTCAATATGCTGCTGCAAATATTAGAAGACGGCCGTTTAACTGATGCCAAAGGTCGCACCGTGGACTTCAAAAACACGTTGCTAATCATGACCTCAAACATCGGTTCCAAGGTAATTGAAAGTGGTGGCGGCAGCCTCGGTTTCGAGTTCAGCGACAACCAAGCCGATGCTAATTACAACCGCATTCGCTCTTTGGTTAACGAAGAACTCAAAAACTACTTCCGCCCAGAATTCCTCAACCGACTTGACGAAATTATCGTCTTCCGCCAGTTGAACAAGGAAGAAGTCAAGGAAATTGCAGTCATTATGCTCAAAGAGGTGTTTAGCCGCTTGACAGAACAGGGAATCACCCTCGAAGTCACCGAACGGTTCAAAGAACGCCTTGTAGAAGAAGGTTATAACCCCAGCTACGGAGCAAGGCCTCTACGCCGCGCTATCATGCGGTTGTTGGAAGACAGCTTGGCTGAGGAAATTCTTTCGGGCCGCATCAAAGACGGCGACATCGCCCTTGTGGATGTCAACGATGACGGCATCGTGAACGTGCTGCAAGGTGAAAAGCGGGAATTATTGCCACAAGGTGCTGAGTAAGATTGGGTAAAGTACGATCGCCCATCGAGATTTGAATTAATTTCGGGCGATCGGCTAACTCAAAATTATAGCATAAAAGAAGCAGAGAATTGCAAAAAATCTCTGCTTTTTTTGATCGGAATACATAATAGCCGTAGGGGCGGGTTCACCAATAATAATCGCCACCAAACAAACAATCTCAAAAACCCGCCCTCAACCCAACAAACAAGATTAATGTACCTTCAAATTCACCGTGGGGCGGGGTGGGTTTAAGGCTGTGTCGCTCTCGAAAATTCCTAAAAAAAATCGACAATCTGATAGCGACGCACCTTGATTTAACTAGAAAATTTGTATGGGGTTTGTTTGATTAACCCTATTTATCAGGTGCGTCGCCATGAGATTGTTTGTCTTGCTTCAGGAATTTTCAACGGCGACACACCCTACAACAAATGTCTCTAAATCGCAGAAAAGATGCTGTTCCTAAAGAAACAGGAAGCGGTAAGTTTTTAGGAGGGAAAGTATTTGAGTTTTGGGGAGATAAGATTGATGATAACTTGCAATTGTTGGTAATTTTATATCCCGATGATGCTGCTTGTAAACAATGGGCGAAAGATTTTGATATAAATTGGGTCGGGCTGTCAACTGGCGGCACCGTTGCCTCTGCAAGTGCCAATTACAAAACGCAAATCGCAGCCAATCCCGCTATCAATACTGCAATAAATACGCTATTCCCAGTTTTTGAACCAGGTTCGGGATTGAGAATAATTATGGGGTTTACGATTATATCAGGAGTGGCTGCTAGCCTGGTTACTGCGATAATTATAGCTGTGTGGTCGCGCATTTTCCGCCGTTAGTTTTACAAAAAATATTAACTGGTTCCCAGGCTCTGCCTTGCCTAGGAGGAGGCAGAGCCTCCGGATCTGCGTTACCAGGCTCTGCCTGGTAACGAGTAGTAGCCACCATATATTATTTTAGCGCTAAATAAGTTAACTCAATAAGCTGAATCATACTTCAAGTAAATGACTACGATCGCCGATCGTTGATTTACAATAACATAAGATTGCGATCGAAAATGAATCCCAGAAATTTACAGTCAGGACGGCTGTTGCACAGATACCACCTAGGAACAGAAGAGTTAGTTACTTATAGCGGAGAAATACATGACATCTGAGAACAAGAATTTGGGTGCAGAATCAACAGAAAATCAGACTGAATCCTGGTGGCAGAAAGCGTGGAAGTCCCAGCGAGAAAATCTTCAGATAGTGACTATTGCTTTGGGGTTAGCAATACTGATTCGAGCATTTGTTGCCGAACCGCGCTTCATACCGTCAGATTCAATGCTGCCCACTTTGCAAATAGGCGATCGCGTTGTAGTCGAAAAAGTTTTATACTATCTGCAACCCCCTACAATGGGCGATATCGTAGTATTTGCTCCGCCCGACAAGTTGCAAGAACAAGGCTTTACTCAGGACCAAGCTTTCATTAAGCGGATAATTGGCTTACCTGGTCAAACCGTCGCCGTTAAAAAAGGTCTAGTCTATGTCAACGACAAACCCCTCGTCGAAAAATACATTGCCGAACCCCCTAAATATCAGTGGGGGCCTTATCGTGTCCCTGAAAATCAATATTTCGTGATGGGAGACAACCGCAACAACAGCAATGACTCTAGCAGATGGGGATTTTTACCTCAAAAGAACATCATTGGCCGCGCTGTAGTCCGGTTTTGGCCCTTGGAACGAATCGGGAAGGTTTGAATGCAGTTGACAGTTGACAGTTAACCAATCGGAAATTATCCCTCTTTTGTCACTTTCGAGGAGAGGATAAATTTAGGCGACAACTAAAGTTTTAAACCTGCTTTTGAAAAATTCCCGTGATGACTTTTTTTGCCATTGACATGGGTGGAGGTTGAGGTTTAATCTGCCTGACAACTTCGTCAAAGGGCAAAATTCGGACTTGAGCGTTAAATACATTGACTTGATAAACCCTGCGGTAGCTGAGGTCAAATCCTGTTAACCAACCACTCTTGGGATGATAAGCACCCGTATCAATATCTAACCACCCTTGTCCTCTAACTAATTCCCCTGGTTCTATACCTTCAAATGTAAAAGTGATGGTGTGACCCGTGATAATTAATTTATCGGGAAAATAGGGTTTCGACATATTGTGAAATTCTTTGCGAATCCAGCAAAGTTGTTCGATCGACTGTTTGTCAAGGGGGAGTTTGGGATGGACGCCGGCGTGGACTAACCAAATATCGCCCAAGTCGAGGTGCGTGGGGAGCGATCGCATCCACTCTAGATGTTTGTAGGGCATCATCCCTGTCTCTCTGTAGCTGGCTACTGTCGCTTCGCCACCACTATACAGCCAAGCTTGCCACGCCCGCAAGTCGATCGGTCCGTCGGGCAAAGCGTCTAACATCAGTTGTTCGTGGTTTCCCAACAGTGTTTGGTACGGGCTTTGCTTTACAAATTCTAATACTTGAGCGCTTTTGGGCCCGCGATCGATTAAATCTCCCAAAAAATATACGCGATCGTCGAGCTCGGGGCAAGTGCCTCTAGCAGGGTCATTAAACCATCGAAATGCCCGTGTACATCCCCAATAACAATGCGCCGATGCTCCATTGTGTTTATCCGGTTTCCTGAATCAAAACACAAACTAGTAGCTTATAGCCTCTAATTTTACTGCTATTTTTCTGCCCCCCTTATTGGAAGAGGGGGTGTTACCCATTATACTGCTTTCTTTGACTTTTTCCCCACCTTCAACGAAGGAATTGGGGATGCCAAAGATCGCTCTTTCTTACATCATGTCTGGTTGAATAGTTATAGCTGAAGGAAGAAGGAAGAAGGAAAAAAGTTTTAACTGCCAACGCCCTATGCCCTATGCCCTATGCCCTATGCCCTATGCCCTATGTCCGTACAGGTTCGATCGGTAATTAACCGGACTTGATATTACTTCCCCAAGCTACTACGCGCAGGATGCGGATTACAAAACTTTACTCAAACTCTCAGCAAATGCGATCGAATATTACGGCTTTTCGATCGAATTTTAAGTAAAGCTCGCCAGTATCAATTTTGCTGGCTACTGATAGTAAGACTGGCAAGCTGTTAAATGTGTTTCTGCAACTACGTTTACTGAGTCAATGCTTTGAGGAATGTCTGGAGTTCTGCCAAAAAACCTTTCTTTTTTAGTGGTTTGGCAGGTGCGGTGGAGTCAGGATCGGCTAGTCCCATAGCTTTGGCTAAAATCCGCTCTAAATCGTCTCCGACGGGTTTGTGGGCGGTTTCGGAAATTAGTTCGTATTCATCGTTTGTTTCCAGCCAAACTTGCCAGGATTGAGGGTAGCAGCGGAATAGGGCTCCACTTTCTAGGGGTCTGATGTAGTAGCAGGATTCAATTTGGTTGAGGAATCGATCGCGCAGTTGGCGACCCGCATAGCCTATACCTATGGTTGCAACGTCTTCGAGGCGGGGATTGAGTAGAATTACGGGGCGACCGGCCGCAGCTATGGATAGTTTTTCGACTTGAGCAACCTCTACCGCTGCCGGATTTATCAGGAGAAACAGTTGGTCTTCCGGTTCTATTTTATCTTCGATTGGAGAGCGGCTGCTGCCTAAATCTGTGACTTTAAACAATGTTTGTCCCCAGTCGCGGCGCGCGAGGGCGGCAGCACCTGTGTCGGGAAAGAAGACTTTAACTCCCGAATAGATTTGTTCAAATTCTGGGAGGAATTGTTCGGCGATAGACTGTGCTTGGAGTGCGATTTCGGGGAATACTAATTCGACTTGTAGTAGGGTTTTGCCGTCTGAGAGGGCGGCGGCGGTTGCGAGGCGGGATTGGGCGATCGCCTCATTGAGATCCTTTGGCAGTTCGGTCATTAATCTTGTTTTGTTCGATCGTACTTTTATCTATCTAATTTTACAATATTAACTCACAAAAGCTAGCACCGATACCGGGGAGCCGGAACCTCCCAAAAGAGGCAAAATTCCAATAACTAAAGTGATGCCAACGGCGGGTAACTGGTCTAAATTTGCCAGATTTTCCAGCACGATTCGCTGCTGTGCTAATACCAATGTGTTGACAGCAAAACTTTCATCTTGTCCCGGATCTACTCCGTGAGTGTCGGTTCCAACTCCAGCGATTAACCGTTCTTCTAGCAAAAATTTAGTGGCTGCTGTACCCAATCCGGGAAAGTGGCAAATTCCCCGATCGTCTCGATTGAAAAATGCTCGATCGTCACCCCATTTTTCTTGCCATCCGGTATCCAAAATATCGAAGGACTTGCATTCCTGACTATAAACCTTTTTTATTATGAGCGCTCGATGGGACATGATATTAAATATTAAGTTGGGCGGGGGCGGTTTTTTGAGATTTTGGGTTTGAGGCGATTATAGTTGGTAAAACTCGCCTCGACGATAATTTCGGCAAAGTCTATCGCTTATTTTCGAGTTACCAAAACCCAATCATCAACTGTTTTCACAACCTCAGCATTCTTCAATCTTAGATGTTTCAAAACGGGTTTTTCTAATAGAAAATAAGGCTGAGGCAGAGTATACCATTTTTGTTGAAGTGTCTGCCCGTCGGCAACAATAACTTGACGATCGCTGTAAAAATTTAGCGATGGACGGGGCAATCGGTGAGAGGTGAAAACCTCCTGACCGATTGGAGTTCCTTGACGGACAATTTCGGCGATCGGCTTGACAGGATAATTCTCTGCGAGTTCCCAAACCCAGTTATCGGAGGCGAAAAATACTAATAGCGTAACGTAAGTTCCCCAAATTAAAACTAATAGAAACTGCCTGTCTTTGCGATGCAGCAACATGGCTGTCATGGTCATTGTCAAAGCTACAAACATCAGCATTAACTGCAAATCTCCATCGATCGACACAATTTGTCCCCCGATGCGTATCAAACCGCCGAAGTACAGGCAACCTCCGACAGCAACGACAGCTAACAGTGCCAAAATCGCCGGATGAGGCAGACAAGATAAAGCATCAAAAGTTTCGTCAGCTTCATTTTTTCCAGTATCTTCTCGCACGTCCATTTGCTCCCAAACTTCAGCGAGATAACTGCCAACTGCCAAAGCAAAAGCTGGATAAATCGGCAAAATATACCAAGGCAATTTAGTATTCATTACCGAAATAGCCAGCAAGTAAACTCCACTCCAAACCACAACTAATTTTGCCCCAGAAAAATTGCGATTTTCCCAACTCAAACGCAACCCTTGTAACCAAAATAACTGCCACGGCCAAGCTGATTCTAAAATTTCTAAAAGGTAATACCAAGGCGGGCCTTTGTGATTCCCCACAGTATCCGAAATGCGGCGAAAAGATTGGCTAACTAAATTAGTGTTGATAAAATCTTGTCCGTAGTGCCACCACTGGGCAAAATACCAACCTGCTACTGGCAAAGTTCCGATCGCCAATCCGCCCCAAAGATACCCAGATGTCAGGAGTCGGGGGGTATCCCAAACTAAGAACAAAAATCCGATCGACCCTAGCAGCAGCCCCAACATCACGCCTTTAGTCAAGCAAATGAGTCCAAACCCAATCCCCGCAGCCAAAGCGTAGCGCAAATCACGGCGCGATCGTAGCAAACACCAGATTGCCACCAGCAAAAAACAAAGTACAGCCCCATCCAACATTGCCAAACGCCCGTGTCGCACTACCGGCATCAGCGTTAGGTAAACCAAAGCCGAAAAAATCGCGATCGTCCGTTTCGGAAATAATTCCCTAGCAATGGCGTAAAGTAGTGGCACTGAAGTTGCTGTCAGCATTGCCGGTATCAACCGTGCCGTCCATTCGCTGACGCCGCCAACAGCAAAACACAGGCCAATTAGCCAGTGTACCAGTGGTGGCTTGTTCAGATAAGGCATTCCGCCGATCGTCGGATACAGCCAATTTAACTTGCTGCGCCAGATTTCGCGGCCCACCTGCGCCACAATGCCTTCATCCCAATCCCGCAAGGCTACGTTGCCCAGATTCAGCCCGAAAATCAGTACCGCAGCCAAGAGAAAAACCAACATCCACAGTTTGTCTGTCGAGTTGTCATGTAGGCGACTTGTGTATTTTCGGGTAGTCGGTGGAAAGATTTCTGACATAAGTTAAGCGTGCCGAGATGGTTCTGAGATCTTCATCTGAATGTAAAATTAGACAGCACTCCCCCACTTGAGTCCCTGGCGAACTACCAAAGGAATTTACCATGAACTTACCTGTAATTATAGACATTGTTATTGGCCTAGTTTTTATCTACATGGCTTTAAGCTTGCTCGCTTCGGAAATTCAGGAACTGATTGCTACGGTTTTACAGTGGCGGGCGGAACATTTAAAAAAGTCGATCGAAGTCCTGATTTCTGGTGGTAGCGAAGGCACGCAAGATCCGATGCAACGTCAGCGAGTGAGACAGTTCGCAAATTTGATTTATAGCAATCCCATTATTAACGATTTGAATCAAGGAGCGAAAGGGCGTTTATCACAGTTCTTCCGGTCGATTGTGCGCCTAATAGGTGAATTTTACCGTTTAGTTACTCGCACAAAAAATGTTTTTGGCAAAAATCAACGGCACCTTCTTACCTACCATCTGAGAGTTTTTCAACGAGCCTTTTGGAGACTTTAAAGATTACTAGTTTGATGCGATCGATTACTGAAACGAGATTGGAAAGATTTAAAGATTTACAGTTGGCACAAATTCAGGTGATTAAAGACAACTTGCCGGAGTCCACTCAACCGATTGTCGAGAAAGAATTGGATTGGCTGACTGGGGAATTTAATAAAGTTGTTGAAGATTATAAAAATAATCTGGGAAGTTTAGAAAACAGCTTGGAACGGATGTCTGAAAAACTAGGTTTTTACATTAAGGATTCTCAGGTTTATTTGCCAGAAACTGAGGTGGGAGGGAGAGAATTTCAAAGACAGATGGAATTTGTGAAGGCAAGTTTTGATAGCGAATTTGAGCGATCGGCACTGCGAGCGCAACTGCAACCTAGTTTGAGTAATGTTTTAAATACAATTAGGAAAGTTAGGAAGTCTCATGAGACTGTATCCGAAATTCTGGATGAGCAAGCAGAAAGTCCGATTTACCAACAAATTCAAGAAACAGTTAGCAGTATGCCCGAATCTCTGAAAAACAGCCTTTACGTTTTAGCCCAGCGGGCTGAAAAAGGTGGCGGAGATACTCAGCAACAGTTGCAGCAGTTTCAGCGAGAAATTGAAATTTGGTTTGACCAATCGATGGAACGGGCTTCTGGCGTTTACAAGCGGAATTCTAGAGGGGTGGCGATTTTGCTGGGAACTGCGATCGCGATCGCTGCTAATGCTGATAGTATCAATATTATTAATCGGTTGTCGAAGGATTCGATGCTGCGATCGACTGTTAATTTGTATGCTCAGCAGTTGGTGGAAAAAAACACTTCAACTAAATTAGATGGGAACGCGAGCAATCTGACAAAAATCCAAGGTGAAGTCGATCGAGCTTTAGATAATTTAGCTTTGCCTTTCGGATGGAGTCAAGCGAACAAATTAGAAATAGATGAGCAGGGGAAACTATTGTGGCCTGCTTTTATAACAAAACTTTTTGGTTGGATTTTGAGTGGAATAGCTATTTCGATGGGAGCTGGTTTTTGGTTTGACTTGCTGAACAAATTTATTAATATTCGCAATGCAGGAAAGAAACCGCCATCTTCTACAGATTCTGTAGAATAAAGGGGAAGTAAGTAGATGAGTAAAACAATATATATAGTCTGTCTCAGTTAGGTGAGGTAATGGGTAATGGGCATCCGACAATTTTAGATTTTAGATTTTAGATTAAAGAATTGATGAATGACTTTAATCTAAAATCTGCCAATGACTAATGACTAATTTCAACAGTTCGGCAAGCTCACTGCAAGCTGTCAACTGCTATAAGTGAAATCACGGAGAATGTAAATTCCGTGCGATCGCGGATGCGATAATAACAAAAACAGGTGAAACTGATAGGTGGGTTGTTAAATCGACATGGGTCAAGACTAGGGGTCAAAACATAAGTCCCTCCGCCCTAAGTAGCGGTAAGGTGCGCAGAGGCGCACCCTAAAGATAGAGTTGATACGCAAACGCTGTTGGTGAAACAACTATGCTCAACGCCCAACCCTACCAATTCCTACCTGACAGTCTGACTCTAGAGGTGTATCTACCAATCAGCACTCTCTTGGAGCCAGTAATATGTCAAGTTCTTTAAGGGAGACAAATCCCGCATCCATTATCCCTGTATTCATCGATCGAAAGCAATTTGAGTCGAGGCTTCCGAATTCATTCCTTCCCAGCCTCAGGATGAATACATACGTAAAAGCTTTGCATTTTCAAAAGCCCTCGCATTCATCTGTGGACTTAATTTCAAATCTCAAATAGGGTAACTTTAGCATAAATGACGATCTATTGCGTGTCTTTAGGATTCTGACTGAGAAACCAGTAATATTATGTCCGGTTGATTCGTGCTGGTATGAGATGGAGGTGTGTTTATGAATTTGTTGTCTGGTGCGTCGCTGCGAGATTTTTGAGCTGATCAAGGAGATTGTAGATGGCGACACACCCTACGGTATCTACTGGTGAAGGCAGCCCCTTTTATGGTGCGTCGCTGCGAGATTTTGAGCTGATCAAGAAGATTGTAGATGGCGACACACCCTACGGTATCTACTGGTGAAGGCAGCCCCTTTATGGTGCGTGTCACT
>JAAUPI010000216.1 GCA_012035135.1 Microcoleus sp. CSU_2_2
AAAAAAAATAGTTGAATTTTCCAAACACTTGTGTTACACTAGATTCGATAAGGGAGTATAGCTCAGTTGGTTAGAGCAGGTGACTCTTAATCTCAAGGTCGAAGGTTCGAGTCCTTCTACTCCCATCGCCTTCTAAGCCTTATGGCATACAGTTTAGGGGACTCACTCAATCTCAAAGCTAACGCTTTCCACTCGTTTTCCACTCATCTCGTACTTCAGTGTAACCAAAAAAAAGAGGCATAGCTGCCTGCTAGTGTTAAGATTTGTTGCCTATTGGCAATATTCTAGAGTTCGCTATCGCAGTCGATATTTATATAATTGGTAATAGGTAATAGGTAATAGGTAATAGGTAATAGGTAATAGGTAATAGGTAATTGGTAATTGGTAATTGGTGATGAGTAACAACTTTCAACTCTCAACTATCAACTGACCGATCGAGCTAATATTGATCCTAACCTGTCCATACCCGAAATCAGACCTGTCCCCATGACACCCGATGCCTCTTCCAGAGCCGCTGCTACCCCCGCCCCTCAAGAAACACCCGAAGTTAGCCTAGAATTGCAAGTCCGACTCAAAACCGAAGATGGACAATTACTGTTGCTACTCCCCCCAGAAACCAACATCGGCGAATCCGCAACTGCCGCTGCTTCCACTTGGACTGAACTTTGGCAGCAGCTAAAAGTCAGGTTGAATGCAGGAGAACGTTTTTGGCAGGCAAATGCAGAAGTACAATTGATGGCGAGCGATCGACTTTTAGATATCCGCCAACTGCAAGAAATCGCCGAGGCCCTATCGGAAGTCGAACTTCAACTCAAACGAGTTCACACTAGTCGCCGTCAAACAGCCGTTGCCGCCGCCACCGTTGGCTACTGCGTCGAACAGCAGCCCCCAGTATCTTCTCTGAATCAGGCTCAAGCCCAAAAACCGCAATCGCTCGCGGAACCTTTATATTTGCAGATGACAGTGCGATCGGGTGTAGAAATTCGTCATCCTGGTACAGTGATAGTTTTTGGAGATGTAAATCCCGGTGGCTCAGTCATCGCCGGAGGCGATATCCTGGTTTGGGGCCGTTTGCGGGGCATTGTTCATGCCGGTGCTGGTGGTAACACCAAAAGCCTGATTATGACCTTGCAGATGGAACCGATGGTGATTAGGATTGCTAAGTATGTTGCCAGAGGGCCAGAAACTTCACCCACTCAATTTTTCCCGGAAGTCGCCTACGTGACCCCTCAAGGGATTCGGATCGGTAGAGCCTCTGATTTTGACAAAACGCAGTTGATTTAGGGTAATGGTTGACAGTTGACAACCCCCCCTCGCCCCCCCCAAGGGGGGATGACAGTTGACAGTTGACAGTTGACCCTTCGACTACGCTCAGGGCAGGCAGTTGACAGTTGTTAGTTGTTACCAATTAGCAATTACCAATTAGCAATTACCAATTAGCAATCACTAAAATCTAAAATCTAAAATCGCTTATGGCTCGCATCATTGTTGTTACATCAGGGAAAGGCGGAGTTGGAAAAACCACCTCCACAGCCAATCTTGGTATGGCTTTAGCTAAGCGGGGGCGCAGCGTTGCTGTGATTGATGCCGATTTCGGCCTCAGAAATTTAGACTTGCTGCTGGGTTTAGAAAATCGCATAGTTTACACTGCACTAGAAGTCCTCGCAGGAGAGTGCCGATTAGAACAAGCTTTGGTGAAAGATAAGCGTCAACCGCGCTTGGTATTGCTGCCGGCGGCCCAAACTCGGATGAAAGATGCCATTAGCGCCTCGCAAATGAAGCAACTTGTTGAGATGTTGGAGGGTAGGTACAACTATATTTTGATCGACTCTCCGGCGGGAATTGAACAAGGTTTTCAAAATGCGATCGCCCCGGCTCAAGAAGGCATCATTGTCACTACTCCAGAAATCGCCGCTGTCCGAGATGCCGATCGAGTCATCGGTTTACTAGAAGCCAACAACGTCAGGAAAATCAACCTGATCGTCAACCGCATCAGACCTGCAATGGTACTCGCCAATGATATGATGTCGGTGCAAGATGTGCGGGAAATTCTCGCCATTCCGCTGCTGGGAGTCGTTCCCGACGACGAGCGCGTCATCGTTTCCACCAACCGAGGCGAACCATTAGTATTATCAGAAACTGCCTCTTTAGCTGGAACGGCCTTCGACAATATTGCTCGTCGCTTAGAAGGGGAAAAAGTCGATTTTCTCGATCTCAATCCCCGCCCCGAAAACTTCTTCACTCGCCTTCGCAAGTTTTTAAACACTAAAATTATGTGACGCAAATATTAGCGCTCGGCCTCAAACAGCAGCAACTGAATCAAAAAAACTCGCCTAGATTTTGCCAAAATTAAATTTGAGCTAGGGTTTCGGCAAGGTTGATGGCGTTCTGAACGAGCATGATGTTGGCAGCCAAAGCTACAACCAAGCTAACTGAACTTCAAACCCGCCAGACCAATGTTGTACACACTTCTCGAACGACTTTTCCCGCGTCCGGCCGACAACAGTCGCGATGAGGTCAAACGCCGCCTCAAACTAGTTCTAGCTCACGATCGCTCTGAGCTCAGCCCCGAAATGGTTGAGGCGATGCGCCGAGAAATTCTAGAGGTGGTGTCTCGCTACGTAGAAATCGATACTACCGAGTCAGAGTTTTCGTTGGAGAGCGACCAACGAGCGACGGCACTGATTGCAAATCTCCCGATTCGGCGAGTCAGACCCGATAATCTACTGGAGAATGTATCGGAGAATCTACCGGAGAATGTATCGGAGAGTCTACCCGAAACTATAGATGATCAATAAGCTCGATCGCCCCCAGGGGAATTTATCGAGCTGATTGGCAGCATCCACATTAACTAATAGATCTAAATCACAGCCCAACCTACACGCAGCTCACATTGAGCGTGTTGTTGGTCAGTTAGCTTGCAAAAGTGCAATTTGGACAATCAGGACGTATCTGCCACTTTCGACATAAACTCTTTCTCGATAGCTAACTATGGAGAATTTTAGCAAGCTATTTGCCACTTAAGTCAAGCTCTTCTATGACTGCTATACGAACTCTATCGATCGCTGCTTTTGCAATCACTTTGTTACCTCTAGCAACAGTCGATCGATCGCAAGCCGCCACAATTACTCTGAGTATAGACGTACCTGGCAGTGCCGACCCTTGGCTAGCAGGAATGCCGGACGGCACTACCGCCAGCTCCTCTCCCATCAGTTCAGGCATCTCCGTCGCTCCCAAGCAATCTCCTGTACTTGTATCCAATCTGCCCCTCACCGCTGGTAGCGCCCTCACCTTCGCAGTCGTCTCTGGCTCTGTCAACTACAAGTCCGTTACCCCACAAAATACCCCCGACGGAGACCTCACCATCGCCAGCCACACGGCGGGAGCACAAAATGGTATTTCTAATGTTTCTGCGCCTCGCAATTCTTTAATGGGTATTTTTCTGGATGACCAGCAGCCGCATATTTCGGCTCCGCCCCCCGCTCTTAATTTCGCGACTCCAGCCAGTCGCAACTATGTAGAGCTTTCGCCTCTGCTCAAACAGGTTTTTTTTATTGGAGATGGACTCAATAACCAAGGAGTTTTCCAGCAAATAATCGTTCCCAAGGGCACCGATCGCTTCTATTTGGGTACGATGGACGCATACGACTGGTCTGACAATGTGGGAGCTTTTGGCGTTGCACTGATAGGAGCTTTTGGCGTGCAAGTGACGGTTGATGTTCCTCCTCCTCAATCCCTTGTTGCTGAGGTTTCAGCCCCCGATACCAGGAAATCCGAGCCTGTGGCGTCACCGTTGGTTGCTGAGGTTGCAGCCTCCGATACCAGGAAGTCCGAGCCTGTTACTCCGCCACTGGTTGGCGAGGCTCCGGTGCCAGAGGCTACAATCCCGGAATTTGTTGCTGTTCCAGAACCTACGACTCTAATTGGGAGCTTCCTGGGGTTAGGAATTTTGGGTGCGGCCGCGCCGCGCAGGTGCAGACAGAAACAAAAAAGCTTTCGGTAGTCAAGGGGAATTGGAACAATGCACTTTTGGGTCTAGTTATAACACTTTTTACAGTAACCGCAGCTATGGTGGCACAAGTCAATGTGGCCGATCGGAAAGTCCAGAAACACAATTTGCGATCGGTACAAGCACAGGCTAATACCAGCCAGCCCATACCCGTAGCGTTGCCGATAACCGGACGATGGTTACATCAAAAAGAGCGATGATTTTGGGGTAGGGAAACGGCATTGCCGTGTCCAGAGTTGCGATCGCCTGGGGGGCCAGAAACCGGGTTTTTTACGAAAATATTTCGTTGCAGCCCGCAGGTTCGGTAAAAACCCGGTTTCACAGTAGGGGCGGTGCCAAGAGTGCCCGCCCTCTTATCGGTTAAGAGGCTCTGCCTGGTAACGAGTTAACACCGTCAACTATTTTCAAACCACCTCTGAAACTTGCATTGCCGGCTGTGGCTGGAACTGGAACAGCGAATAAACCACATTGCGGCGAATATCCGTCATCATGTCCAAAAACAGCTCGTAACCTTCTGTTTTGTACTCGATCAGCGGGTCTTTCTGCCCGTAACCGCGCAATCCCACAGACTCGCGCAAAGCATCCATTTGCTGCAAGTGTTCCCGCCACAAAGTATCAATTTGCTGCAAGATAAAGAACCGCTCAGCATCGCGCATCAATTCCGCTCGAATTGCATTAACTTCCGCTTCCTTAATATCGTAAGCATTGCGGACTTGTTCGTGCAGGAAAGTTTTAATTTCATCAACTGACAAATCTTCTAGTTGATCCGGTGTCATATCCTCCAGCAAATAAACAAATTCTTTCACCTTGCTGACCAGTTTTTCGAGTTCCCACTCTTCCGAAGGTAAATCGGGATTGATGTATGCTCCCACAATGTCGTCCATTGTCTGTTCCGCATACTTGATCACCTGTTCCTTCGAGTCCAAACCTTCCAATACCCGACGGCGTTCCGCATAGATTGCGCGACGTTGATTGTTCATCACTTCGTCGTATTCAAACACCTGTTTGCGGATGTCGTAATAATAGGTTTCGACTTTTTTCTGAGCGCCTTCGAGAGAACGAGTTAGCATTCCAGATTCGATCGGCATATCTTCCTCGACACCGAAAGCCTGCATTAATTTAGCTACTCGATCGCCCCCAAAAATCCGCAGCAAGTTATCTTCTAAACTTAAGAAAAACCGCGTCGATCCGGGGTCTCCCTGCCGTCCCGCCCGCCCGCGCAATTGATTGTCGATCCGGCGGGATTCGTGGCGTTCCGTACCGATTACGTGCAATCCGCCGACAGTTACCACTTCATTATGTTCGCTGCTGGTAAAAGCTTCGTATTCGTGGCGAATTAAATTGTAAGCCTCGCGCAATTTTTGAATTACCGGGTCGTTGGTCGGCGCTTTTTCCGAAGCTACGGCCACTATATCATCAGCAGCCAATTCCGAGAGCGATCGCTCGCCGTACTCTTTAACCGCAAAATCCACCGCAGCTTTGAGCATTTGTTCGGTTTCCTTCGATAGCTGCGTCGGGAAAATCTCGGGCGAAGCTTTCCAAGACTTTTTCTTTTTGCCATCAGTCGGAGCAAAACCTTGGGCGGGACGGCGACCGCCCACACCGGGAACCTGCACCAGGGAGAAACCCTCACCATCTTCGGGCATCACGATCCGGGGCATAAAATATTCCCGCACTTTCAGGCGCGCCATGTACTCGGAATTACCGCCCAAAATGATATCCGTACCGCGACCGGCCATGTTAGTAGCGATCGTCACAGCACCTTTGCGTCCGGCTTGAGCGATAATTTCCGATTCCCGCTCCACATTTTCCGGTTTAGCGTTGAGCAAATTGTGGGGCACATTCAATTCTTGCAGCAGTTGAGAGAGTAGTTCCGATTTCTCAACGCTCGTGGTTCCAACTAGAACCGGGCGACCTGTCCGGTGCATCTCCTCACATTCGAGCGCGATCGCCCTCCATTTTCCGGTGATGCTAAGAACAAATAGCCCGTTGTCACCTTCAGGAACGGCTTGCCGCACCATGTGATACACTTCATAGCTGTTCGTCACTGTAATCATGCCAGCCTGCTTTGCTTGCCGCACAATCTCTCTAGCTTGCTCGGTGCTTTGAGGCAGTCCCGGACAAAGATTGTAAGCGAGTTTTTGTCCCTTAAGCAGGTGAGAGAACGTACTTATCGCTTCAAGGTTCATCACCCAAACGAGCACCGGGCGACCTTGAGCCGTTTTCTCGGCACACTCCCGCGTGAAAATCTTTAAGTCACCAGCTTCGGTCTTATACACCACGTCTGATAAATCGATCCGGCGACGTGGCTGGTTGGTCGGCACCAGAGTCACTTCCAGATTGTAAATCTTCTGAAACTCCGTCTCCTCGGTCTTCGCTGTCCCAGTCATCCCCGACAACTTCGGATAAAGCAAGAAGAAATTCTGATAAGTAATAGTTGCCAAAGTCTGAGTTTCCGGCTGAATTTCCGCCCGTTCCTTCGCTTCGATCGCCTGGTGCAAACCGTCACTCCAGCGCCGTCCCGGCATCACCCGCCCGGTAAACTCGTCAACAATCACCACCTCGTTGTCCTGATTAACGATGTAGTTAATATCCTTAATAAACAATTCCTTCGCCTTAATCGCATTAAAAATGTAATGCGCCCAAGGGTCAGCCGGGTCGTATAAATCCGTAACGCCCAACAAATTCTCAGCTTCGCCAAAGCCTTCATCGGTCAATAGCACATTCCGAGCCTTTTCGTCAACCTCGTAATGTTCTTCATTTTCCTTTCTCAAGGCCGCGGCCACCTCAGATGCCCGGATGTACTTCTCGCTGGGGCGTTCCACCTGGCCGGAAATAATCAGAGGCGTCCTAGCCTCATCGATCAGCACCGAATCAACCTCGTCAATCACGCAAAAATTAAACGGACGCTGGACTACATCTTCCATTGCAGTAGCCATGTTGTCCCGCAAATAGTCAAAGCCTACCTCGCTGTTAGTGGCGTAGGTAATGTCGCACCTGTAATTTTTGTTTCGTTCCACCTGATCCATGCCCTGCTGAATCAGTCCCACAGTCAGTCCCAAGAAGCGGTGCACCTGCCCCATCCATTCGGCATCCCGCCTCGCCAGATAATCGTTGACGGTGATGATGTGTACGCCTTTGCCGTTGAGGGCGTTGAGGTAAGCTGGCAGTGTGGCTACGAGAGTTTTGCCCTCACCGGTTTTCATTTCAGCAATTTGGCCTTTGTGCAGGATGATGCCGCCGAGGAGTTGGACATCAAAGTGGCGCATTCCCAAAACCCGTTGTCCCGCTTCCCGCACGACTGCAAAAGCTTCTGGCAAGATTTCGTCTAGCAGTTCTTTCTCCTCGTTGAGAGATTTAACTTTTGCCAGACGTTCTTTAAACTCAGCAGTTTTGCCTCTGAGTTGGTCGTCAGTGAGGGCGCGGATTTCTTCTTCTAAGATTGCGATATCAGTTACCCAAGGCTGAAATTTCTTAAGCTTACGGGCGTTGGGGTCGCCTAGCAGATTTTTAAACATGGCAGGAGAGGCAGATTTTTATTAACTAATGGTGGGTTCGGGAGGCTGTAAGTCCCGCGTTGTACCTGTACAAGGATTGACATACTCACCGCCCTAAAAGTGCGGTGATTCTTGACGCTTCATCGACTGATGCTACGGTCGTAGTCTTACTCTGTCTGGAGCGCCCATTTAGAGTCGTGGCAATGCCCTATCCCGACTTTCTCTATGTTTCTCGCTGCGTTCTCGTCTCTGTCTGGCCGACTGGCTGTTAGTCCTTTTTTTGAACTTAGGATACCCAACTTTACTGCCCTTTCTCGAACCTTTACAGGAGTCGAAAAAGTTCTTGAAAGCTGTTTCTAGATCGGCTACAGACTGCTGTAAAGGGATATTAGATACTTCACTTAACCAGGCTCTTTTTTCAGTCTGTTTTGCCTGAGTAATTACGCTCTTCTGAAGTTCTACTGATTTGGGTTTTTTCTCGGATTGTTTACAAAGTGCAAGGGCATCATTCCAGACGACTCGAACACAACCAAACAATTGAGCCAAGCTCTGTTTCTGTTGGTCGGTTGGGTAGAATCTGTACTGATACCTTGCTTTCATTATTTTCTGTTGTTTACTTTGCTCTATTATAGGCTTTGCTGATAGAATTAGGAAGGTTTAAAGAAATTTAAAGCCGACCGCCGAAGCAGGGGCTTGTATCCCAAATTTTCGGTCAGCGTCGCGATACACGGACATCCCGCAGGAGACGACGGGGTTCGATGCCCCTGAGTTGAGCATTTAAGTAATGCTACCAACCTACTTAAATAGGCTAGAATTGGAATATGTTTGCAATGATGGCAAACAGATTTGTAGACCACGTTTCTTCGATCGACTTCACCGCCAGCTTGAATTGCTGCAATGATGTTTGAAACGGAAACAGAAGTGGTCTAACACTCGTGCCAAACTGATCCGGAAAATTGGCAAAGTTCATGAACAAATTGCAGCATCTCGTTTGGATTGGCAGTTCAAGTTGGCTCATCATCTGTGCGATAACGCTGGGATGATTTTTGTCGAAGACTTGGACTTTTGGATTATCGCCAAAGGCATATTGGGCAAACACACCCTTGATGCTGGATTGGGATAATTGGTGAATCAAGTTCTGCCCTGGGTTAGCTTCAAACGCGGTGTCTACTATGGCAAGGTTGACCCAAATGGAACATCCCAAACTTGTCCTGACTCTGGAGCCAGGGTAAATAAGGATTTGAGTGTCAGGATTCATGAGTGCCATAAGTGTGGGTCAGTCAAGCAGAGAGATATTGCAAGTGGTCAGGTTATATGTGGCCGTGGTCGATCGGGTGTTGAAATTGCGAGTGGAGCCGAGGTGTCGGGGGCATTGGAAACAGTGTCTAGACAACTGGCTAGGAAGCTCGAAGATTCCAAGAGCGATCTCTTAGGAAGCCCGCGTTGTATGCTACGCATCAACGTCGGGAGGATGTTACTAATTAGCCTTAGTTTGCAGAATTAGGGGTGGTAGTGTGAGCCACAACGTTTACCTTTCCCGATTGTAGCAACCATTGGCTGCTAAGAAACTTGCAGGGGAGATGGGGAGATGGGGAGATGGGGAGATGGCAGGGCTGTTTGATTTAACGAAATTAGTCCTGGACGCAAGTTTTAGAATCAGTAAAGTATTATAAAACTTTATTAAGTTTGTAAGCAAGAGTAAGCAAGGGTAGTATCATATAGTCAAAAGGGTGAACAAGCGAGAATGATTGCAATCGTTAAAAAATGGAGAGTCTGAATGCGACTAGCA
>JAAUPI010000217.1 GCA_012035135.1 Microcoleus sp. CSU_2_2
TAATTGGTATGGTGCGTCGCTATGAGATCTCCCAATAGCAACGAGAGTTGTTCGTAGCGACGCACCCTACATTTACTACATTTACGAGATTATAAAAGGGGTAAGTAACCCGGATTTGGTATAATATTCTGGACGATCGATTACCCTTAATATGGTAGTAAAATCCTGATATGTAGGTTGGTTGAACAAAGTGACCCCTCCGCTAAACGCTCCGCCCAACATCAACTAAAAGAAAGTGTTGGGTTTCATTCTTCAACCCAACCTACGTATATTATCAGCGATTGATCGGGCATGATATTTAAAGATTCCTAAAAGCTAAGACTTAAACCTAAAACTTAGTGAAAGATGGCGCAACCCTAAAAAGTAGTGAGTAACGATTTAAATGCAAGGAATTCCGAATAACTCTCGAAAACAAAGCTTTTCTCTGACACTACAACCCCAGGCAGCTTGGATGGCAATCTTGGGACTATTAATGATTACTACTTTATGCCTTGTAGCAGGTCTTGGTAAGGTTCTAAACCTTATATTTCCGGCGGGTTCTCTTGCCGTTGGCCTTTTCCTATATTTGCGGTATCCCATTCTCTATGTAGGTTTCACTTGGTGGGTGTTTTTCCTCACACCTTTTATTCGCCGCGTGTCGGATTTGCGGAGCGGTTTTACCGATCCCAGTCCCATGTTGTTAGCCCCTCCACTGGTGGCAATGATTACCGTCGTAACTTTATACCGCAACCTTCCCAAAGCGAGCAAACAAGGTGGCTTACCTTTTATCCTATCTGCTATGGGTGTGTTTTATGGTTTTCTAGTCGGTATGATTAATGGCTCGCCCGTACCGGCGATCGTCTCTTTGATGACTTGGGTCAGCCCCATTCTGTTTAGTTTCCACCTATTTGTGAACTGGCGGGATTACCCCAGCTACCGACAAAACATTCAGCGCGCCTTCCTCTGGTGCGTGTTAATAACAGCATCCTATGGTGTTTATCAATACTTAGTTGCGCCTGAGTGGGATTGCTTCTGGTTGATACAAACCAAACTATATACCAGCATGGGAAAACCAGAACCCCAGGGACTTCGGGTGTGGAGTACCATGAATGCGCCCTTACAGTTTGCAGTAGTAATGATAGCGGGAAATATCTTGCTATTTATCGGTAAAGGGCCTTTGCGGGGTCCTGGTTTAGCAGTTGGTATTTTGTCTGTTTTACTAACATCGGTTCGCACAGCTTGGGGAGGTTTTCTCGTAGCTTTAATCACCCTCATTACTTCTCTAAAAGGGACGTTTCAGATGCGGTTAATTGCTTTGATAGTGACAATCTTCATCTGTATTTTGCCCTTATCTACAGTTGAGCCGTTTTCCAAAGTTATTCAGTCTCGCGTAACTTCTTTGTCTAATGTTAAAGACGATCAAAGTGCTAAGGACAGAGCAGAACTTTATGGCAGAACATTAAATCTAGCGTTGGGCGAGGTGATTGGTAAAGGAAATGGAACTCTCCAGCCGATCGATAGTGGAATTATCGAACTACTTTTGACCTTGGGTTGGATGGGGGCAATTCCTTATGTAGGCGGGATAATCTTAAGTTTTTATAGCCTGTTCCAAGGCACTAAACCCAGGTCCGATCCGTTTGCCAGTGCTGCTCGCGCTATTGTTATTGGTTTCCTGCCAATGCTAGCTGGTTCAAATGTGATAGTTGGGATCTCTGGCATGGTTTTCTGGGGATTTTTGGGTATGGGGATGGCAGCTAAAAAGCACTACCAATATCAACAGATCTCCGGCTTAAAATGAGTTGTAATTTTTGAGTTTCATGGCTAACAATATGACAAAATTAGGTTGTTAGTACATAAATTTTATCTTAGAAAAAAAGTTGTCATTGCTTCTTGAATGTGGTAAGATTTATCAGGAATTATTGTCACACTTTTACGACAGTATCATATCATGTCCGGTTGTATCAGTTGCGTAGGGCTGGGCGAAGCATTCGGGCATAAAATTTGAAATTTATTGCAGAAATTATCGCCCGAATGCTTCGCCCCTACAAATATTCAAAACCGATGCTGCTGGACACAATATCAGTCAAAAAATTTGGCTCGACGCTAACAGTTTGCGAGGAAAAAAACCAAAAATGGACAAACAAAAAACAGTAGGATTTCTCTTAAAGCGTGTCGATTGTAATGATGGGGTTGCCTCCCATTGTGAGAGTCTGATTCGTGGTTTGAAAGGGATTGGGTGGAAGGTCGTCCTGATTACGGGACCAGTGAATTATGATGCAGGTTCTGTCCGCCGCTACGAAGCACTCAAAGACTTATCAGAAGACTGGGCGATCTTTGAGGATATGAAACCTTTTTTTCCCAGTTTTGGTAATATTACTCGGATCGAGGAACTCATAAAAAAATATGAGATTTCCCTGTTTCACGTACATGGATACGCGATGTTGATTCTGGCCCGCATCCTCAAAATCATCACTGGCGTAGATTGTGTTGCTACCTTTCATCCATCAGTACATGGTGACGATCCAACCCTACTGAAGGACACCGTATTGCGACCAAAAATCAGAAAATACCAGATATATTTGAGAACCTTTTCCCCAAAAGCCTTTATTGCACTATCTTCAGATATTGAAAGATTTTTGATCCAAGATTTGGGATTTCATAAAACTAAGGTTCGTAAGATGATAGCTGGAATCGATACCAAATATTTTCGTCCTCCCAGTCGTGAAGAGCGACAAAAGGTACGGGAAAAGTTTGGATTTGAAGAAAAAGACCTGGTATGTTCTCTTGTAGGGAGATGCAATTGGAATAAAGGTCACGATATTTTGATCGACGCCGTTAGACAAGCAAGAAATTCTGTTCCTGAAATGTCTTTGAAGTGTTTTTTTGTGGGTTCTGGGAATCAGGAGCAGCAGATTAAGGAATATGCCTTTGCTAGTGAGGATGATTCACGTTGCTTTCTTTTTTCGGGGTATGTGGAGGAGTTGCGGGAAGTATATTGGACATCAGACATTTTTGCTTTGCCAAGCCGCTCGGAGGGGTTTGCTCTAGTGGTGGCGGAAGCGATGTGCTGTGGAACAGTTCCAATTCGGACACCGGGAGGAGGAGCTCTGGATCAGATTGAGGAAGGAAAAACAGGTTATATCGTTCCCTTTGACGATCCAGGGGCTTTATCAAAGGCCATCCAAAATCTGACAAACAAGGATTTTCGCTTGCAGATGGACAAAAACTGTGCGGAGTTTGCCTCCGTGGCATTCGATCTGGAATTGATGGTTAAGAAGACAGTGGAATTGTATTGCGAGTGCTCCGGTATGGAAACAAAATAAAGTTTGCAAGCTTGAGTAGCAGTAAAATTTGGGTGTTCTCTAGACTGAGATTTTCTAAGATAATTCGATCGCTTACGAAGCCTGAACGTTCATTCTCTTTGTCCGAGTCGATACATAATCACCTTGGCTTTTGCATCTTCCTCTACAAATACCAGATACTCACCATTGCTTCTCTGAAAAGCTCTTAATCCGTAGGGGATATCTACCCAACCACTCTCACCTGCCACCTCTATACCCGGTTTTAACTGAGCGATCGAGCTTCCCGTTGCAGTATCGTAAACATAAACTTCGGCCGTTTTAGAACTAACGGCAAAAACCCTATCTCCTACTACATCGATCGCCTTAATAACTATAAAAGACTTGGCACTAGGATCGGGGTTATCTGAAGGCTGATAGGGAAGAGCTAAACGCCAGCGAATATTCCGACTTTTGCTCCAATTATCGTAGCGTACAATCTCCGTACCGACGGTACCCCATTCTTTGCCAATATGCGGGCGCTCATTGGTATAACCTGTCAGATACATGGTATCGGTTTCTGGGAAATACTTAATCCTGGTTAAGCTCTTAAAAGGTGCTGGCATCGGTATTTTTTCGGAAGTGGCAGCATTGTAGATGGGAGTGCCATAGGTATCTAATCCTTGACAAGAATAATGCCCGATCGTCCCAGATTCAGATGCTTGCCAAACATCCCCATTACTATCTACTTCCCAACCCCAGATCGAATCATCTTCTGCACCTAAACTTTCATATTCATTGCTTTGAATTGAGCCATCTCCGTTTTTGTCATGCCACAACCAGCTTCCCTTCGCGGGTTGATTGGTTGGCCAGGTAGAATGATTCCTCGCAAAGATGGCACTGGGAACTGCAATTTCTCCATCAAAACGGTAGATGCTAATCTGGTGGGCAAACATTCCCGTGAGATATAAGAAACGTCGATCTTTAATTCGACGGACAAAAACTGAGGCAGCCGAATGGTTTTGGTTGTGCAGTCGCGGATCGTCAGGGTAGCGGAATTTATCGACAGTATAGCTTTTGTAAGTCCATTCCTGTCCTTTCGATTTACTATAATCCATCATGAAATGTTCGTGTTTGGTGAACACATCCAGTCCATCCGTACCTCGATCGGCATCGGCATTATCTACGAATTGTAAACCCAATAATTGCCACTGCATTTTTCCGAGAGGGGAGAACTTTCTCAAGTCGGTTCCTGAATTACCGAAACCATCATTACTAACGTAGATATTTCCCGCTTTATCCGTACCCACTCCTGTTAAACCGTTGAGTTTAAGTTCTCCAACTTCTCCTTTAGTGCCAGCATAGATACCGCCTGGAGTACCCAAAGTCCCAATTAATTTAGGGGTTCCTGAGATGTCGTAAATCAGCACTTGTTGACGAGGGCCGTTTTCTGCAACTAATAGCCTACCTTGAGGATCGATCGCCAGGGCTGTAGGGTCTACAACATCGGTAATTTTCTGGGATAATAAGGTTCCTGTCTTGGAATAATGCAGAATCTTGGGAGGATTAGTAGCGTCTTTCCCTTGTAGAATCCATAGGTTACTTTGAGTATCTACAGCTATTTGTTTAGGGCGATCGATCGACCAATTTCGCAACTCTGCGAGGGTTTCGCTATCATAAACGCGGATGCGGTTAGCGGCACTATCGCTGAGATAAAGTTCGCTGCCAGCATTAGCTAATCCAGTTACTGGACCGGAGGTACTAACAACTAACATACTTCGATCGTAACCACGGCCACCTGCAAAGGGAGCGGGTTCTCCTGATAAATTGTAGCGTCTGACACAATACCAGTTTGTTTGAGAAGGGGGATAATCTTGAATTACCATCCTCTCTATTGCCCCCTGTGTCATAGCAATATAAAGGTATTTACTATTTGCCGTAACAGCTTCTCCTCCTGTTCTTCCCCATCCATGAAGATTGCTAGCTTTGGCGATCGCATCTCCATCTTTATAAATTCCGGCTTCTCTGCCCGCTTCGTCCCACACGCTATTGGTGTAAACAGTGCCATCGCCTGCCACGTACATGGAACTGATTTGAATTTGTACCCACTTACTACCACCGCCAAAGGTGTTACCGATCCAAGATGTTTTGTAGGAGATATTGGGTAAAGGGTTTGAAGTTACGGATAGTGCAGTTACGGACAATGCAGTTAAAATAAAGATGATGGTTCCTGCGATCGCCTTGGATGGGAAACCCATCCTGCGATGTTGGCGATTCAGGGCGATCGGCTGAAAATTATTCAGGGAATGATACAGTTTCTGGATGAACAACCGCTGTTTTTGCCATAATTTGTTTACTAGGAACAAAAATCGATTTTTCATAATCGCGCTGGGGAATATACAGCTATAATCAGGATATCTTAGTTATCAGAAAACTGGGTTAAAACCCGGTCTTTTTCGACACCATCACTCAAGGTCGCATCAAGAATCACCGCACGTGAAAGGGCGGTGAGTAGATCAATGTAAATTTAATGTATATTTGCAAACAACCAAGTGGAAAACTATACAAGTAACCCTGCCACTACGCCAGCCAATATTCTGTGCATTGGGATCGGATGGTTTCCCAAAACACCGGGAGGTCTCGATCGGTATGTATATGAGCTTACACACCAGTTAGCAGCCAGTCAAGATCGAGTAGAATTGTGTGGAGTCGGTCTGCCAGAAACTCAGTCAAACTATGGCGTAAAACTCACTAATTTAGCTGAACCCGAACACCGACTCTGGGAAAGACTTTGGCTGATTCGCTCCAATTTTTTGCAGCGAAAATCTGCAAAACCAGATGCAATTAATCTGCATTTTGCACTATATAGTTTTCCTCTGTTGCAAGTTTTACCTAAAGGGGTTCCCGTTACTTTTTCCTTTCACGGGCCTTGGGCTTTGGAAAGCAAACAAGAGGGTGCTGGTAAACTGAGCGTTTTTTTGAAGCACTGGATCGAAGATAGAGTTTATCGTCGTTGCGATCGATTTATCGTTCTCAGCAAAGCATTTGGTGATATTTTACATCAAGAGTATCAAGTTCCTTGGAATAAAATATACGTAATTCCCGGCGGTGTCGATCTTTCGCGATTTCAACTCGATCGATCGCGCCCTGAAGCCCGCAAGCAACTCGATTGGCCTGAAAATCGCCCGATTGTATTTACAGCGCGTCGCTTAGTTAATCGAGTTGGACTTGATAAGCTATTGATGGCTATAGCAATCATTAAACCTCAAATTCCCGATATCTGGTTGGCGATCGCTGGAAAAGGTCCACTACGAGGAGAACTTGAACAACAAGTAACAGATTTGGGACTCAATGATAACGTTAAATTTCTTGGCTTTTTGCCAGATGACCAACTACCTATAGCTTACCAAGCCGCCGATTTAAGTGTAATGCCAAGTCAATCTTTAGAAGGGTTTGGATTATCGGTGCTAGAATCCCTCGCCTGCGGAACTCCAGCGCTATGTACTCCTGTGGGTGGAATGCCGGAAATTTTAGAGCCATTTTCACCCTGTTTGATTGCTGCTTCTACAGAGGCGAAAGCTATTGCTGAACGTTTGGAAGAATTGCTAATTGGAAAAATGCCGATGCCTTCTAGAGAAGCGTGTCGGGAATACGCTGCTATGAATTTCGATTGGAAAAAAATTGCGCAAAAAGTTAGAAAAGTGTTGTTAGAGTGAGGAGAAAAATAATTAGAATAGATGGGAAAAGTAAATACAGCATTTTTCAGGTATGCGAAGTCCGCACCATGTCCCTACAGGCTATTGAATGTACCTCAGAAACCTGCAATCTGCTGTATCTCGACCAGGGCGGGTTTTTGAGATTGTCAGTATATCCTTTATAAGGTCGCGATCTCAAATCCGTTAGTATCAGAATTATCCCAAATCCTGGTTATTTACCCCCTTGATGATGACAGTGGTGCGTCGCTACTAAATGGTTGTCAATAGCTAGAATTGTCGATGGCGACGCACCCTACTTTAATACTTTTGGCATCAAGGGAGTATTATACCCGGATTTAGTATTATTCATCTCTCTCTTCTGGAGGCTGTGTGTTCTTTGCGTCCTCTGCGGTTTAATCATTCCCATACAACCAGAATTGATATGAAGCAATCTCAAAGCCTTGTTAAACTGTGACAATCCGTAAGTTCTATAGGTACAAAAAACAGATGAAAATACTATTTTTAGATCAGAGCGGAAAGCCAGGAGGCGCAGAACTTTGCCTGATAGATATTGCCAAACCTTATCGAGATAGCTGTCTCGTTGGCTTATTTGTAGATGGTGCTTTTAGGCAATTACTAGAGCAAAACCAAATTCCGGTTGAAGTGTTAGCGACTGAAGCAATAAAAGTTCGGAAAGAAAGCAGCTTTACCCAGAGTTTAAGTAGTGTAACCGCCCTGCTGCCTTTGATTGCTAAAGTTGTGCAAAAAGCTCGTCAATACGATTTAATCTATGCCAACACGCAAAAAGCTCTAGTTGTTGGCGCATTAGCTAGCTTTTTGAGTCGCCGCCCTCTGGTGTATCATTTGCATGATATTTTATCTACAGACCATTTCAGTCCAACTAACTTAAAAGTAGCTGTAACTTTGGCTAATCGCTTTGCATCATTAGTTATTGCTAATTCTAAGGCCAGTCAGGCTGCTTTTCTAGAAGCAGGAGGACGATCGGACATCATTGATGTCGTTTACAATGGCTTCGATCCTCAAGTCTATCAGATCGATCGCACTAATGTTAGCCAACTCAAGACACAGCTAGAACTTGAGGGGAAATTTGTAGTAGGTCATTTCAGCCGATTGTCACCTTGGAAAGGTCAACATATTTTAATTGAAGCACTTACCCACTGCCAGAAAAATGTCACAGCAATTTTCGTCGGTGATGCGCTCTTTGGCGAGCAGGATTATGTCCGGCAATTACACAAACAAGTGACAGAATTGGTACTTGAAGATCGAGTTAAGTTTTTAGGATTTCGTTCGGATATTCCGCAGTTAATGGGCGTTTGCGATTTAGTTGCACATACCTCAACCGCACCCGAACCTTTTGGTAGAGTTATTGTCGAGGCGATGCTGTGTGGTAAACCTATAGTTGCTGCTCAATCTGGAGGTGCTATTGAATTAATAGAACCGGGCATCAATGGCTTTTTGGTTCCTCCCGGCAAGCCAGATCTACTCGCAGAAGTGATTAATACCTGTTACGATCGACCTGAGTATACGATCGCGATCGCCAAATCTGCCTGCGAGATAGCTACTCAACGTTTTCATCAAACCAATATCGATCGGCAGATTGCGGATTTGCTGAGTCGAACGTTTACTTAATATCGAATCCTAGTTATTACCCTCTTGATTCTCAATTGTCCAAATATTTCAAGCTATTTTCGACCCCAGCTAAGCGGCTAGTTTGTTGGCTTTCGATCAGGTGAGGAGAGGGTTTTTCAAGATTCGATTTGAAAAGTTCATTGTAACGAATTCGCAACAAATAGCAGTATTTTGGTATACCGCAAATTTCTACGTAAATATACGTAACAGGCAAAAATCAATGATATATAAGGTTTTTAGCTGCTAAGTTGCTAGAAAAAGCAAGTGTCAAATAATACCAAAAAACTGTTCCTTACAGAACAGTTTTGAAATTTGAAAAATACAGCTTTTTTCAAGTATGTGAGGTACACAAAAAAGGTAAGGACACGGCAGTGCCGTGTCCCTACGGGGTTGTTGAATGTACGTCATAAATCTGCAATCTGCTGTAACTACCAGAAGGGCATATGACTCATACTAAATCCGGGTCGATCGTCTCCCATTGTAGGGACACGGCACTGCCGTGTCCGGGTGGGCCGATTAAAATAAAAGAAGTCCCAAACTCGGTTTCTGCACTCAGGTATCAATACCAAAGAAACCGGGTTTTTACTGTTACTGTCGGCTGCAACAATAGATTGTCGAAAAAACCCGGTTTCTGCACTCAATGCACTCAATACCCAAGAACGGATTGACGT
>JAAUPI010000218.1 GCA_012035135.1 Microcoleus sp. CSU_2_2
GTCATTCGGTTTAGGCGGACGGGCACCGGGTCACCTAGCCCTACTTTCGGGGTAGGCACGGGGGCACTACCCCTACATATTTGTACGAAGGATTTAGACGCACTATATAAATCATTAGATTAGTCTAATTGGCGATCGCTGGCCCAAAAAGTTCATAATCATTTACAGCTCGATCGAGAAATCGGAGGATTGTGAGATGATAGAGAATCATCCTTAAATACAATTAGAGGAAATCAGTTATGTCTCTGCGATTAGGCGATACAGTACCCAACTTTACCCAAGCCTCCTCTGAAGGGGAAATCAATTTCTACGACTGGGCTGGTGATAGCTGGGTCGTCTTGTTTTCCCATCCCAAGGATTATACTCCAGTGTGCACTACAGAACTAGGTGCTGTCGCCCGTCTCAAGTCTGAATTTGAAAAGCGCGGCGTCAAAACCATTGCTCTCAGTGTCGATGATGTGGATTCTCACATGGGCTGGATTAAAGATATTGAGGAAACTCAAAATGTCACTCTCAATTATCCGATTTTAGCGGATGGCGATCGCAAAGTCTCAGACATTTACGATATGATCCATCCCAACTCCCTGAACAACCTCACAATCCGCACTGTTTTTGTGATTGATCCGGAAAAGAAACTGCGTTTGAGCATTACTTACCCGGCGAGCACGGGACGGAATTTCAATGAAATTCTGCGAGTAATTGATTCGCTGCAACTTACGGACAAATACAGCGTTGCTACTCCTGTAGATTGGAAAGATGGCGACGATTGTGTAATCGTACCTTCGATTACCGATCCGAAAGAGTTGGAAGAGAAATTTCCGAAAGGTTATACGCCAATTAAGCCTTATTTGCGGATGACTCCTCAGCCGAATAAATAGGTCAAAAATTACGCAACTAGCACAATTAGTAGGGTGCGTCAGTTGGTAAAACCCGAATTTTTGGTAATAACCTCAAGACTGATGCACCATACAGGCTAGCACAAAGGGAACCAAGCGATCGAGGAAATCAATTATGTTGACATCAGCAATCGTGTTGCGAATACCACCAAAATTACAAATGACAGATGATGATTTTTTTGATTTCTGTCAAATCAATCGGGATTTACGCATTGAACGCAATCAATTAGGAGAGATCATATTGGCACCTCCCACTGGTGGAACAACAGGAAATCGCAGCGGTAGCGTCTTCGGAGAATTGTATATTTGGGCTCGACAAGACGGAACTGGGATTTGTTTTGACTCCAGTACGGGATTTAAGCTTTTAATGGGCGACAAGTCTCCAGATGCCTCGTGGATTAAACTGGAACGCTGGAATGCTTTATCTCAAGAAGAGCAAGATAAATTTGCACCGATTTGCCCGGATTTTGTAGTTGAACTGAGGTCTGCTTCTGACAATCTTAAGCCGCTGCAAGAAAAAATGCAAGCATATATGAGAGAACCAGGAGTGCGGCTGGGCTGGTTAATCGATCGCAAAAATCGCCGAGTTTACATTTATCATCCTAATTTGCCAGAGGAATGTTTGGAAAATCCGGCGACAGTCAGTGGCGATCCGGTTTTGCCTGGTTTTGTACTCAATATGAGCAAGATTTGGTAAGCTGAAGTATGGAAGCAGCGATCGAGGAAATCAATTATGTTGACATCAAAAATCGTGTTGCGAATACCACCAAAATTACAAATGACAGATGATGATTTTTTTGAGTTCTGTCAAATCAATCGGGATTTACGCATTGAACGCAATCAGTCGGGAGAATTGCTAATTATGCCTCCTACTGGTTCGGAGACTGGAAACCGAGAAGGCAATATATTTGGGCCTCTGTGGGTTTGGGCAGAACAAAATGGTACAGGCTTAGCGTTTACTTCGAGTACAGGATTTACTCTGTCAACAGGGGCAGAAAAGTCGCCCGATGCTGCTTGGATAACATTGGCAAGATGGAATGCTTTGTCAGCCGAACAAAAGCAAAAATTCGCCCCGATTTGCCCGGATTTTGTAGTTGAACTGAGGTCTGCTTCTGACAATCTTAAGCCGCTGCAAGAAAAAATGCAAGAATATATGAGAGAACCAGGAGTGCGGCTGGGCTGGTTAATCGATCGCAAAAATCGCCGAGTTTACATTTATCGTCCTAATTTGCCAGAGGAATGTTTGGAAAATCCGGCGACAGTCAGTGGCGATCCGGTTTTGCCGGGTTTTGTACTTAATATGAGCAAGATTTGGTAGCAGTGGTAGCAATAAATATCAAATTACTGTAAAACCTAATAAATAGGATGCAAATACTCAAAAAATATGGATATCAAAAACGGCTTTGTAGGTACGATCGGCAACACACCGTTAATTCGCTTAAACAGCTTCAGCGATGAAACTGGCTGCGAAATTCTTGGCAAAGCAGAATTCCTCAATCCTGGTGGTTCCGTCAAAGATAGGGCTGCTTTATACATCATCAAAGATGCAGAAGAAAAAGGCTTGCTGAAACCGGGGGGAACAGTAGTTGAAGGCACTGCCGGCAATACTGGCATCGGTTTGGCACACATTTGCAATGCCAGAGGTTACAAATGTTTGATCGTGATTCCCGATACCCAATCTCAAGAAAAAATAGACGCTTTGAGAACATTGGGTGCGGAAGTTAGAACAGTTCCTGCCGTCCCTTACAAAGACCCAAATAATTATGTCAAACTTTCGGGAAGATTGGCTGCGGAAATGGAAAATGCAGTCTGGGCTAATCAATTTGACAATTTAGCCAACCGCCGCGCTCATTACGAGACAACGGGGCCGGAAATCTGGGAACAAACCGATGGGAAAGTTGATGCTTGGGTGGCTGCAACGGGTACTGGCGGGACTTTTGCTGGCGTGGCAATGTTTCTGAAATCCAAAAATCCCGCGATTCAAACTGTTTTGGCAGATCCAATGGGCAGCGGGCTTTACAGTTATTTCAAAACCGGGGAAATTAAGACTGAAGGCAGTTCGATTACTGAGGGAATTGGGACTAGCCGCGTCACTGCCAATATGGAAGATGTTCCGGTAGATGATGCTCTGCAAATTGACGATCCTGAAGCTGTCCGGGTGGTTTACCAACTGCTGAGAAAAGATGGGCTGTTTATGGGCGGTTCTGTGGGAATTAATGTGGGGGCGGCTGTGGCTTTGGCGAAGCAAATGGGGCCTGGTCATACTATTGTGACGGTACTGTGCGATGGGGGGGCGCGGTATCAATCAAGGTTGTTCGATCGAGCTTGGTTGGCAGGCAAAGGTTTGTCCGCAGATTAAGCGTGGGGTGCGCGCTGCGCACCTGACATTTGAACCTTAAAATTTAGAGTATATATGGCCGCACCTATTCCCATGATAACAAAATAGCATATCTTGGGAGAGTTGGCAAGTAAAAAACATGAAAATTATCGAATCTCCGAGGCAAGTTCTTGTCTGTCAAAACCGCACTTGTCGCAAACAAGGTGCAGCTAAGGTACTGGCAGCTTTTAAGAAGTTGTCTGGTTCAGAAGTTGAAGTTGTTGCTAGCAGTTGTTTGGGACAGTGTGGCAACGGGCCGATGGTATTGGTGATGCCAGAAAAGGTTTGGTACAGCCGCGTTTGTGGGGAGGAAGTTGCCGCCGTAATCGAGAGACATTTGCGGGGAGGAAAGCCGGTGGAGGCGATGCTTTACCGCAAGTTTCACAGCCCTTCTAAGTGAAAAAACAGAATACCAAGACACTCGACTTCTTCAACAAGTTGGGATCTAATTTACCCCCACTTTAAGCAAATTCTTCGGCACACAATCGGCGGAGAATTTCGGTAACTTCGGCGCAGATTCTGGCGTCGAGTTCGATTGCCTTCCGTTCGCCACTAGTGGCACCATCTAAAACTTTCGCACCCCTCAAAGTCATTACTAAAGTTCTGAGTTTTACTGGCTTCGACACCACCTTTGGGCGATCGTCCACAAACCAGATTAAGGCCGCATAAACTGTTTCTATTGTACCCCGGCTCGAACTCACTCCCTGACCTAATTTTGAAATAATTACAGGGAAACTGATGACTTTATCCATGCCCAAAGTTTTGATGGCTTCATCCGCGTATCTCGCGGTGTCATGTCCCATTGCTCTGACAATGCTTTCTAGGCTTTTCCACTGAGCACCTAGCAAGCGCGATCGCTGTTCGATGTGGTGATGCCATCCTAACATTGCAATTAATCTGGTCAAGTCATAAGCAGAAATGAGATTACTTTGTTCGATGCTGTTTTGGGCGGCTGTTAGCAGCACTTGTTGTTTGATTAAATCAAAAATTTTTGGGTTTTTGACATAAGGTAGATCGCCATAATCGCTGCGAAAATTTAGGTCTTTATTACCAGTAGTTGTTTTCACCCACTGTTCAATTCCTGCACGAGTATCAAAGCGTTTGAACATGGCAGCCAACGAATTTGAACTGGCGATGTTTTCGGTATAGCTAATCATATCTCTTGCTAACTCGTAGAAGTAAATATCGTGTTTGCGCTCGTCTGCATCTCTAACCACGCAGTTATTAATATTGCACTCTGGGTATTTAGTATTTATTTGAGAGATGATATTGAGCAGGGGGATAATTTTAGTGGCACTCCAAAACTGAGCTTTGGTAAGTGGGTTTTTTCCCAGCCACTGCCCATGCATTTCCCCGTCAACAAAAGTCCCAATGCAAACACAGGCTTGTTTGATGTCTTCGTGGAGAAAGTTTAAAGCTTCAGTGTTAATTTGAGCGATTTCTCCGAGGCTGGGAAAGGGACTAGGCTGGAGCAAACTATTGTCTGGGGGAATGAAACTAATTACTTTGAAATCGTCTGGTTTTTGTTTGAGGTAATTGGGATAATTTGAAATGTGTTGGCGGTAAGGCGAGGTTTGAACACCACGGTCTAAAAAGGCTAGTTTGCTTGAGTTAGCTTTGACATCAATTTCGATTTGCAGGAATTTTTTAAAGATGAGCGATCGATCTTTTGCGAGTTCTAGGGAGGTGAGGTTCATGATCGTAGCTGACACTCGGTTCTGACTAAGTAAACTACTATACTTGATTTCGGGCGCTGCGATCGCTATTTGTTTGAAAAATTATTATACAGTTGGTTGCTTAAGTTTTTTTCCCGCGCACTTGAATCTTTTTGTCTGGCTTTTGTTTCTGAACCCACGAGACAAATTTCTGGAGTTGAGGGTCGTTTTTTAGCTTTTCGACAGAGTTAAGTTCTACAGCTAGATATTTGTTGTCAAATAAAGAGTGAATTTGGCGGTGACAGGCCGAACAAATGTCGATAGTTGGGCCTGGATCTTCATTTTTCCGCTTGGTGTTTTGTTTGGGGATCAGGTGATGGGCGGTTAATGCTTCCATCTCTCGATCGCACAATTCACATCGCATAGTTTGCTAAATTTCTGAATGCTAAGGAGAAGAGGGGGAGAGGGGGAGAGGGGGAGATGGGGAGATTGAGGTATTAACCAATTAATTAACAATGCTATGAGTACAGGCGAGTTCCAATCAGTTATTATTCTCTTGGCCATATTTTATTGGCGATGTACAATTGGGTTGCCTCCGCCAATCGATCTATTTTCAAACTGTTTAGTGGTAAGTTTTGGAGAGACCACAGCGAAGAATAACCAGTGCCAAAATCATCCAGAGAAATGCGAATTCCCATTTGCAGCAACTGCTGCAATACCGACACCGTAAAATTCACATCTGTCATAGCAGCACTCTCGGTAATTTCTATTTCCAAAAACTCAGGATTTAGCATAGAAGCTTCTATAAAATCTGAAGATAAAGATTGGAGTTGAGGTTCCTGATAAATATCGGAAATTGCGTACAATTGTCGTCAAAATCTCTTGCAGTTCTAAAGAGTTACGGATACTATTAGTAATTCGATTTAGTAAAATCTCTTGTTCCAGAGCTGAGCTTGATGTTTTTTTAATTTTTCTCCGAGGCATCCTTTTTTATCTCCAAGACCGCATAAAATGTTCCTTTAAGTAGATTCAAGTATGACCAACGCCCTCTAGTGTTGGTAGTAGCCTGAAAATATGTAGCTACTCCTCACGATCGCTGTTGATCGAAGTAATGAGGATAGAGTGCGTCAGTCGCGGAATTTTCCCAGCACTCGAATAGATGCAAAAAGCTGACGCATCCTACCAGCTCATGAAACTATTGCTGAGTTGGTAATTGCTAGGAAGATCGGTAGAATGAGATATCATCTACCTCGATCGGCTTGCACCGTCCTTTCCTCAGCTTGCAGTGCTATTTGACAGTGCCACTCGAGCAAAGACCGTCAACCAGATAAGTATATGTACGAACCAATCTGTATCAAGTGCCAGACTGCCACTTGACGAGTGCTTCGTACAAAACCTGTTCGATCGCAGGGGGAGCTGCATTTATGAATTACCCTAATTGGAGTAAAGATTTGGAATCTTCGTCTTTCAATAGCAGTCAACTGCTGGTTGACAAGCGTCCCTTAGTTTTGGCTGTGGACGACAATCACGACAACTTAGAACTACTAACCCAAATACTCGATATGTTCGGCTGCGACTGCGTAGGAGCAGTAGATGGATACGAGGCTCTTTCAGCCGCGGTCGATCGACTTCCAGACTTAATTGTACTCGACATCTGCCTACCGGATATAGACGGTATAGAATTGGTGAACCGTATCAAACAACACCCAAAACTCATAAATATTCCTCTTGTAGCGGTCACAGCACTGGCAAAAACCGAAGACAGAGAGCGTATTTTAACAGCAGGCTGCGTCGAATACCTTTCCAAACCTTTTAATATTGACGACTTAGAAAGTATTATCCGCCGTCATCTTAATTAGCAGCCGTTTCTCCTTTAGTTTTAGATTTAGAAATAGACTCGCGAACTTGAGGTACAGACTGCAAAATTGCGATCGTTCCCGTGCGGGCTGTCTCCAATGTGGCATCATTGAGTAAGTCCGTCACTTCCACACGCAAAACCTCTTCTATCAACTCTTTCAGTTGCGATTCCAGAACAGTTTCTAGTTCTAAACGTACCTGTTTTGCCAAATCTTCCTGACCATTCTGAGCCAGCACTTGTTCAGGTTGAGTAATCGCATTTTCGATAATGATTATCAATTTTTTATCCAAAAGATTGCAGCTCACCTGACTCGGTTGGTGTCCGAATACAGAGCGGTATAGAGCTTGAATACGCTGTGAAAGAGTTCGTTCTAGTTTGCCTCTAGTTTGTTCCAAGTTTTCGGAAGTCATAAGTTTTATGTAGAGTATAGTCTCTGCCTAAGTCTGATCAATATAAAAATTTTAGGCTACAGAGAAAGTACGTAACCTGTTACTAATTAAATGGCTTTAAGTTCGATCTCTTTAAAGCGACTTCTCTGTCGAGATTTGTGTAGTCAGAATACTCCGATCCCCGACTTCTTTAAGAAATCGGGGATCTAAAGTACCCCTGAAATGGTATAAATAAAAATGTAGTCAAATTAACTAAACGTTATTTAGGGATCTTTATTAAAATTAATTTAACTTTTAATAACTAAATAAACCTCGAACAAATCTTAATATTTGTAACTTAAGTAACATTTTTTGACTGATAGAGCTAATACCGTAGAAAGATGTTTTTTTATGCGGAAAGAGCAACAATGTGCGTGTAGTTATAAGGCAAGGGAAACCAGCAAAGTGAATGCTTTATTCAACTGGAGCTTCCTGCGATCGACTTTTAGTTTTGACTTGAAGTTGTGACTGAGAGTCAAATTGGAGCCGAGGATAGCAATGATTAGTTTTGCTTATTCCTTGGAAGCAATGTTTTTCTAGCCAACAACTAGAAACTTTGCGGAACCCAAATCAACTTAAATGCCAGCAGCTACCTCAGTAATTGGTAATTGGTGAAAATCTCACTCGTCCCGTTACCTATTATATTTTCCGAGCAGCGCTTATAGGAGTATAAAAGTTTAATTTGGGATGTTTGCGAATTACCGTTACTGCGAAACTATGGAGTGTTAGAAATGCTAAAACAAATGTGTTGGTTGCCTCGATTGGGAAGCAATGGAGAAAAGATATTGCACTTGCGCACGGAACCCCGTCAAGCATGGCGGCCCTATACAGCTTTTCCCCAGTATGCTGCATTGGACTACCTAGAACCCGGTGGTTCTAAAGGATGGGCAACTTTTCAGAAGCTAAGAACTCAAGGCTGGAATTTGGTAACGACTGAGGAGGGGCAGCAGTCTGATTTTAGGGAACAGAAAAGTGCTTAAAAATAGGTAATGTAAAAAGGTGGATTGCTTTAGGGTGGGGTTTCTTAAATCCCCATCCGAAAAATTCACGCTTCATGTGTAAACTGTCAACCTTTAACTGTCAATTGTTTAAAGCGCGCACTCTACAGATAGGTTGGGCGAGGAATTCCTGTTTAAGTTATAATAATTGTTTAGTAAATATAATAATTATTTGGGATGAATTTACCCGCTGATTCGAGTTACATTTATTTGCACGGCTTTGCTTCCAGTCCCGAATCAACTAAAGCAAAATATTTCCGCGATCGCTTTTCTTGCTTGGGAATTGACCTCAAAACTCCCGACCTCAATCAAAACGATTTTTCCGGACTCAGCCTCACTCGCCAGTTGCACCAAATAGAAACAGAATTTCTGCAAACTCAACCGCTGCAATCTGCGACAGAAAAGGTCAAAAAATTAGGAGAAGTTACGATCGTTGGTTCTAGTTTTGGAGGTTTGACAGCCGCTTGGCTAGCCCAACGACAATTATCAGTAAAACAAATAGTTTTGCTAGCACCAGCTTTTCAATTTCTATCTCACTGGCTGCCAATATTGGGACAGCAACAGTTAGAAAAGTGGCAATCGGAGAAATATTTACCTATTTACCACTATAGAGAACAGCGTTATCTACCGCTGAATTATCAGTTTGTGGCAGATATGGCTCAATACCCTGAAGAAAAATTAATGCGTTCAGTGCCTGCGTTAGTTTTGCATGGCAAGTATGATACAATAATACCAATTCAGTGCGATTCGTTTAGTCGAAATGAATAATAATATTCAAAGATGACTAGTATGGCTCTCAAGCCATAACAACTAAATACACATCTGGGTGCGGGTTATCCTAAGTCCCAGTCCGCAAGTGCAGCGGTAAAAGCATATCCCCTATTCTATTAGGTAGCAACTAACAGGGTAAAGCGGGGATAAAAAGCAGACTACACAGAAGAAGGTTTAGAATTAGCCCAACACCAAGCAACGCCGATAATAAGGCACGTCAAGGTAAAAGGTAATTCAACGCCTTACGACGGTGACTGGATTTACTGGAGCAAGAGACGCGGAGAATAC
>JAAUPI010000219.1 GCA_012035135.1 Microcoleus sp. CSU_2_2
TCCCCGTTATAAACTGTATGGTGCGTCGCTCGTTTAATATTGGTTTATAGCGAAAATCATTCGTGGCGACGCACCCTACGAGACTGCTGATTATAAAGGGGGTAAGTAACCCGGATTTAGTATAACTCTGATGACGGGCGCTTCGCCACATGAGAGTTAGAGGTCAAATGCGAATTCGATTCGGCGGGCGGGGTTAAACATATGTTTTTTAGCCTATTAGAACCGCTCGTCTTTGCTCTGGTAAGGTGCGTCAGCCACAAATTGTTCGAGTTGAGTCAAAAACTTTGACTGACGCACCCTACTGCATTTTCTAAGGTACAAACAAAGTAGAATTTAAAAAGATTAGATTCTAACGAACGGTGCGGGCGATATTGTTGGTGCAAATCCGCTGTTGAGAAGTTGTCAATAATTTTGAGCTTGAGATCCTCAGCCAAAGTTTCAATACTTTCAAACCCAGTAATCCACGGTGTATACATACTTTCGTATTTATCGATGTAATCATTAATATCTTGGTAGCCAGTTGTTCTCGCAATCACCTGTTCCGACATATAATCAAAGGACAACTTAAAATCTTTAAAATTGTCACGAATTTGTTCCAATACAAATATTACATTTTTCTTGGCAATTAGGGTTGTGTTACCTTCCCACAAAAAATATGTAGGTAGATCGAAATCAAATTCACTCTGTTTCAGCAAGGCTATTAAACCATCTTTCACGTAATCGCCGGGAATGTAGCGAACATTTGCCGTAATTTTATGAGCTTTGAAAGTTGATTCTTTTAATTCAAGTGTGGCGCGATCGTCTATTTCAAAATAAAGCACTCCTTCTCCATTCATTCTAGCAGCGCGAGTATCCAAACCAGAGCCTAAAATAACGACTTGCTTGCAGCCTGCTAAAATTTGATTGGACAAAACATCATCAAAATATTTAGTCCGCAACTTAATCATTTCTTTGGCAGCCGGAGAGTTTTGAGCTATTTCTTCGGCAATTCTTTTTGTTTCCTCATTCAACCAAATTTTTACTACATTATCAGTATAAAGAGGAGCAGTTTCTGCATTTTCTTCTGACCTAAATTCGGCCACAACAAAAGCTGTCCCAGTTACATTACTCATTGCTGATTTTTTAACCTTATTTTAACTGCGTTTAACGACGCTGTATGGTGCGTCAGTTTTGAGATTAGTGCGAAAAATCAAATTTTTCTGACTGACGCACCCTACCTGATGTGATGCTTTAGTCCTCGTCTATTTAACCAGACATAATATAACTATTGACTTCTGGCATCTGCTAAAGATTCATTAATTGCGTCATCCTCAGAATGCAGTTCAGCTTGATGAATTTTATCAGGAATCAGACCTTCTGGTCGGACAATCATCATGACAACTAGAGTTAGCCCAAATAAAAATAAACGCATTTGAATCGGGTCTAAACTGGTAGCCAGAAAGTCGGCCAACTGTGGAATTGCAATTCTCGGCAGTACAAAAGTATTCATAAAACCTTTGAGGACTTGGGCGAGTTGGGGTAAATAAAGTCGATCGGCAGACATGATAATGATACCACCTAAAATCACTCCGGTCATGTTGCCCAAGCCTCCTAAAATTACCATACATAGGATGATTACCGAGACTGAAAAATCGAAGACGCTGGGGAAAATGGCGCTGATATAAGCGGCGTAAAATGCGCCTGCAAACCCCGAAAACGTCGCTCCCATTGCAAAAGCCGAAAGTTTGGTTTTGACGAGGTTAATGCCCATCGCACTAGCGGCTAATTCATCTTCGCGCATGGCATTCCAGGCTCGTCCTAAACGGGAGTCTCGCAGCCGCGAAATCATGAAGTAAGCGAAGACAACTAATAGTAAAATTAAGTAGTACCAGGGAAAGTAGTTGCCAGTGCTGAAAGTGCCGATGATGGGAAGAGATGGACGACCGATCGGGTTAATTCCGGCTTCGCCACCGGTGAGGTTAAAAGGTCGATCGCATCCCACAAGACACAGCGCCAATTCCGGTTTTCCCAACAACGAAGCCACAATCTTCGAGACTGGTTCATCAATCCGAATTGCTGTTAAATTTCTAAATACAACCGGGATAATTTCACCAAAACCGAGGGTAACAATTGCCAAATAATCGCCTTTGAGCCGCAGTGTCGGAATACCGAGGATAACGCCCGCGATCGCAGCTACACCGGCCGCGATCGGCAATACCACCCAAAAATTCCACGCAATATTTACCTGTCCAGAAGATAGCAAAGCTGTCGTGTAAGCGCCGATCGCAAAAAACGCCGCATATCCCAAATCCAACAAACCCGCAAAACCGACAGTAATATTCAAACCCAGCGCCAACATAATAAAGATTTGAATCTGTACTACAGTCGCAATCCAACCAGTTTTAGCCTGAATATCGATGAACGGAAACAGAATTAGAATAAAAGCTAATGTCACCAAAGTTGCCAATCGCTGGCGTTCATTTGGTAAACCCTGCAAGGCACCCATTAATGTAGCGGTCAAAGTTGCGATCGCCAAACTGCAAATTCCGTACAGCAGCGTAGTTGGCAAATCCACAGCAGATTGACCGGAAAAAGGTCTAACAAAAACCCCTTCTAGTATACTAGCAATTAATAACCAAACACCTAATCCCAATCCTGCTAAACAACCGATTATTGCACCCATTTTGGGGTTATAAACCTTCTGTTCTTGACACGCAATAAAGCCTGCGGCTGTGCCCATCAGCCAGCCCATGACAGTGCCACTCCAACCACCGAATAAGACGACTGTCAAAGAGCCGATCGCTCCTAAAATACCACTGGATTTAATTGCTTGAATTATCTTGTTTGACATAAGGAAGAAGTTCGGCAACGAGCAATGTACGCAGTTTAGAGTCTTTTGAGTTCGATTATTGCACCAAAAGTGACGAAACTTGAAATATACTGGAAATGTTACCGCAACACACTTCAAACTGGCGATCGCGATATGGTACAAGCTCCTCAAAAAACTATCACCCTGGACGAGTTTTTGCAACTGCCAGAAACCAAACCCGCTAGCGAATACATCAACGGTGCGATCGTACAAAAAACCATGCCAAAAGGAAAACACAGCAAACTACAAGGCAGACTCGTCACAGTCACGAACGACATCGCAGAGAAACCGCAAATTGCCCTAGCCTTACCAGAACTTCGCTGCACCTTTGGCGGACGTTCTATTGTTCCCGATGTCGCGATTTTTGTGTGGAATCGGATTCCCCTAGACGCTGACGGCGAAATTGCCAATACATTTAATGCTTACCCAGACTGGACAATCGAAATTTTGTCCCCAGGCCAAAGCCAAACCAAAGTCACAAACAATATTTTGCACTGTTTGAATGCCGGTTGTCAGATGGGGTGGTTGCTCGATCCAGATGAAAAAAATATTTTAGCTTATCCCGCAAGGCAGCAGCCAATTTCATTGCAAGAACCGACAGATATACTTCCAATGCCCGAATTTATGCCGGAAATGCAGTTGACTTTAGGCGAAATTTTTGGTTGGCTCAAACCAGGGAATATTTAAACTGTTTGTATTACCCGTGTTCAAAAACATCCTTGTATTGCAATAAATCCAAACTGACAAAAACTGGCAAACACTGAAAACATTGTTGTGCAATGTCCCAACGTTCTTCTCGCTGCAACATAGCCGTCAACTTCTGTTTAGCACTCAGCAAATAGCGGACATCGTTCGCAGCATAATTTAGTTGATCGTCGGAAAGATTGGTCGCATTTCCCCAGTCGGAACTTTGAGAAGTTTTATTTAATTCTACTTTTTCCAATTCTTGAATTAAGTCTTTGAGTCCGTGTTTGTTGGTATAAGTTCTAGCAAGTTTGCTCGCTATTTTGGTGCAGAAAACAGGCGTCACGTCAATGCTTAAATTATAACGCATCGTTGCCAGATCGAAGCGGGCAAAATGAAACACTTTCTCAACATTTTCAGCTTCCATTAACTTCTTTAGATTCGGTGCTGCTGTCTGGTTTTTCGCAATTCGCACCACTGCAACTTTACCTTCAGGATTGCACAACTGCACCAAACATAGCCGATCGCGCCAGGGCATCAAACCCATTGTTTCCGTATCAACCGCGATCGCCTCTGCGGTCAAATAGTAGGATAAGAGAGAATCGGGAAGGTCGCGATCGTACACTTGAAAATCTGCAAATTCCATTATTTAGATTTTAGATTTTAGATTTTAGATTTTAGATTGGGGAATTGAGAAATTTTTGATTAATCCCTGAATACCTCATATTGTGTCCGGTAGAATCGGACTTACATATTTGTAGGGGAGAAGCATTCGGGCGATAATTTCCGCAATAGATTTCAGACTTATATCCGAATGCTTCGCCCCGCCCCTACGCAACCCATACAAGCGGACATAATCTCACTTTCTTGAGAATCGCTATAACTGCCAACTGCCAACTGCCAACTGCCAACTGCCAACTATCGACTGCGGACAAAAAGCTGAGTGAAATAATACTCGCCTTTGGCATTTTTAGCAATCCCAATTCCGGTCAAATTAAATTGACCCTCCATATTTGTTCTGTGGCCCTCACTTTTGATCCAACCTTCAACAGCATTGCGTACCGGGTCGCTGTAACCCATATTGTAAGCAACATTTTCAGCTACACTTTGATAGGGAATTGCGATCGCCTTTGCCCGCCCTTCAAATCCATCGTGACTGAAACGAACTTTACCGCTAGCCATATTTTCGCTGTGAATTCTGGCAATCTGAGTAATTCGCGGATCGATACTCAGCGGCGGCAACTTCTTAGATACTCGATATTGATTAATCTGTTGGTTAACGGCTTTTTCTAAGTCAGAAAGCGAACTGGAAGCAAGGTTAATATTCATAGGAGTTGGTTGGGGCGCGAACTCGGGAATTAGATTAGCACAACTAGATAGAATTGCTAGAAATCCTAAAGACATCAAAACCCAAGGTTTGTACATAATCTAAACCGAACTATCAAGTATTGTTATACTAATTCTCAAAACTCATGCAACAGTAGAGGTAGGGTGCGTCGCCACCCTTAAATCCTAAAAAAGAGCGACAATCTGAAAGCGACGCACCGGTGCGGAATACTTCAGTAAACAAACCAAACACTCATCATTGTTGCAAGAATTTGGAGAAGTGGTATTACTGATTGCTACAGGGCGATCGCACTCAATTCCGCGAAGGCGTGTTTTTTTGCTTTGATACTTAAATTCAGATTCCCCTAAATCCCCCTTAAGAAGGGGGACTTTGAGTGCAGGAGATTTTTCGCTGTTATCCGAATTTAGATCCCCCTAAATCCCCCTTAAGAAGCAGGACTTTGAGTGCAGGATATTTGTCCCACCTTTAACTCATTTTGGCACTCTTGCTCCCCCCTTTTTAAGGGGGGCTGGGGGGGATCTGGCTAACTCATATCCATAAATTTAGCAACAGTGTTCACATCTTTGTCGCCGCGTCCCGAACAGTTGAGGACAATGCGCGGACTGCCTGTTAATTGCGGGCAAAGAGTCTCCAAATAGGCGATCGCGTGAGCAGTTTCCAAAGCCGGAATAATCCCCTCCAACTGCGAAAGCCGTTGAAAAGCAGCCAGCGCTTCCGCATCAGTTACGCTATAATATTCAGCCCTACCGGTATCCTTCAAATAACTGTGTTCCGGCCCCACACCAGGATAATCCAAACCCGCACTAATTGAATGCGGCTCGATTACTTGACCCTCACTATCTTGCAACAAATAACTCATCGCCCCGTGCAAAACTCCCACAGTTCCCTTAGTCAAAGTAGCAGCGTGTTTGTCAGTTTCCACACCTTCGCCCGCCGCTTCAACACCAATTAATCTCACAGTTTCTTCGCCAACAAATTCATGAAAAAGTCCCATTGCATTAGAACCGCCGCCGACGCAAGCTAATAAAATATCCGGCAAACCGCCCCACTTTTCCTGACATTGAGCGCGGGTTTCTTCACCAATAATCGCATGGAAATCGCGCACCATCATCGGGTAAGGATGCGGCCCCGCTACGGAACCGAGAATGTAATGAGTTGTCTCTACATTTGTCACCCAATCGCGAATCGCTTCCGAAGTCGCATCTTTGAGAGTTCCCGTACCCGCTGCCACCGGTCGCACTTCGGCACCCATCAACCGCATTCTAAACACATTTAAAGCCTGTCTTTCCATGTCGTGAACGCCCATGTAGACAACGCATTCGATACCAAAACGAGCGCAAACTGTGGCGGTAGCAACGCCATGTTGACCGGCACCAGTTTCAGCAATAATTCGCTGTTTGCCCATGCGTTTTGCTAGCAATGCTTGAGCTAAAGCGTTGTTAATTTTGTGAGCTCCAGTGTGGTTTAAATCTTCGCGTTTGAGGTAAATTTGCGGGCCGGTGCCGTCTGGTTTAGCGTAGTGTTCGGTGAGGCGTTCGGCAAAATACAACGGGCTGGGGCGGCCGACATAATCTTTGAGTAATTGTTGGAGTTGCTGTTGGAATTCCGGTTCGCTGCGGTACTTGTGAAAAGCTGCTTCGAGCTCGAACAAAGCGGGCATTAGGGTTTCGGGGACGTATTTGCCGCCGAATTTGCCAAATCTGCCGAGGGAGTCGGGGAGTTGGGCGGTGGTTTCTGTGGTGAGATGCAGGGGTGTAGCTGTCACGGATTTGCGGGGATAAAGGGACAAATTTTATTATATCGAGTCGATGGAGCGACGGGCGATCGGTCTTGAGCCTATCAAATACCAGTATCGGGAAGGGGTTTTACTTGTTACCAGGCTCTGCCTGGTAACGCAGATCCGGAGGCTCTGCCTCCTTTTACGAACCAGCTTATAGGAGAAAGGATTGTAGGAGCTGTTTAAGTTATTAAATTTTCATTCCTTAGGATAGCCGATTAAATAACGAACATAGGTTGGGTTGAATCATGCACCCTCCGCAATCCCCAGAAACCAGATTTCTCAAAGAAACCTGGTTTATTAGCATTTTTTCTGACTTAAATGCTATTTGGATCGATGTTCAATTCGCGCAGTTTCGCGGCTAAACGTTCTGCACGTTGAGTTTCTTGTTCTGCACGTTGAGCTTCTTGTTCTGCACGCTGAGCTTCTTGTTCTGCACGCTGAAATTCTTGTTCTGCACGCTGAAATTCTTGTTCTGCACGCTGAAATTCTTGTTCTGCGCGCTGTCGCTCTAATAGTCGCTCTGCATTTATTTCGGAATACGAAAGAAACCTTTCTCCATCAGGGCGATAGATTTCTAACCCTGCTTCTGGCAATTCAAATCGCACTCCAAGTCTCGGACTTATCCATCCCTCCATCGGTTCGATGGGTTCTAAGGTTCCTTCTATTCTTTGCCAACCTTCCAAATCATTGTTGTCTGGATCGTAAAGGTAATACTCCTCGACTCCATAGCGATTGTAAAATGAAAGTTTTTTGTTCATTTTTGTGTTGCTATCGTTGTAGGAGCGAATCTCAAAGACGACTTGGGGAGCAATATTATCTTCGCGAGATTGGATGTAGGAACGTCGTTCGCCTTTTGGTCTGCCAAATATCACCATCGTATCCGGGGCTTGAGAAATATCTGGTCTACCTGCAACCGGATACCACAGTAAATCGGCTGCTATAAAGACGTTGGGATCATTTTCAAACAGCGATTCGCAACCTTCTTTGATTGTGACAATTAATTTGTATTGTATTGTGCTGTCTGCCATTGGTTGACCGTCGCTGCATGGATAAATAATTTCTTCGGTTGTGACTTGCATTGTGGTTGTCTCCGAGAAGCATCTTTGCTAATTATACTATTTTTTGATGTAGGAATATCGGGTGAGGAAAAGGCAGTGCTGTTTCCCCAGGGCGATCGCACTTTCACTGTTAGTATTGTATAGCAATCCTAAATCATTTGCATAGTTTCTTGTAGGGGCAATCCCCCCGTGGTTGCCCTTAGCTGCTGGGGTAGGCACGGGGGCACTACCCCTACAAATATTCATGAATCATTTAGGATTGCTATAGCAGAATAAAGTGATGGCTCTTATGCCTAACTTCTGTTGGTGCTAGAGTTTTGTATATTTATCTGAGTTTTTGATAAAAAATGAGTTATTTGTCAAATTTAGAGGTTTATCGAGAGATTGGAAAAATAGTTAGTCAATTTAAAATTCTTGAATGCGATCGCTGTGCTGCTGCTATTATGGAATGGCTAGAACAACAAGGCATTCAAGGAAAAATTTTGAGGATGAGAACAAAGTATCGGGATGAGGATTATATCATCAGCGAACGTCTGGAACGTCAGGGAGTTACAGATTCGATATGAGTGGATTATTTGAGATACTAGAAAAAATTAAAGCTAGACCGGGGATGTACATTGGGAAATCTTCGGTTAGCGATCTGTTTGTATTTTTGGCTGGCTATAAAACAGCTAGACGAGAATTGGGTATTGAGGCATCCGAACGAGAAAATGAGTTTTATGGAGAGTTTCAGCCTTGGTTGCAGAAGCGGTTTCAGGTACAGTCGGTGAATTCTTGGGCAAAAATTATCATGCTTTATTCAGCGGACGAAAGGGAGGGATTTGAGTATTTTTTTCAGTTGCTGGATGAGTTTTGGCAGCGGGATAAAAGTTTACAGGTTGATGAGAAGGAAGTTAAGGAAGAAAGAGCGATCGACCCTAAAAGCGATCGATCGTTAGCGTTCTAATTCTGCCAATTTTTTCTGGGCAAATTCGCGGAGTGTTTGGTCGCGATCGTTCTGAGCGCGATCGCGTACAATTGCTAAAGTTTCAGGGCGATCAGGGTATAGCTCAATAATAGCTTCCAGAGCCGTTTGTCGGGGATTGTCTTCCCAATTGTACTTGCGATCGAAGGGGTCATTGATCGCAATATCGCACAATAATTCAAATAATTTCGGGTCATCTTTCCACCCCAATGTTATTTCTTGAACTGCTGCTTGTCGCACATCCCAATTTTTATCAAATCGAGCACATTGTTTGAGAATAAGTAAGGTTTGGGGGTCATCTTTCCACCCCCGTATTATTTCTTGAACTGCTACATATCGCACATACGAATTATCGTCTAATCGAGCCAACTCTTTGAGAAAAGGTAAGGTTTGGGGGTCATCTTTCCACCCCCGTGCTATTTCTTGAACTGCTGCTTGTCGCACAGACGAATCATAGGACAATAGAGATGATAGTAGGAGAAGAGGTAAGGTTCGTAAAGTTTCGGGATCATCTTTCCACCCCGTGCTATTTCTTGAACTGCTGCTTTCGCACATACTACACGACATGCCC
>JAAUPI010000220.1 GCA_012035135.1 Microcoleus sp. CSU_2_2
CATACGCTACGTTGAAACCGAAGAAGCCAACACTTCTTGTGCCTCTTATTTGGATGGAGATCCCCTACCCGAACATGGTAAAAAACCAGACGGGTGGGCAGCATCTGGTAGGAGAATTAAACGCGGTCTATATCGTACAAAAAACGGCAGTTTGGTAAATGCAGACCTCCAAGCTTCTGCAAATATTTTACGAAAAGTAGCGATGAACTTAAGCATAGACTGCCATCAGAATCGGTAGGCGGTGTTTGACCACCGCGAAAAGGATTAGACTTTGGGCAACCAAAACTAATTCTCATTCAAAGAATCCCCGCGCATTTATGCCGGGGAGTTAGTCAAAGACCGCAAATATTTTTCAAACATCAAACCGGACTACTTAATTGCCTCAGCTTAAAAAGCTTGCCAATAAAACCACTGTATGGTAAACTAGAAGATTGTGAATATTAATCAAAAGTAAAGTAATCAGCCCGGAGAAATCAAAATGACACAGCAAACCCTGCACGGAACCAGCCGCAAAAGAAAAAGAACATCCGGTTTTCGGGCCAGAATGCGCACCGTAACCGGTCGGTTAGTCATCAAGGCGCGCCGCAGCAAAGGACGGCATCGCCTCGCAGTCTAGCTCTGCATGAAGCGTTGAGGGGCATACTCGATCGCAGCCACCATGTTGCCCGATGCAAACCGACTCAAGCACCGCAAAGACTTCAGCGCCGTCTACCGCAAAGGAATGCGCCGCAACTCCGCACATCTAAGTTTAAGATCTCTGCGCAAACCTAAAAGCGTCGAATCAGCCAAACCGACAGCGGAAAAATCCTTGCAGCCCACTCGCACAGGCATTTCCATCAGCCTGAAAGTCAGCAAGCGCGCCGTAGTCCGCAACCGGATCAAGCGCCAGATTCGGGCTGCTTTGCGACAGCTATTACCCCGAATCAAATTGGGGTGGGATTTAATAATTGTGGTGCGATCGAACGCACAAGAGTGCAATTATGCAGAAATTCTGCAAGAATTAGAGCAGTTGTTGGTAGAAGCCGAGGTACTAGATGGGAATTCGAGAGGATGTATTTTATGAAGGCGGGCCCGCACCTGGAGACTTGATAATTAACTTACTCCTGGGGCTGAGTGTGGTGGGAATCCCCCTCGCAGTGGGAGCCATTGTCAGGGCCCTGTGGCTGCGTTACCGGATCACCAGTCGCCGAGTATCTATCACTAGCGGTTGGATGGGGCGCGATCGCACAGATGTGATTTACTCAGACATCACTAAAATCGTCACAGTGCCACGCGGTTTTGGCAGTTACGGAGACATGGTGATTACTCTGAAAAGTGGCAGCCGTTTGGAACTCAGATCCATTCCGAGATTCCGAGAAATGTATGACTACATTAACGAAAAACTGCCCGCAGCAGCTCAAAAAGCAAATGCTGCCAAGACTAAATAATAACTTCGCGCTTAAATAACGGTGAAGTCAGTAGGAGTATTGGCAAATCCATTACCAAAAACCCGCTAACGGGCAGTCGATCGATCGGGCAATGTCCTAAGATAAATACAAAAGCCCAAAAGTTGAGACAGCCCGCGTTCAGCGGATGCAAACTGTTCTCAACAGTAAACACAGAGCACCTAAATTAACTCAAAGCGAATGGATTTTGGTATCTCGTTTCTCTCCAATAACTTAATGTTGCCGATCCTAGATTTTTTCTATGGGATCGTGCCAAGTTACGGTTTAGCGATCGTAGCTTTAACGCTCGTGATTCGCTTTGCTCTATATCCTCTCAATGCAGGCTCTCTCCGCAATATGCGGCGTATGAAAGTAGCGCAGCCATTGATGAAAGAGCGAGTAGATCAAATTCAGAAACTCTACAAAGAAAATCCTGCCAAACAGCAGGAAGAAATGAGCAAGGTATACAAAGAATTTGGCAATCCTCTAGCAGGATGCTTCCCATTAGTGCTGCAAATGCCAGTGCTTTTTGCACTGTTTGCCACTCTGCGAGGCTCGCCGTTTTCGGACATAAATTACAGCGTTAACGTCCAAGTCTTGCCGAAAGAACAAATTGAAACTGTTCAACCGCAGGCTTTTGCTACGCCACCCCAAAATATTTACGTCACAGGTACTTTTCACGCTCCAATTATTGGCGTAATTCCAGGCGGCGACAAACTCGCAGTCGGCGACAAAACCAAGATTGAATTTCAAACCCCAGAAGGCAAACCTCTGGGCACCGTAGCGACAGAAAATAAGAGCGAAACAGACTTTCAGCCCCGGTGGAAAGTCATCAAAGGCGAAGAACTAATTCAAGTAGACGAACAAGGCAACATCATCGCCTTAGCACCCGGTGAAGCTACAGTTCAAGGCACAATCCCCGGATTAGCTACTAATAAAGGATTCCTGTTTATTGAAGCTTTAGGCCGCGTCGGTGCGATCGACCCAGACGGTACAATCCACTGGGATATTTTGGTCATGATCCTCGGCTTTGGGATTAGTTTGTACATCAACCAAACCCTTTCGGGACAAGCGCAAGGCCCCAATGACAACCCCCAGCAGGCTACAGTCAACAAACTGACACCTGTCATATTTTCGGGGATGTTTTTGTTCTTTCCCCTACCCGCCGGCGTCTTGATGTATATGCTGATTGCTAACATCTTCCAGACAGTTCAAGCATTTATTTTGTCTAGAGAACCGCTGCCAGAAAACTTGCAAAAAATAGTGGACGAAGCAGAGGTGAAAACCAAAAAAGAGCAGGGATTAGATGCACTTCCCTTTGAACCCAAGCGTCCCAAGAAAAAGGCTTGATCTTAACATGAAAGATGGTCAAATGCAGCGCGGACAGCAATGGTTAGAAGAATTGCTCAAGCTGTCCGCAATTCCTTCAACAGTGGTATCCGAAAAGCAAGAAGATTGCTATTGGATGACAATAGATGAAAGCAATCTGACTCCCGAACAAATTGCAATTTTAGTAGGCCCAGACGGTAATGTACTAGATGCGGTTCAGTATCTCTGCAACACTGTTTTAAATATAGCTCACGAGCAAGAAGAGCCAACTCATTACACAGTTGAACTGAATGGTTATCGAATTCGTCGCCAACAGGAGCTGCGATCGATGGCAGAGTATGCAGCAGAGCAAGCGCGGATGACAGGGGTTGAATTTGAACTCAAATCTCTTTCTTCGGCAGAGCGCCGTCAAGTACACAGCTTTTTGAGCGAATATGAGGATATAGAAACTTACAGTCAAGGGCAAGAACCCGATCGCAGGTTGGTAGTGCGGCTGCGCTGACGGTGGAAACGATCGAGAATAAAGGATAAATGATAAAGGATAAAGTGAAAAATTAGCTTTTCCTTTTGAATTTTACCTTTTGATTTGAGAATAAGAGGGCAAAAGATTAATATGGAGACAATTTATATCCCTCATCTACTCCAGAAATCAGAGCGGAAAGAGGCGATCGAATTTGAAGAATTTATACCCGATTTAGAAACTCTTACTCCGGTGCGAGGGAGCTTGGAAGTCACGCACCAAGGAAATTACCTTGAGGTGAAAGGGAAAGCAGAAACAATTGTCACCCTCACCTGTCACAGATGTTTGAAACAGTACAATCATCGATTGAGACTCAAGTCGTCGGAATTAATCTGGCTAGATGAAGGAGTAGATAGACCCGATTCTAGCTCGAGTGAAATAGAGGTTGCCTTAGAAGATTTGGTGGAAACTTTGCCTCCTAATGGTCACTTTAATCCGGGAGAGTGGATTTACGATCAATTATGTCTGGAAGTACCACACAAACAGATATGCGATCCTAAATGTGCGGGAATCATTTTAAATAATGATGCAAATACAGAAAGCTCAGAAACTATATCTGACAGTCGTTGGGCATCTCTGAAATCACTTAAACAACAATTGCCTTAGCTATTTGACTAATAACTAATGACTAATAACTAATGACTAATGACTATCTTTAGCGACGAGTTTGAACTGCTGCTGCGATCGCGCTATCCCCTAATTTACATTCCCACAAGAGAGGAAGAGCGCGTAGAAGTGGCGATCGCCCACTGTGCCAAAAAACAGGGTTCTCGCGCTGTCTACATCTGGGATTTTGTTGACGGCTACCAAGGCAATCCCAACGATGCCGGTTTTGGCAAGCGCAACCCGTTGCAAGCTTTGGAATTTCTCGAAAAATTGCCCGCAGCCGCTCCGGCAATCTTTATTCTGCGGGATTTTCAGCGGTTTTTAGAAGATGTTTCGATTTCCCGCAAGCTGCGCAATTTGGCAAGAATGCTCAAATCTGTACCCAAAAATATTGTCATCGTATCTCCTCTAATTTCGATCCCAGAAGACCTCAGCGAAGTGATGACTGTTTTGGAGTTTCCCCTGCCTGCGGCGACGGAAATCAAAATTGAGGTGGAAAGATTGTTAGGGGCTACCGGACAGGTCATAGAAGGGCGTTTGCTGGATGAAATGGTGCGCTCCTGTCAAGGATTGTCGATCGAACGAATTCGCCGAGTTCTAGCAAAGGCGATCGCCACTAGAGGCGAACTTCATTCCGACGACGCGGAACTGATTTTAGAAGAAAAACGCCAAACCATCCGCCAAACTCAGATTCTGGATTTTTACCCAGCCCGCGAAAACATCTCCGATATCGGCGGTTTGGACAATCTCAAAGAATGGCTGCTGCGACGCGGTGGTGCTTTTTCCGATCGAGCTCGCCAATACGGTTTGCCCCATCCCAGAGGCTTGTTGTTAGTCGGAATTCAAGGAACCGGAAAATCCCTGACAGCAAAGGCGATCGCCCACCACTGGCATTTACCCCTACTTCGCTTGGATGTCGGGCGCTTGTTTGCCGGATTAGTCGGAGAATCAGAATCTCGCACCAGGCAAATGATTCAACTAGCCGAAGCTTTGGCACCGTGCGTGCTGTGGATTGACGAGATTGACAAAGCTTTCGCCGGATTGGATGGTAAAGGCGATTCCGGGACAACTAGCCGCGTGTTCGGGACTTTTATTACTTGGTTGGCAGAAAAAACTTCTCCCGTATTCGTAGTAGCAACAGCTAACAACATCCAGTCTTTGCCCCCAGAAATGCTGAGAAAAGGCAGGTTTGACGAAATATTTTTTGTGGGTTTGCCCAGCCAGGAGGAACGGCGAGCAATTTTTGAGGTACATTTATTGCGACTGCGATCGCACAGCATCAAAAATTACGATGTAGAGCGCTTAGCTTACGAAACTCCAGATTTTTCAGGAGCTGAAATCGAGCAAACTTTGATTGAAGCAATGCACATTGGATTTAGCCAAAATCGAGATTTCACCACAGATGATATTTTAGAATCAGCTAGTCAAATGGTGCCGTTAGCCAAAACGGCTCAAGAACAAATCCAGTTTCTTCAAGATTGGGCTGCTGCTGGGAAAGCTCGCCTTGCTTCTCGATACGGCAGTTTGAGTCGTCGAATTCAAGGATAGACTTTGGAAATCAGTAGTCAACCGTCAACCGTCAACCGTTAACCTTCTATCCGTTAAATCCGTTACACAATCCGTTGCCGAACTTCCTTCATTTTCGATTTTATGAGCAGTTTATATAGTATTTTCAAATTTTTAGTGGGTTTTCTCTTAGCGATCGTGCTGATGGCAGGTGCTAGTGTGGCGGCTGCACTTTACTTTGCCGCGAAGTTAACCACAGTACCTGAAAGACCTGTTTTCCCCAATGACAAAACAGCAGTTAAGATTGCCGGCGCGGGGCAGAAGTCAACAGCAAAAGCCAGCCCTGTTTCTACGTCTAGCGATAACCCCTCTCCCAAGCCACTGGAACCGGGAGCCTACCGAGCTATAGTAACTCAGCCGATCGGTCTGATTCTGCGGGATACTTCTAATCGAGACTCAAACCGGATTGGCGGTGTTGGCTACAAGGAAAAGGTCGTGGTTTTGGAAGATTCGCCCGACAAAGAATGGCAGCGAATTCGGATTGAGGATGGCAATCGCGAAGGTTGGGTCAAGGGCGGCAATACTGAAAAAGTTGAGGACGAACAATAGATTCGATCGTGGCGCATCGGGCATCGGGCAGGACATTGGGAATGGGAACCCCCCTCACCCCTCGCCCCCCCCAAGGGGGGAATGGGGGAATTGGGGAATTGGGTAATTGGAACTGATAATTGTCAACCGTCAACTGTCAACTGACTTTTTAATATGTTAAGAAACATAGCTAAATTTTAAGCTTAGTTGCAAAACTGAGGAGGTTTTTACTTCACACAGAGCGAGAGTGGTAACTTTGATTACAAGATGTGAGTTTTTCAAAGTGATCTAGGATAAAAAAATATGTACGATAAACGTCCCGATCGAGATTTGGCGACTGCTGCTGTGACTGCGGCTTTGGGAGCTGGGGTGGTCACCTCTTTTGCCGTCAGCAGAGGGCAAAATCCTCTGTTAGCCTTGGGGATCACGATTTTTGCAGCGGGAGTAGCTTTAATTTGCGATCGGTTCGGTTTAATTTAAACAACTGTTATTAGACAGCAAGATCCCCGTTTTATTTGCAAATGGCAAGGATGGGGATTTTGAGTTGATCGTTTTTAATTACTTGTCACTAACTGGTATTTTTAGTTAGACCTAGATAAAATATTAATCAAGAATACTCAAAAGCTGATCATTTTTTGGCTTCCAAGGCTAAGATGTGCCTGCAAACTTTTTTCTTGGCACTCACGTCTTTGAAAGCAGGAGTGCTATCTTGGCTGCTATCTGTAACTACGATCGACTGTAAATTCTTGTTACAAATATGCGTTTTCGCGCCGACAGCTACAACTTAGCGTTGATAGATCCGTAGCAGTTCAAAGAGCGGCTTTTGGAGTTTGCCCCGATCCCCAGCCACAATTTCAAATTAAACAGTTATGGAATCTCTTGCCTACCTCGAACTTGCTCTGGTTTGCGAAGCACCCACAGAGTCGAAAATTTCTGATGGACTGAAGTGGAAACATCTATCCAGTCACGCTTACATCAATTTGCTATCTCTGGCTTTAATGCTGTCTGTTTTGAGTGCTGCTAGTTCGGCTTTTGCTCAAATAGATCTGATAAACCCCAATTTGCGATCGGTTCAAGATCGGCTGCGAGATCTGGGATATTTCAACAGAACTTCCACCGGTCAACTTGGCCGAGTTACTCAACAAGCTCTGATTAACTTCCAGCGAGACAATCAATTGTTGCTGACGGGGAGACCCGATCGAGCTACTACGATCGCGCTTAACAGTTTGACGGGGTTTGACGATCGACCTTTTAGAACCATTTATACCAATTATGGCAATTATAGAGAGTTGCGTTTTGGCGATCGGGGTGCAGATGTTTCGTCTCTCCAGCGCAGGTTGAAGCAGTTAGGCTACTTCAATACCCATCCAACTGGAAGTTTTCGCGAAATTACTCTCCATGCCGTTAGATATTTTCAGCGAGTGAATGGACTGCGAGTAACCGGAGTTGCTGACAGCCAAACTTTAGCTTTGCTGTTTGGGTACACACCGCCCGTTTATCCTGTGCCGCTTCCTGGCGATATTTCGGGAAATGGCACTTGCAAAGGGCTGCGGTTCGGGGACAGAGGGGCGACGGTAGACTTAATTCAGCGACAGTTAAAAGCTTTGGGCTATTTTGAAGGTAAGGTAGACGGTAAGTTTCGCGAACGCACTCTTTACGCTGTTACTCGCTTCCAGCAAAATAACCATCTGATTTCTGATGGCTGTGCTGATACGGCTACTTTGATTGCTATAGATAGAAGGATGAGAGAGTCTCAAATTACCTGGAATCAGGAAAATGAGCGGCAGGCTAATGCTGATGACTTTCTAAGGTTGGGCGACATTGGCCGATCAGTAAAAGTTGTGCAGCGGCGACTGCAAGAATTGGGTTATTACAACGGCTCGATTCACGGTAGATTCGATCGAGCCACTGAGACAGCCCTGATCGAGTTTCAGGAAGATAGCGGACTGTTCGGGACTGGGAGAGTCGATCGCAGCACTCAGGCAGCTTTGCGGCAAGGCCACAGGCAGAAAGCACAGGTAGCAAAACCCTCAGAAGAATTGGCGTTGCGGCGGGGCGATACAGGACCTGCTGTCCGACAACTTCAGTCTTGGCTCAGTAGTGTGGGTAAACACCCGGGCCCGATCAATGGAGTATTTGGAGCCGAAACCGAGTTTGCGGTGCAGCGCTTTCAGGAAGAACTCAATTTGTCGCCGGCGACGGGTATTGCCACTCCGGCGACTTTGGCTGCTCTCCAAAACACATTAACTCAAAGGCTGGTAGTTCCTGCTGTTCCAATTAGCAGCAATTTTAACTCTCGATCGAGCATCCAGGAGTTGCAAAGGCGACTGCGAGACCTCCGCTTTTACAATGGCCCGATTAGTGGAGTTTTTGATGCTTCGACTAAAACCGCCCTTACCCGAGCTCAACGCAGTTATGGGGTCAATAGCGAAGATTTGTTGACTCAAACTTTTTAGCAGTTGCCTTGCTAGGTTTTGTTAAAAGTCGTAAATTGTCGTACTTGAAATCCCAAAATAAGTGTGTGACTATTGGTCTAAATCCGGGGCAGCGCCGTTATTGGCGATCGACCTCGGACAAGACCAATTACTAGAAACCAAAGACGGCCATCCCATCCGCAAGGCTTCGTGGCAAACTGTATGAATGGTTAGCTGGCAGTCTAGCAGGTGCAACCCCGACTTTTCAGCTTGCTTCATGCCAGTTTTTAAGATCGAGTCGTTGTTAAATTCGATCGTTCTGTTGCACTGAACGCAGACTAAGTGGTGGTGATGATGCGGGTAAGGTTGGTTTATTTCATAGTGTTTGTGACCTTCTGCTAGTTCGAGTTCTCGGAGCAGGCTCATCCTTGCCATTAACTTTAAAGTTCGGTAAATGGTGGACAAGCTAATATTTTCTCCGCGATTTTTTAACAAAGTGTACAGATCCTCGGCGCTCAGGTGATTGCCTTTGGGGAGGTTCTGAAAAACGTGCAAGATGGTTTCCCGTTGGGGAGTCATCCGCCAGCCTTTGTCGTTGAGTTCGGATTTAAATGAGGACGCGGTGTAAAGTGCCATAGTGACCCTCTCAAGAAAGTCTGCCTATTGACAATCATACACAACGATCGATCTATTTTGCAAATATCAAAGCTTATTGAAAAAAGTCGCCGTGAACTACCACACACTTCCGCTATCGCGGTAAGTGTGGGCTTCTCCCTTCAACAACCATCGCCGCCACAGTAGTAGACTTACGCCCATACTGTTTTGGTCTTACATAGCCTTCAGGAGCAATAACG
>JAAUPI010000221.1 GCA_012035135.1 Microcoleus sp. CSU_2_2
GGCGCCGACGCTTACGTTAGTAAACCCTTTGAACCGCAGCAACTCGTCAACATCGTGCAGCGACTCCTATCAGCATAAATGCTCCTGCGGTAATCAGCGACTGCGAGCTTGTAGTTGTATTTTGACCAAAAAAATGGGATACAAGCCCCTTCTTCAGTGGCCGGCTTTTCTTGATTTCTAATATACTCCTTCAATACTTCTAAAGGTGCGCCGCCTACAGAAACCGCAAAATAGCTAGGACTCCATAAAGCTTCTTTGTGGGGCTTTGTGTATCCAGCCTGTCGGTAGCGACGGCTAGAAACTCCTTTCAATAACAGAATGGCGCTCTCGGCGATAAACGGTTGTCATTTTTGGCAAACCAAGATAAGATTTAGTGGCAGACCAATCTTAACACGCGCCATGAAAGCACGATATCGCTACAGATTTTACCCAACCAACCAACAGCAGCAGAGCCTAGCTCAACTGTTTGGCTGCGTTCGGGTGGTCTGGAACGACGCGCTTGCAATCTGCAAACAGTCAGATCAAAAGCCAAGTTCGGCAGATTTGCAAAAAATCGTCATAACAAAGGCTAAAAATACTGAAGAAAGGGCTTGGCTGGCAGATGTATCCTGCGTCCCATTGCAGCAGTCAGTAGCCGACTTAGATGTTGCTTTTAAGAACTTTTTCAACTCCTGCAAGGGAAAGAAAAAAGGTCGTAAAGTCGGATATCCTAAGTTCAAAAAAAGAACCAGCAGCCAATCAGCACGTTTTAGAGCTGGAGGATTTTCAATCAAAGAAGATGGGGTTTATTTAGCCAAGATCGGAATTGTCAAACCGATTTGGTCGAGGGAGCTACCATCTGAACCGAGTTCTGTCACGGTAATTAAGGACTGTGCAAATCGTTATTTCCTGAGCTTTGTCGTAGAAATTGAACCCGGTCGAGTTGATGCCAAGAACCAAAGTATCGGCATCGATCTGGGAATCAAAACTTTTGCGGTAATGAGCAATGGGGAAACAGCACAAAGTCCAAGCTACAAACGGTTAGACCGCAAGATTCGCAGATTGCAACGCAAGGGGGCTAGGCAACCCAAAGACTCTAAACGCAGGAATAAAACCCGGATTCAAATCGCCAAACTGCACAACCAAATTGCTGATACCCGTAAAGATTTTTTACACAAACTATCAACCAAAATAGTTAACGAAAACCAAGTAATTGTTTTGGAAGATCTCAACGTGTCGGGAATGCTCAAAAACCGCAAACTTTCGAGAGCGATTAGCCAGCAGGGATGGTACGAGTTTAGGGTATTGTGTGAGGCTAAATCTGAAAAGTTTGGCAGGGAATTTAGGATGATTAGTCGATGGGAACCTACCAGTCAAGTGTGTGCGGACTGCGGGTTTAAATGGGGCAAGTTAGACCTTTCAATTCGAGAATTAATTTGCTTAAACTGCGGTACACATCAAGACAGAGATTTGAACGCGGCTAGAATTATAAATAAAGTCGGGATAGGGCATTGCCACGACTCTAAACGGACGCACCAGGGTTGGTAAGACTGCTTGCAGCACATCCCAATGAAGCGTCAAGAATCACCGCACTTTTAGGGCGGTGAGTATGTCAACTCAAATTACTACTGCTCAAATAACCATTATAAAGTTTGTAGTCAGGACTTCAGTCTTTTCTTATGACTTTTAGCCGATCGGGACTAAAGTCCTTACTACAAACCGCTTTAGGCAAAATTCTATTTCTTAAGCTACAGTATAAATTAAAAATAAATAATGCAAGCAACCGCAGCCAACAGTACAGGCACTCAGACAAGTGGAACAAAGCAATTCCTTCTCTTCGGTCAAGGAGGGAGTCTGTTTGCCGTAGAGTTAGAAGCAGTGCGAGAAGTGCTTTCTCTCAAGGAACAACCGATTTCCCCGGTTCCGAACACCCTGCCATTTTTGCTGGGATTAACCAACTTGCGGGGCGAAATTTTAGCAGCAGCAGACTTCGGGCGCTTCACAGGCATCGAGCCAGTTGACACTCACCACCCTCAGAGTCGCATCCTGGTGGTGGAAGCGCCCGATCCGCGAGATGTCAGATTGTCAAGAATGCGGATGGGATTGGCTGTCTCTGGCGTGGAAGGGGTTTTACCTCTCAATCCCGATCGAATTGTCTCGGCAATAGATGTCAGTCCAGAGCTAGCCCCATTTTTAAAAGGTTTGTACAATAGCGAAGGACGTTTGCTAATGATTGTCGATGTAGAAGCGATAGCTCATTCCGAACGCTGGTAAACGGAATAATTGGGAATGGGAATTGGGCATTTGGTTATTGCTAACTGCCGATCGTTCATGGGTCATTGATTATTAGTAGCTTCTTACAAATAACAACTAACAAATAACCAGCAACAAATAACCAAGAAATTATGCAACTTCTCTATTACTTTCTCTCAACAACTTTCACCCTAACATTACCCGATTTTTCCCAACCGCTGCTGCTTGGGATAGCGAATTGTATCGTTTCTTTGTGTTACTTTGCGATCGCCTCACTAATTAGTTTAGGTTTGTGGCGCAGCCGCCAATCTGGGTTCGACACCTTCGCCACAGTCACAGCAGCCATATTTTGGAGCTGCGCCTTCGGGCACAGCGGCCACGCCGCCGAACACTTAGGTTTGTCGCACTCCCCGGTGGCACAAACAGTATCCGATTGGATAACAGTAGTTCCGGCGATCGCTTTTTTAAGCCTCTCAAATCGCTACAGTTTCTTAGTAGGTTCCACCCAAATTCTGCAATCTAAAAAAGACACAGAACAAGCGCTCAGCGAAACCACCCAGCGATTTCAAGCAATCTTCGATCGAGCCTTTCAATTCATAGCATTATTGGAGCCAGAAGGCACTCTACTCGAAGCGAATCAAACAGCTCTAGAGTTGGGCGATTTGAAACCGTCAGAGGCGATCGGGCTAAAATTTTGGTATACACCTTGGTGGGCTTCATCCCCAACCAACCAGCAGCGTCTCAAAACCAACATTCAACAAGTCTGTGCAGGCAAATTTGTCCGAGAAGAATACGAAATTGCCGGATTAAACAACCAGGTGATGATCATGGATCTGTCGTTCAAACCCCTGTTCAACGAAGCAGGAGAAGTATTTCAAATCCTCGCCGAAGGCCGCGACATAACTGGGCGCAAAAAAACAGAAGCCCAGTTGCAGCAGCTCACCGCAGAACTAGAACAACGAGTGAATGAAAGAACCGAACAGATTTCGCAAACCAACACGCAACTGCAACAAGAAATTATCGATCGAGTCGCGATCGAACAGCAATTAAAAGCCTCAGAACAATTCTTAAACAACATCCTCAACGCCATCCCCGACCCCATTTACGTCAAAGACGAACAGCACCGCTGGGTAACACTAAACGACGCATTTTGTCAATACATAGGTCACAGCAGATCCGAACTAATTGGTAAATCCTACCGCGACTTCTTCTCCCAAGAGCAAGCAGACATATTCCGACAAAAAGACGAATTAGTATTCTCCCTAAATAGCAGCAGCGAAAACCAAGAAACCCTGACAGACACAGCAGGAAATACCCGCTTCCTCTCCGCCAAAAAATCAACCTTTGTAGATGCCAGCGGCAGCAAAATCCTCGTCTGCGCAATTAGAGACATCACCGATCGCCACAACTCCGAACAGCAGCTACTGCGACTCAAAGCCATCTTAGAAGCAACAACCGACTGGGTAGGCATGGCAGACGCCAAAGGGCATAGTCTTTATATGAACCGCGCCGCCAGAGAACTGTTGAACGTTCGCAACGATACAGATTTAGCGGAAGTCAGTATTTCTGACGCGATCTCTCTCAAAAGTAAGGACACTATAGTGAAAGTTGGCATACCTACAGCTTGTCGAGAAGGGGTGTGGAGTGGCGAAACACTTTGGCAGACTTTAGATGGCGCAGAAATACCCGTTTCCCAAGTAATTATTGCCCACAAATCCGAGAATGGAGAAGTTGAATTTCTGTCAACGATCGCCCGCAATATTACCAACCGCAAGCACACGGAACAAGCCTTGCAGCAGAACTTGCAAATGCTCGACCTCGCCAGCGATGCTTTGATTATTCGAGAACTAGACGGCACGATTGATTACTGGAATCAGGGAGCCAAGCGAATGTACGGCTGGACAAAGCAAGAAGCCTTGGGGAAAAAGACTCACAGCTTGTTTAACACGATCTTTCCCCAACCTTTAGAATCAATCTCGGCACAGCTAGAACAGCAGAATTATTGGGAAGGAGAACTGATTCACACCACCAATCGCAACACCCAAATTACCATATTCAGCCGCTGGACTTTGCAGCGAGACGAACAGGGAAACCCCAAAGCAATTTTAGAAACCAACAACGACATTACAGATCGCAAGCTTGCCGAAATCGAAAAACAAAGATTGATTGCGATCGTCGAAAATAGCTCCGATTTTATCGGCGTAGGAACAATGGAGGGACTGCCAACATACCTGAATCCTGCTGGAATGAAGCTAAACGGAATTCAAAATATCGAAGAACTCAAAACCAAAACTATATTGGCATCCTTCTCCAAGGAAGACGGGAAAATATTCACAGAAGAGATTCTTCCTGCTGTCATACGAGATGGCTTGTGGCAGGGCGAATTCCGGTTGAAAAACTTTCAAACCGACGAAAGCATTCCGGTTGACTTTACCCTATTTACCCTCAAAGACCCAGCAACAAGCGAACCTGTGGGCATAGCAACTGTGATTCGCGACATTCGCGATCGCAAACGGACAGAAGAAATGCTGCGCGATCGTGAAAGATTGTTCAAAGCCATTTTTGACCAATCATTTCAATTGGTGGGGCTGCTCAAACCGGATGGCACTATCTTAGAAGCTAACGAAACTGCGATCAATATCGGGGGAACTCCACGGGAAGAAATCATCGGCAAAAATTTTGCCGAAACTCATTGGTGGCAGATTTCCCCAGAAAGCAAGCAAAAAGTCCAAGCTGCGATCGTCCAAGCTGCCAATGGCGAATTAGTCCGCTACGAAGCCGATGTGCTAGCTGCAGGCGGTACAGTCCTAACTATTGACTTCTCCCTCAAGCCGATCAAAGACGATAATGGCAATGTCATTCTACTGATTCCCGAAGGTCGCGATCTCAGCGATCGCAAAGCCCTAGAACGAGAACTCACCTTGCGTCAAGCTCGCTTTGACGCCTTTTTCGCCGCTGCATCGGCGGGAATGTTTATTACCGATAATCAACTGCGATTCGTGCAGTTCAACCAGAGGATGGCCGAACTTGGCGGGCAGCCGATTTCAACATACATTGGCAAGACAGTATGGGAAGCTGAACCGGAAATGGCACCGATTATCGGCCCGCTGTACGAACAGGTTTTAAGTTCAAACGAGCCGATTTTCAACCTCGAAATCTCCCATCCCACCACGGCACAGCCAGGAGTGTATCGGGATTGGCTGGCTTCTTACTTTCCGTTGCCGGGAGAGGATGGCAAACCGATCGGTATTGGGGGTTTCATCTTGGAAGTTACCGATCGTAAAAATTTAGAACGAGAACTTGCTTTGCGTCAAGCCCGCTTTGACGCATTTTTTGCAGCCGCCCCGGCCTCAATGTTTATCTTTGACGACCATTTGCGGTTCGTGCAAGTCAACGAGAAAATGGTCGAAACCACCGGGCCCTCAGTGGCCGAACACCTCGGCAAAACGGTGAGGGAAGTTGTACCCGAAATGGTCGATACCTTAGAGCCGATCTTAGAGGGCGTTCTGACTAGGAACGAACCGATTTTAAACATTGAAGTGTCGGGTACAACCCTCAATCCACCCGGCATACTCCGGCATTGGCTGGCTTCTTACTTTCCTTTACCAGGAGAGAACGGCAAACCGATCGGCGTCGGGGGAGTAGCAGTAGAAATTACCGATCGCAAACAAGCCGAACAAGAGCGCGATCGGTTTTTCACCCTGTCTCTCGACTTGCTCTGCATAGCCGATTTTGAAGGCAAATTCAAGCGCGTCAATCCCGCTTGGGCAACAACTCTCGGTTACAACATAGAAGAACTCCAAGACCAACCTTTTCTCGATTTCGTCCATCCCGACGATCTCGAACAAACCGTAGCAGAATCGGCAAAAATAGCCGATGGCGTCGAAACAATGGCTTTTGAAAATCGCTACCGGTGCAAAGACGGTTCCTACAAATGGCTGTCATGGAAATCGCGACCGCTGCTAGAAGAAAAGATCATGTATGCAGTCGCTCGCGACATTACCGAAAGCAAACAGGCGATCGCACAACTGCAAGAAACCACCGCCCAATTAGCCAGTTCCGAAGACCAATTCCGGCAGCAAAGCAATCTCTTGCAACTGCTAATTGACAGCATTAGTGACGGCGTAGTTGCTGCCGATGCAAATGGCAATTTTGTCCTTTTCAACCCCGCCGCTGAAAATATGTTTGGCTTGGGTTCGACAGATACTCCTCCCGACGAATGGGCGGCAAAATACGGCTTATTTTTGCCAGATCTCGTGACTCCCTTTCCCGCCTCCGACATACCTTTAACGCGCGCGATTCGAGGAGAAGCGGTAGACGAAGTAGAGATGTTTACCCGCCATGCAGGCAAACCGGAAGGCCTGTGGGTAAAAATTAACGGCAGGCCGCTCAAAGATGAAACGGGAGCGATTAAAGGCGGTGTAGTTGTTTGCCGCAACATCACCGAAGAAAAAGCATCCCAACAGCGGATGCAGCAGTTAGCCGAGGAACAGGAACGCTTGCTGCAAGAACTCAAAACACGGCAAAATGCTCTCGACGAATCGGCGATCGTCAGCGAAACTGACCTCAAAGGAATAATTACTTACGTTAATGAAAAATTCACCCAAATCTCTGGTTACAGTATGGGAGAATTGCTGCACCGCGACCACCGCATCATCAATTCCGGCTATCACCCTAAAGCATTTTTTCAGGAAATGTGGCTGACAATTTCTCGCGGTTTGGTGTGGAAAGGAGAAATTAAAAATCGGCGCAAAGATGGGTCTTTTTACTGGGTAAATTCGACGATCGCCCCAATTTTTGACACCAGTGGCCAAATCGTTAAATATATCGCCATCCGCTTTGAAATTACCGAACGCAAAGAAGGAGAAGAAAGGCTAGAAAAACTCGCAGCAGAACGCAAAGCTGAAGCTGATTCGATGACGCAGCAAGTTCTCAAACTTTTAGGAGAAATTAAAGGTGCTGCTCAAGGGGATTTGACAGTTAAGGCGGAAGTTACTAACGATGTTTTAGGTGCTGTCGCCGATTCTTTCAACTTCCTGATCGGTTCTCTGCGGAAGGTGGTAACGGGAATTCAAACTTTGGCAGAACAGGTAACATCTGCTACCGGCGAGTCAATTAACAATACCAGCGAACTTACCCAACAAGCTGAAATTCAAGCAGCCAAAATATCTTCGATTATGCGAGAAATCCAGCGAATTGTAAATTCGATTCGGGACGTGCGAGATGTTTCGGTGCGGGCAGAAACAGTTGCCCAGCAGTCTTCTCACACGGCGGAAGTTGGCGGTATGGCTGTCGATCGAGCTGTCGAAGGAATTAACGAATTGCGATTGACGATCGCCTCTACTTCAAAAATGATGAAACGTTTGGGCGAATCATCACAACAAATCGGCAAAATTGTTACTTCTATTTCTCAACTGGCCTCGCAAACCAATTTGTTAGCTCTCAATGCTACGATCGAAGCCGCCCGCGCCGGCGAACAAGGTTTGGGTTTTGCAGTTGTCGCCGAAGAAGTGCGAAAATTAGCAGAAAGGTCGGCTGGTGCTACTGAGGAAATCTCCGAAATTGTCGGTACAATTCAAGAAGAAATCAGCCGCGTCATGAAGGCAATGGAATCGGGAACGCAAGAAGTTGTCGAAGGTACTAAACTAGCCAGCGAAGCTAAAACTCACCTAAATGCCATCATTGAAGTCAGCCGGGAAATGAATGCTTTAGTGCAAAATATTACCCGCGCATCGGCAAAGCAAACTGTTTCGGCTGAGGAAATTTCTAACAGTATGCAGCAAGTAAATGAGATTGCGACTACGACCGCACAAAAAGGTTCGGACGTAAAAGCATCTTTGGACGATCTGTCTGGTTCTGTTGACAAACTGCAAAAGTCTGTGGCGAATTTCCGTTCCTAATTTTAGAGTCCCGAACTACTGGCCGCATATCTTGGTCTTGATCAGCTAACTTGTAGGGTGTGGCTCTGTGAGATGTTGAATCGAACTTGCAGCTTAGTGAGGGCGACGCACCTTACTATAGTTGACAAGCAAGTTAAAATTGTTAGTTATGAATGATGATGATTTAAACGAATTAATAGATGCTTTCATAGCTGAAACTCAAGAGTTTCTTCAATCAATGGAGACGAACTTGTTGGCGATGGAAGCTGCTGATTTAAAAGCTCGATCGGCCTTGGTTAAAGAAATGTTTCGGGCCGCTCATTCGATTAAAGGAGCGGGTTCGATGTTGGGCTTTCAAAACGTGTCAGCGGCAGCTCACACTCTGGAGGACTGTTTTGCCATTTTGCGCGATCGCACCGACTTATCGGCCCTGGAACCGGCAACTGTGACTGTTTTGCTGCAAGGGGTGGACCGTCTCAAAAAAATTGCGATCGAATCAATTCACCACTCAGATGTCGAAACTCCCGATCAAACAGAAAACTTAGAGGCGATCGCCCAAATCCAAACTCAGTTCGAGGCCAAGTACGGCCCGCCAGAACCACCGCCAGTTCCGCTAATTAGCAAGTCAGCGACCCCGGAAACCCTAAAATTGATTTTTGAACACGAATTACCGCCCGTGTTCAATCGCTTGGAAACCGAACTTTCCCAAGCTAACGAAGCAGATTTAGCAACAAGCGTGACCGCACTCAACCAGGTGTACTACCAACTTTCCGGTATAGCTGGAATGTTGCAATTGCCTGATTTTGCAAAAGTAGCCGAACCCCTCCGAGATCTGATCGACTCCAAAGACTTGACTCTCGATCGGTTGCAATCCGAAGGTTGGACGATCGCCCAAAACTTGCAAACCGCACGCCAGCAAATATTAGAAGGAAGGTCGATCGAACTCCCCCAAATCTCCCCCGCACCCGAACCAGAATCACAACTAGAAGTATCAGAAACATCAAAAACCCTTGTTTCTTCCCCCCCTCCCCCACTCTCCCCCT
>JAAUPI010000222.1 GCA_012035135.1 Microcoleus sp. CSU_2_2
GGGGATTGCAGGCAGGCGCAAAAGGATACCTGTTAAAAGAAACTGAACCGAACGAGCTTCTGAATGCCATTCGTACCGTTCATCGGGGTCAGAAGTATATTCCGCCCGATGTGGGAGCAAAGTTGGTTCAACGCCTCAGCAATCCAGAACTAAGTGAAAGAGAACTAGAAGTCCTCCGCGCACTGGCACAGGGGATGAGCAATGCCGAGATTGCGGCTGCTTTGAGTATCGGTGAAGGCACTGTTAAATCTCATGTCAATCGGATTTTGAATAAATTAGATGTGAGCGATCGCACTCAAGCTGTGATTGTTGCGGTTAAACGCGGCATTGTTAGTCTGTAGCGATTGTCTTGAAAGTCAAGAGGAAGGGGAAGTTTTTTTGAGTTTCCCATGCGCATTACAAAATGACGGCTCTGGATATCCGTTGAATTGACGCAGGCGGGAGGCTATTGAAGGAGTATATTAGAAATCAAGAAAAGCCGTCCTAGAAGGACGGGACTTGTATCCCATTTTTTTGGTCACAACTTTCTGCTCGATTTTGCATGACTTTCAAGACAATCGCTACTAAGAACTGGCTAGAGGTAAAGTATACAAAAAATATGGCAAAAGTATCTAAAAAGTATTGACATTGTTAGATACTTTTGCCATAATTAGGCTATACATCACCAATAAAATAATATGAGCGACACCATCCAAACCTTTACTGGGAATACTCTTGAAGACATTCTGGCTTCTGGGGGAGATTATGATTGGGTGGTCGATCCGAATCGGGCTAAGGCTTATAAGTACCTGGTCTGTTGCCATTCGGGTGGAGCCAAGCGTGGGACGGGGTTTGTCGTTGGGAAGATTAGTCATGTCGAGCATACGCTGACTCATCAGAGAGGGAATAACGAGCAAAAGCGCTACCGTATCTGTATTTCGGAGTATGCGGAGATTGACAAGGAGGATTTATGGTCGGGGCAGCAAAATCCTGTGAAGTATACGAGTTTGGAGGATTTGGGGATTAAGTTATCGAATCTGAAGTTTCAAAAGGTGTCGAAGCCTGTAGCTTCAGCGGTTCCGGAAGCGCTGACGATTGCCCAGGCTAAAGCAGGCTTGGCGAAGCAGTTTGGGGTTAGTGAGGAGAGTATCGAAATTACGATCAAAGGCTAATGGATCGTTCGATCGTAGGATTTTTGTACAGTAATTAACCCGGTGAAGATAATGGATTTTTCTCAGTTGAAGTACATCAAAAATGTCAACGACAGTGATGGTTGGGCATATGAAAACCAATCACGGTATTCTTATTTCCCGCTAACCTTTAAAAGAAACGATGGCGTAGCACCATCGTAGGGTGCGTCGCCATCAATTATCTATTGGGAAACATCAAAAATCTCATAGTGACGCACCATACAAGAACTCTCCTTACCGACAATAATTCCCTAAAACCAACAATATCGATCGGGTAAAATTATGGAAATATATTCAGACTTGATTTCAATGAATTTGTTTTTTTGGGCGATCGCACTTTTCCTCGCACTAACCACCGTAGGCATCGGATTATATCTCATCACACCTCGTAGTTATCAATCATCTAACTCCGTAGCCAATTCCTACGACGAATGGACAGAAGACGGTATTTTAGAATTTTACTGGGGCGAACATATCCACTTAGGTCATTATGGTTCGCCACCGCAACGGAAAGATTTTCTGGCTGCAAAATCTGACTTCGTGCATGAAATGGTGCGCTGGGGTGGTTTAGATCAATTACCTCGCGGTACTACCGTCTTAGATGTTGGCTGCGGAATTGGCGGTAGCAGCCGCATTTTGGCGCGGGATTATGGATTTGCAGTCACAGGAATTACGATCAGTCCCCAACAAGTCCAACGCGCCCAGGAGTTAACTTCTGAGGAACTTGATGTGCAGTTTCTGGTGGATGATGCGATGGCACTTTCTTTTCCCGATGGTAGTTTTGATGTAGTTTGGTCGATCGAAGCCGGCCCCCATATGCCAGACAAAGCCATTTTTGCTCGCGAGTTAATGAGAGTGCTCAAGCCCGGTGGAGTATTGGTTTTAGCTGACTGGAATCAAAGGGACGATAGACAAAAACCGCTAAATTTTTGGGAACAACCCGTGATGCAGCAACTCTTGGATCAGTGGTCGCATCCTGCTTTTTCCAGCATCGAAGGCTTTTGGGAACTGTTGGAAGCAACGGAATTCGTCGAGGGAAAAGTAGTCACAGCAGATTGGACAGAACAAACACTTCCTTCTTGGCTAGATTCTATCTGGCAAGGAGTGGCTAGACCTGAAGGATTAGTACGTTTTGGTTTATCAGGTTTCATTAAATCTCTGCGAGAAGTACCAACTCTTTTATTAATGCGACTAGCATTCGGCGCCGGTCTTTGTCGATTCGGGATGTTCCGCGCTGTACGGGCTAATTCGCAGCGACAATTAGCAGAGACAGTGACAACCAAAATCGACATTTAGGGTAGGGAAACGGCATTGCCGTGTCCTCAATTCCAGCGACTTAAAAACCCACAAAACACAATATTTGTCAAGTGAATTAACAAAAAAACCTCAGTCTTCACGTGAGACTGAGGTTCGATCGCGACAGGTGAAAACCTGTCAGCTATACTCCGTTACTACTTAACAGATACCTTTGCGCCCACAGCTTCAAGCTGTTTCTTCAGTTCTTCAGCAGCATCCTTAGCAATAGCTTCCTTCACTGCTTTCGGTGCAGCTTCTACCAAGTCTTTTGCTTCCTTCAGACCCAGACCGGTAATGGCGCGAACTTCTTTCAGAATTGCGATTTTCTTGTCAGCAGGAACTTCTTCAAGCATGACAGTAAACTCGGTTTGCTCTTCTTCGGGTTCAGCAACGGCTCCGCCACCCATACCGGGCATCATCATCATGCCGCCTACAGGAGCAGCAGCGCTGACGCCGAAAGCTTCTTCGATTTGCTTCACCAATTCAGATGCTTCGAGCAAAGTCAAAGACTTAAGTTTTTCCAAGATTTCGTCAGTTGCAGTAGACATTCGTTAAACTCCTAATTCGATTTGATTAATTGTCAGTTGTCAGTTGTCAGTTTTGAATTTTAAGTTCAAGATTTCTCAACTCAAAACTCAAAATTCAAAACCAAAACTATCTAAGCAGATACGCTTTCTGCTTCTGCTTCTACTTCTGCTTTTGGTTCTGCTGCATCGCCGTCTTTTTCAACGTAAGCTTTAAGACCACGAGCGATCGAAGTAGGAACTTGATTGATACCCACAGCCAGCTTGGTAGCCACACCGTTGATAGCACCAGCAATTTGAGCCATGAGTTGTTCCTTCGACGGCAGATCCGCTAATGCTTTGACATCAGCTTCTTTCAGCACCCGTCCTTCCATCACGCCCCCTCGAAGTTCTGTCTTCTTGGAAGCTTTTTGGAATTCCTGGTAAGCTTTAATCGCGCCGCCGATATCTTCTTGCACGAACATGAACGCCGACGAACCTGTCAGCAATTCCTGCATCGGTTGCCAGGTTTCGTTACCTTCAACCGCAATTCGCATCAGCGTGTTTTTGGCCACTTGGCAACTGCTGCCTTTTGGACGCAAACGCCGACGCAAATCTGTGATTTCAGCAACTGTTAAACCCGTGTAATCGATCGCGATTACCAGTTGAGATTCGCTCAAGGTTTTCTTGAGGTCTGCAATAATCTCATTTTTTACCGCTAAACTCTTGCCCATACTTATTTCACCTCCTTTAAGGATCGAAAACTGACAATCAAAAACCCCGACCTTGGAGCCGGGGCAGAGAATTAAAAGTTAAGAATTCAGAATTAAAAATAGAAAATTTCTAATCTTTAGTCTTGAGTTTTTAGTTCTTCAGCCTCGGCAGGAAATTAAGCGCGGTGTGCACCTGCGGTCTTCAGCTTATTGATTTTGGATTAGGCTATATCTCTAGCCAGCATCAAGTTTGATATCCCGCAGGACACTGATATCGACTTCGATCGATGGGCCCATTGTTGCGGATACGTACAAACTACGCCAGTAGCGACCTTTAGCACCAGAAGGACGGTTGCGATCGACAGTTTCTTGCAAAGCATGAAGGTTGAGCAACAAATCTTCCGCTGGGAAAGCTGCCTTGCCAAACATAACATGAACGATGCCCGTGCGATCGGCACGAAATTCCAGTTTACCACCTTTAAACTCAGCGATCGCTTGAGCAACATCAGCCGTCACCGTGCCACCTTTGGGAGAAGGCATCAAGCCGCGAGGCCCCAATAACCGACCCAATTTTGCCACCAACGGCATCACATCTGGAGTCGCAATCAGGCAATCGAAGTCCATCATGCCCTTCTGAATTTCATCGATCAACTCTTCAGAACCAGCAATATCAGCACCAGCATTCAGGGCTTCTTTCACTTTTTCGCCCTTAGCAATCACCGCAACTCTGACTACTTGACCAGTTCCTTTTGGTAACGACACGGTTGTCCGCAACTGCTGGTCAGTATATTTCGGGTCAATTCCTAAACGGATGTGAGCCTCAGCAGACTCAGGAAACTTAGCTGTAGCTGTTTCTTTTAACAGTTGCAGAGCTTCCAAAGGTTGATAAGCTCTATCTTCAACCTTCTTTTGAAGTTCTTGCAGTCTTCGCGATACTTTCTTTGCCATTGTTATTTTTTGGGGTATGTCGATTTTAGATTTTAGATTTTAGATTTTAGATTTAACCATTGCGGTTATTTCAAATCTAAAATATGTTCGATTCCTAGCGAAGCTTTGCTTCTCCCCCTGAACCGATCGATTTTGGATTTTGGATTTTGGATTTTCGATTGAAGATTTTACCTTCACAATCAGGAATTACCGATTGCTAGCTGTCAACTGTCTTCAATCCGCAATCGCCACGCCCATATTCTTAGCCGTTCCTGCCACAATTTTCATGGCAGCTTCAACATCATTAGCATTGAGGTCAGGCATTTTCGTTTCTGCAATTTCTCGCAGTTGAGCCTGTGTAATCTTGCCTACTTGCTTGCGATTCGGTTCTCCCGAACCTTTAGCAATGCCAGCCGCTTTTTGAATCAAAACCGAAGCCGGCGGGGTTTTGAGAATAAACGTAAAACTCCGGTCTTCAAAAACCGAAATTTCTACTGGAACCACTAGACCAGCTTGGTCTGCGGTTCTAGCATTGTACTCCTTGCAAAACATCATAATATTGACGCCATGCTGACCCAATGCTGGGCCGATCGGAGGAGCTGGGTTGGCTTTTCCCGCCGTAATTGCCAACTTAATTACTGCAACAACTTTCTTTGCCATTAGTTAGTTCTGTTTCTGAACCTGATTGAACTCCAATTCTACAGGCGTATCGCGCCCAAAAATCGAGAGTAAAACTTTGAGCTTGTTCCGTTCCGGGCTAACTTCAATCACATCACCTTCAAAATCCTTAAACGGCCCGGAAAGTACCACAACGTGGTCTCCTGCCGCCATCGATATTTTGACAACTGGTTCAGATTCCTGAGCGTTTCTGAAGATTCGTTCTACTTCTGAATGACTCAGAGGTAGCGGTTTGACGTGACCCCGACCGCGCCCGTAGCGGCGTTTTTGCTCTGCCCCAACAAAATTAATTACGTTCGGGGTATTTTTGATCACCTGCCACGTATCCTCGTCCATGAACATCCGCACGAGTACGTATCCGGGAAAGATTTTTTCGTCTGACTGACGCCTAGAACCGTCTTTACCGACTTTGAGGGCTGGAGTTTGCGGAATTTCCACTTGAATGATCCGATCGGCAACATCCAGAGTTTGAATCCGTTGCTGCAAGTTTGCCTTCACCCGCTTTTCGCAGCCTGAGGCAACCTGAACAGCATACCAGCGAGCATCGGCTTCTGGAACATCTGGCGAGCCAGCCTGTCCTGTTGGTTCCGTGGAATACTCAGATTCTTCTGATGCAAAAGTCATTGCCCAAACACCTTTGCTGCGCCCCAGTTGAAGAAATTATCCACCAAATAGATCAGGCTTGCGGAGAGGATTACCATCAAAAGCACGGCAAAAGACTCGCTAATTAGCTGCTGCCGACTTGGCCAAACCACTTTATCGAGTTCTTCTCTAGTTTCCTTAAAAAAACCCGTAGGATCAAACCCAGACGCCGTTATTTCTTGAGTTTCTTGAGCTTCGTCTTTTTTCGCCACAATTAAATCCCCCTTGCGATTTGAGATTTTGGATTTGAGATTTTAGATTGTGTAAGTAGCGATCGGGTCTCAGATTTTTTGACACTAATCACTTACGCCCAATTTTTGATCTGAAATCCAAAGCAACCACTTGACAAGCCCAACCCATCCGAGTGTAACGAACGATCGTCGATATTGAAAATCGAGATGCTACACCAAGAATTTGTTGGTGCCTTTTTGAGAACCGCCCAAAAACTAATTCTACCCAAAAGCTTGAATTTTAGGCTGTGACCAGCCAATAATCCGGGCGCTTTCGGGCAGAACTTAAGTTTTGGTGATTCAGCGCGCCCTGGAGGACTTGAACCCCCGACATCAGGTTTTGGAGACCTGCGTTCTACCAACTGAACTAAGAGCGCACAGGTGAGGTTGCGGAAAGTTGCTTAACCTCTAGATTTCTATTTTAACACAGTGCGCTCGTAAATTGGAAATTTTTTTTTAAATTTCTCAATTCCATATTTCCCAAGGGGGAATAGCTTGGGTGCATTCCTACAGAGCTCGATCGAACCGCTGTTTGACGCGGGTGGCTTTGCCAATCCGATCGCGCAGGTAGTAAAGTTTTGCTCTGCGGACTTTCCCGCGTCGCATCACTTGGATGCTGGCAATGCGGGGCGAGTGAATCAAAAACACTCGTTCTACGCCGACGCCTTGAAACACTTTACGGACGGTGATTGTTTCATTAATCCCGCCGTTGCGCATGGCAATCACAGTCCCTTCGTAGGGTTGCACCCGTTCTTTATTGCCTTCTTTAATTTTCACGCCGACTTTCACAGTGTCGCCCACGAAGATTTCCGGGAGCTTTTTGTTTAGTTCTTGCTTGACTCTATCTATTTCTGCCGTTTCGATCGAACGGATTATTTCTGCGCCTTTCATCAGATTTTCCAAAACTCACAATCCCTTATCATATATCGAACTGCCAGTTTTATGTCAAAAACAACTTATGTTAAATACCTCTGGGGGCGAATTTGTGCAACTGCTGTCGATCGCTGTACTAGCCTTGTACGTCGCTGCGAATTTAGGGGCTAACGATGTCGCTAACTCGATGGGAACATCGGTAGGCTCAAAAGCGCTAACGCTAAGGCAGGCAATAATTGTTGCAGGCATATTGGAGTTTACGGGGGCGGTGCTTTTCGGCAAAGGAGTTTCCGAAACTCTGGCAACTGGAGTTGTGAATACAGAGGTATTCGCAGCCCAGCCGCAAGTATTTTTAATTGGGATGGTGTCAGTGCTGGCAGCTTGCGGGCTGTGGCTGCAAATCGCTACCCGTCTAGGTTTGCCTGTTTCTTCATCTCATGCGGTTGTGGGTGCGATCGCGGGTTTTAGTTCGATCGCTGCGGGAATTGGCGCTGTAGACTGGGGAACGATCGGCACTATCTCCCTAACTTGGCTGGCGACACCGATCGCGAGTGGTGCTTTAGCCACGCTATTTTACAGTTTGGTAAAGTCTTCGATTCTCGATCGACCAGATCCTTTAGTTCAAATGCGCGAGTGGATACCTTGGTTGAGTGCTGCTTTGCTGAGTGTATTCGGGATTATTGTGTTGCCGTCTGTTGTTGATGTGGCGTTTGTGCAGACAGGGGCGATCGGCTTTGTGTACGATCGACTGGGCTGGAATATTCCGGTTCACGATATTGTCATTAGTATTGGTGGCATTGGGGCGATCGTCCTCACCCAAACTAGCTGGAAAAAATTAGCATCCTCCGGGGAGAAGGAAAAGCAGCACGACACGGATTTGGACGCACAGACACGGATTTTTCCCGTGGGCGGGCACGGGGGCACCGCCCCTACAGAGGGCCCGCACGGGGGCTGGACGGCTATCGAGCAACAAATGGCGCGATTTCAAGTCATCAGCGCCTGTTTTGTGGCATTTGCGCACGGTTCCAACGACGTGGGAAATGCAGTTGCGCCCCTAGCTGCGATCGCCTATATCCAGCGCACAGGTTCCTTTCCCCAATCAGATTTCAGTGTTCCCCTGTGGATTTTAGTGCTCGGAGGAGTCGGAATTGTTGTCGGTTTGGCCATCTGGGGCAAAAATGTGATTGCTACTGTTGGGGAAGGGATAATTCAACTGCAACCCAGCGGCGGATTTTGTGCTGAATTAGCTACTGCTGCTACTGTTTTGCTCGCATCCCGCTTGGGTTTGCCAGTTTCTACCTCTCACGCTTTAGTCGGTGCAGTTGTCGGAGTCGGAGTTGTCAAAGGTTGGAAATCTGTGCGTTTTCAAACTTTGCTCTCCATTGGTTCGGCTTGGCTAGTCACAATTCCGATCGCAGCAAGTTTGGCTGCTGGCATATTCAGCATCGTTCAATGGATTTTATTTACATACAGAAACTAGCCAAATCAATAAAATAGTCATGGTTTTCAACCCGCCCCTTGTATTTTCAAAGAACCAGGAAATGACTTTTATGAACTCAAAGTTATGATTTTTATGAATTGACTTTAAAACTCGCTGACTCAATAATGTTAACAGGGAGTTGTGACGTAGAAAGTATTTTATTGTTTAATAAACAGACTATCAAAAATGCGTCTATATCCTTGCCGATAATACATCCCAATTCGTTATTTTATCGTCGTCGATGTAACCAATGGAGAATTTACTGATGTCATCAAACTCCTCTGAAAGCAGCGATCGCAGCAGCTTTTATGCCTCTACAAACCAGCTTGAGAGGATAGTCGATCGGCTAATGCCTCGATTGCATCCTTCCTGGAAGGACATTCTCCTTAATGACTGCCAGACTAAGATGACAGGCAGTGAAGTTGCCCGAGAAATTCTGCGGAAGCACGGGCGAACTGATGTCAAAGTTTGCGTTAATGAAGATGAGAATAACGCTTATAGCATTTCTCAGGTAGATGAGGTACAATAACAGCAGTGGGTAAACCAATTCCAGAAGTCTTGCTCTTCAACTTGCTCGTAGGCGAGCTTGATGGCTTCAGATAATCCTTTATAAGTTCTCGCGC
>JAAUPI010000223.1 GCA_012035135.1 Microcoleus sp. CSU_2_2
ATTGTTGATGCACTCTGTAGGATAATCGATCGCAATTGGATCGAGTCCGATCGCGATCGACTATTATAATTTACTTTGGGACAATTAATCCACCCTGCCTTGGGGGGGGTAGGGGGGGGTCTTCTTCCTTCTTTTTATGCTGCGGGCAATCTAATTGAACACTGACTGCCTATTTGCTCGATTAAAATTTCTTCAATGCGGACGTTGCGCTTGATTTTGACGTTTTCCAGATACTCGATCGGGTCGTCTAGACTGAAGACAGTGCCATCAAATAGTTCGATGCTGCGACGAACTCTGGGGATATCCGGTAAACCCAGTTCCCGCACTGCTTGACCGAACACGTCCGGCCGCAAAACTCGATCGACCACTTCCACCCAGTTTTTCGGGAATGGAATCAATCCCCAGCGGGCCATCTGCGCCATCACCCACACCATTTCCAAGCGGTCTGGAAAATTCGTTTTGTCAACGTAGAACTGGTTAAAGTTGTAGAGCATTTCCGGTTTAGTGGCAGTACCGGAGTTGTAGGGGTCGAGGAAGCCCGGACGGATGTCCTTGGGATCTGCACCAATGTATTGGTCTTGGCAAATTAATTCTAGAATTTCCTGGCGGTTGCGGCGATCGTCGCAGTAGTCGCAGGCTTCCACCAGCGCTTTGACCAAGGCGACGTGGGTTTGGGGATATTGCTGAGCCCAATCTTCGCGAACGCCGAGGACTTTTTCGATATGTCCCGGCAGAATGTCCAGGGAACGCGCCATCACAAAACCCGTACCGTCGTTTACAGCGCGGGAATTCCAGGGATCTCCACAACAGTAGCCGTCGATATTACCTGCTTTTAAATTGGCTACCATCTGTGGGGGCGGAATCACGGTCAAGCCCAGGTCCAGGTCGGGGTCGATGCCACCAGCAGCCAGCCAGTAGCGGAACAGCAAGTTGTGCATGGAGGCAGAGTGTACCATGCCCAAGGTGTGAACTTTATCGGGAGTCTTGGCGATCGCGGCTTTGAAATCTTCCAGCGTCCGAATTCCTTGGTTGTACAGGTGTTTGCTAAAAACCATCGAATTCCCGTTGCGGGACAAAGTTAAGGCGCTGTTGATGGGTACGGGGGCTGCACCGTCTAAGCCCAGTAGCATAGCAATCGGCATTCCTGCGACCATTTGGGCTGCGTCCAGCCGTCCTTCGGATACTCCTTGGGCGATGGCTTTCCAGCTAGGTTCGCGACTGAGAGTAACTTCTTCCAAGCCGTGGGCTTTGAAAAATCCTTTTTCTTTCGCTACTACTAAGGGGGCGCAGTCGGTGAGAGGAATAAACCCGATATCCAGGTTGACTTTTTCCAAACCATTGCGGGAGACAACGATCGCTGGGGCTTTTTGTTCTGCTGATTTTTTTTGGGCTGCACGACGCTGTTTGACTCGTTTTTGTTGGTTCAGGAAATAAACCATTTCGTTGCGCAGGGCGTAGTAACTCGGGTGGTTGACTACTTCCATGCGCTTGCGGGGGCGGGGGATGTTGACTTCGAGAATTTGCCCGATTTGCGCTTCTGGTCCGTTGGTTAACATGACAATGCGATCGCTCAGCAATAAGGCTTCGTCAACGTCGTGCGTTACCATTACCCCAGTGACTTTGCTTTCTTCGCAAATTTTCATCAACTGGTCTTGTAAACCACCACGAGTTAAAGCATCCAAGGCGCCGAAGGGTTCGTCCAACAACAGCAATTTGGGGCGAATAGCAAGGGCGCGGCCGATCGCAACTCTTTGTTTCATCCCCCCAGAAATTTCGCCCGGACGTTTGTCAGTGGCGTGTCGCAATCCGACTAATGCGATGTGATGTTCGATAATTAAGTCGCGGTCTTCTTTAGAGATATCTCTATAGATTTCATCGACTGCTAGAGCAATATTTTCGCGGACTGTCAGCCAAGGAAGCAGCGAGTAATTTTGAAACACTACCATGCGATCTGGACCCGGATCTCGGACTTCGCGCCCTTCTAGAGTAATGCCGCCCTCAGTTGCTCGATCGAGTCCGGCGATGATATTCAAAAGTGTCGATTTGCCACAGCCAGAGTGTCCGATTAAGGAGATGAATTCTCCTTTTTTAATTTTGAGTTCAATGTTTTTGAGAGCGATATATGTCTCGCCATTTGGCAAGTTAAATACCCGGTCTACGTGGTCTACTTCAACAAATACTGACATGGCTATTTAGGGTAATTTTTACTTTGTAGATGCTAATTAGTTTAATTGGGAATTGGAACCCCCCAAGGGGGAATTGGAAACCCCCCAAGGGGGAATTAGGTAATTGGGCATTGGCAATTAATTTACAACTGATTTTTGGCAGTTTGTAGTTTGCAACCATTCCCCATTCCCCATTCCGCATTACCGATGTCCGATGCCCCATTCCCCATTACCAAATTCTATTTCTGTTCTTCAGGAACAACTTTCGAGGCAATGAAACCGACGATTCTGTCGAGAATCAAACCGACAATTCCTACGTAAAGCACTGCCAGAATCACCGCGCTGAGTCGAGAACTATTGTAAGCATCCCAGATGAAGAAGCCGATGCCGACACCGCCAACTAACATTTCCGCAGCCACAATTGCCAGCCAAGACAAGCCGACCCCAATTCTCAAGCCAGTGAAGATGTAGGGAACTGAAGATGGGAGCAGAATTTTCCAGAAGTATTTTTTGTTCGGCAGACGCAATACGCGGGCGACGTTTCTGTAGTCTTGGGGTATTTGTTGAACGCCTACAGTCGTGTTAATTAAAATCGGCCAGATTGCTGTAATTAAAATCACGAAGATTGCCGAAACTTCGTTGGCTTTCATCCCCACAGCTTCAAAGGGATTGAACTGTTGAAATACTCCTAAGGCGATCGGCAGCCAAGCCAGAGGTGGGATAGTTCTGAATACTTGAAACAACGGGTCTAAAGCATCGAACATTAGCGAGTTTGTGCCGATCAGGATTCCTAAACTGATACCGAGAACTGCTGCTAAAGTAAATCCGATCGCGACCCGCTGCAAGCTAGCCCAAATTTGCCAGAACAAGCCTTTGTCTGTACCGCCGTTGTCGAAGAAAGGATTGATAATCAGATTCCAACTTTCTTGGACAGCTTTAATAGGACCTGGCAAGGTGGACTCGGGACTGTGACAGAGGACTTGCCAGACTATGAGCAGAACCGCGATCGCCACCAATGGACGGATGATTTTTTTGCGGTTCTTATAAACCAGATTCTGAACGAAATCTACCGGGTTTTTACTCTTGGAAATAGAAAGGTTTGTTGCCATTTGTCTGTTTGAAATTTAGTGAATAGTGGATTATTTGTAGATAGCACCATGTAAGCCAGGTGGGTTGAATTAGGAAACCCAATTTGTAGGGGTGCGCATTGCGCACCTTACTACTGGTCAACTGTCAACTGTTCGCTAATTATGCTTTTTTGATTGCCAGACTCTTCAAATATTCTTCAGGTTTATCCGGATCGAATTTCACACCATCAAAGAAAGTTTCTACACCTCGAGAAGTGGTAGCCGGAATTTGAGCGGCAGGAACACCAAGTGCTGTGGCTGCTGCTTTCCAAATATCCTCGCGGTTAACTTTGTCAATGGTGGCTTTGATGTCGGTAGTTGCCGGTATATAACCCCAGCGAATATTTTCTGCTATGAACCAAGCATCGTGGCTCTTGTAGGGATAAGAAGCATTGTCCGCCCAGAATTTCATCGCTACTAAACTGGCCGCTTCTTTACGACCGGTACCGTAGTCAATTTCTCCTTTCATGCGACCGACAATGTCTGCAACTGGCACTTTCAACCACTTGTCTTGAGAGATAATTTGGCACATCTCGTCTTTATTTTCTGGCTTATCGCACCACTGCTGGGCTTCCAGAACTGCCATTGTAATTGCTTTAGTAGCTTTCGGATTTTTCTCAACCCAATCGGCTCTTAAAGTTAAGGCTTTTTCTGGGTGGTCTTTCCAAAGTTCTCCGGTTACTAAGGCGGTATATCCTACATTTTGAGTAACTAATTGAGCATTCCAAGGTTCCCCTACGCAAAAGGCTTCCATGCTGCCGGATTTCATGTTAGCTACCATTGGGGTGGCGGCACAGGAATAACAGAAACTTCCGTATCTGGATTGATACCACCGGCTGCTAACCAATAGCGCAGCCACAAGTCGTGGGTGCCACCGGGAAATGTCATAGCAACTTTTTGATTGGCTAGGGCTGCTTTCAGGGCTTTACTGTCTGTACCTACTTTTAAATCTAGGTATTTTTTGCTTACAGAAATACCCTGACCGTTAGTATTTAAACGAGCCACAATGTTCATTGGCACTGGCTGATTGCCTTTGGTAATCGTGCCTAATGCCATCTGGTAAGACATTGGGGACAGAATGTGAGCTCCGTCAATGCCGCCTTTGTCGGAACCGAGTTCTAAGTTGTCGCGCGTAACTGGCCAAGATGCTTGTTTGGTAACTTGCACGTCTTTCATGCCGTACTTGGCAAATAAGCCTTTTTCTTGGGCAATGATTAAGGGTGCTGAGTCGGTGAGGGCGATGAATCCGAGTTTGGCTGCGGTAACTTCGGGGGCGTCGGCGGGATTAACGTTGACGGCTGGGGCAGCACTGGGAGATGCGCCGGTGGGAGATGCGCTAGATGTGGTGGAACCAGAACTGCAACCGTGGGCGAGGAGGGTGCCGGCTGCTGTTACTCCGGCGGTGATGATGAATTTTCTTCTGGATAGGTTGCTCATTAGTCTTGAATTGTTGGTTGATTTTGAGATGATGTGAGATGTGAGATATGAGATGCAGGGCGGGACTCGTACATTGGGAACGAAAGTCAGGTCTGAGATTGCTTCACTTCGTTAGTAATGGCAGAATCGCGCCGACAGCACCGCCTCTGTCATTGTGCGATTAGGCATCGATCGACACTTTGCCGATCGCCCGCGCGCTGCAAGCTAAAATGAACCCTGGTTCTAAATCGGCGGCTGCGTCGGGTTGACTGTCGTAGACTGTTTTTCCTTCGAGAAGTTTCTGCTTGCAGGTGCCACAGGTTCCCGAACGACAACTGCTGTCGAGTTCAATCCCGGCCCGTTCGGCAACATCAAGGATGAATTCATCTTCGCTGCAAGCAACTTCTTTGCCCGATCGCGCGAAAATGACAGTAGATGTTTGAGGCTTTGCCAGGAGTGAGCTTTCGTCTCTTTCCACCGTTAGTTGCAGTTGCCGATTGAGTGCAACCACATCGCCTTCGTGGGGAACGGCCCCGAAGTTATCAACTAACAGTTGGATCAAGACTGGTTTGAGGTCTTCACAGGGAATACTTTTTTGGACGCAAGTACCAAGATGAGCATCTTTGCCCACAGTTCCTCCCATATAAATGTCCACACCTTCGAGCGTTTTCCCATTCTTGCGCACTTTTGTTCCCATCAGACCGATGTCTGCTACTTGGGGTTGGGCGCAGGAGTTAGGACAACCCGTCCAGTGAATTCTCACTGGTTTAGGTATTGACAATTGGGCCTCTAGTTCCTTAATCATTGCCACAGAGCGGCTTTTGGTTTCGATGAGGGCGAAATTGCAAAACTTGGCGCCGGTGCAAGAAACCAAGGCTCGCGTTAGGGGTGCGGGGTCGATCGAAAAACGTTCCAACAACGGTTCCTTGACTAGCGATTCGAGTCGAGAGTCAAGAACATTGGGAATAATAACGTTTTCTTCAACAGTAAGTCTGAGTTCTCCGCTACCATAAACGTCGGCGATTCTGGCTAAGTCGAACATATCAGAGGCCGAAAGCCTTCCGACGGGAACGTTCAAGCCTACATAGTTCAACCCTGATTGTTTTTGTGGGTAGATGCCGATGTGGTCGCGTTTTTCCCAGATGATTTCATCTTTGGGCGCGGCCGAAAGCAAGGTGCGACCCAGTTGCTTTTCGACTTCGGCTCGGAATTGTTCAATTCCCAGTTCGTCAATCAGCCACATCAGGCGCGATTTTTGGCGGTTTGCTCTCGGGCCACGATCGCGATATACGATTAATATTGCTTCACATAGATCTACAACATCGCTCTTATCTACCCAAGCGTTGAGGGGAATTGCCGCTGCGCAGCGTTTGGCGGAGAAAAAACCTCCGACTAAAACGTTAAAGCCGAGGTTGCCGTCCTTATAAGCTGGTACGAAGGCGATGTCGTTAATTTCGGCGTGGACTGAGTTGTCGCGACACCCTGCGATCGCAATATTAAATTTTCTCGGCAAATTTGAAAATGCGGGATTACCTTCACCTTTGTTAGTAATCATGTCTTGGACTTGGATAGCCAATTCCCGCGTATCCATCAGTTCGTCGGCATCCAAGCCGGCGACTGGGGAACCCGTGATATTACGCACGTTGTCCATGCCAGACTGGACGCTGGTCAGGTCGGCTGCTTTGAGCCGACGGAAGATATCCGGTAAGTCTTCAATGCGAATGCCGCGCAATTGCAGGTTTTGTCTGGTGGTAATATCGGCGCTGCCATCGTCGCCGTAGCGCTGTACGATTTCTGCTAGCGTTCTAGTTTGATTGCTGGTAATGACGCCGCTGGGAAGGCGGAGTCGCATCATAAATTTGCCCGGGGTAACTGGACGAAAGAAGATGCCGAGCCATTTGAGGCGGTGCTCGCGGTCTGTCGCATCCATTGCTTCCCAGCCGATTTGGGCAAACTGTTCTAGTTCGGCTTTGACGGCTAAACCGTCTTTTTCGACCTTGAGTTTTTCAAATTTGTTCAGGCCCGCTTGGGGTTCTAGGGTTTGGGTCATGAATGTACCCTCGCTGCTGATTTGTGTGTGGAGCTATTGACTTGGCGCATAAAATGTGATTTTCTGCTAACTTTAGTGAGTGTACTGATTTAAAACTGTATATTTAGTTACTCGATCGCTTTTCTGTTAAGCATGGTCGGTTATCTATATAGTTGAGCTTTGCTGAGTGCTGCCGAGAAAGGCGCGAAACTATTTTGGTTATAGTTGTTACCCATGATTCGATCGCTGCCTTTGGATGCGCCTTAGTTATGAACTAATGTAAAGCCCATTCCAGTAAATATTCGTAGCTATTTTTACAAAATATTGAGTTTTATGAACTTTTCGGATATTGCCGATGCGGTTTTTGCATGACCAATGGGTAAGGAAACGCACAAGTGGAAAATATACTAAAAATCTTTATATTTGAGTTAAGTAATTGTAATAGTAAGTTAATATGGTGATGGGGATCGCAATCTCTAGTTACATATTGGTAACAACTTAAGCTAGATCCGCATTTGTCGATCGGCAATGGAGCTGGTCAATTTACTTTGATTTGAGGCGGAAAACTGAGATGGGGACGATCGGGCGATCGGGCCCTACTTATGTCTACTCACCCCCAAAGCGCGAATTTTCCACGACTCAAACAGCAGTTTTTTGGGTGATCTTACGGATTGACAAATGCAACTAAGTCGGGAGTTCTGCGTACTGCTAGTTGCATGAGATCACACGATTAGAGTCCGCGCTGTCACGCATTTTAGCTCAAAACATCACCTGCTCTAGATTGCAAGCGTCACTCTTGACTTGGCGAAAACCGGAGATGATGAAAGTATTGAATTTAGGGAATGTCTTATGTTGTTGGTTCAACTTGTCCCCGGCGCCATTTCAGAGATACTGGCCTCTGTCACCGATACAGGCACTCTCACTGTAGCCGATCGCTACGGTCTGATGGCCGCCATTTTAGACGAGTCTCTCGAAGATGAAGACAGAAATTCTATTAATCGCTTGCTACGTTCCGTGCTTAAGGGACGAGTTAAGATAGTCAACGAACTATCGACTATAAATTAACAGCATCTCAAACTCGTGACTGCGAAATAGTGCCGAAAAATTATGTTTGAATAAATTATTATAATTTCATAAATTGGCAGGCGATACTCATAGAGCTACTGTGAATTTTTCTGCCGATTGTGAGGAGTATTGAAATCAATTATCGGGCCTTTGGGAACTATGCGAGTCGGGTTAACTTGTGGGTGGCTTTTGTAATAATGCTGTTTGATGTGGTCGAAGTTACAGGTTTCTTTGACTCCCGGATATTGGTAAAGTTCTAATAGATAATTCCACAGATTTGGATATTCCACAATCCGGCGCAAATTGCACTTGAAATGGACGTAATAAACTACATCGAATCGCAAGAGAGTTGTGAACATACACCAGTCAGCTTCTGTGATGCAATCGCCGCATAAATATCGCTGCTTGTCAAGTACCGTTTCCCAATGCTCTAAAGCCTCAAAAAGTTCTGTGACGCCTTCTTCATAAGCCGACTGACTGGTGGCAAATCCGGCTTTGTAAACGCCATTATTGATCGGCTGGTAAATAGCATCTATTGTCTCGTCAATAACTGCTCTCAAATCTTCTGGATAAAAATCGCGATCGGATTTAGCAATCCCGCCAAACTCTGTATCTAACATTCGGATAATTTCGCGAGAATCGACCAGCCTCAGCTTTGTAACCGCTAGAACCATCGGCAGTGATTTTATTACGAAATGTTGTAGTGGGGCGGACAAACCTGCCTTTTTCATCTTCTTGGTCGCGAGAAGATATCCATTTGCCGTCAGCTAGTACGCCTAAACCCATTTTGACCTCTATTTTTGAATTTTTTAATAGTGGAGGATCAAGGTGCAGCGTGCATCTCCCTACAGATAGAGTTTTTACGTAAGTCCTAACTCAAACCAAGTCTGTTAAGTTTTATGCTGATACTGAAAACAGCGATCTTTACCAAAACTTAAATAAAATCCGTCACAATTTATGATTGACTGAAAACTAATCCAGCAACTAGGTATAGTGGCTGGTTATACTAATTCTCCAAACTCATGCAACATTAGCTGTAGGGTGCGTCGCCATCTACAATCCTCGCATCCGATCGACTATCTCGCAGCGACGCACCTTACCAACTACCAATTACCAAATTCCCCCTTGGGGGGTGAGGGCAGGGCGGTTTCATTCTCCAAAAAACGAGGGTTTTGTAGGGGTAGTGCCCCCGTGCCTACCCCCCCACCGACGATATATTGGTTATTTCAGGCATTGGGGCAGCCACTCTTTGCTGCCCCTACAAGA
>JAAUPI010000224.1 GCA_012035135.1 Microcoleus sp. CSU_2_2
CTGGCAACCGGTGCGTAAGTCCCATCCCATCACCAAAGAAACCGGGTTTTTATGGGTTTCTACGACTTGTGACGCAGTTTTCTCGCAAAAACCCGGTTTCTGGCAACCCGTGCGTAAGTTCTGACTATTATTAAGGATTGCGCTAATCGCTATTTTTTGAGCTTTTTAAGGGAAGTTGAACCCATTGAATTGTGCGCCAAAAACCAAAGCGTTGGGATCGATTTGGGGATGAAAACTTTAGTCTAAACTCCAGTAATAAAGGTGGGCAACATCGATCGTTCGGAGGCGAAGTTAAGCTCGAACGGGATGCCACCCACCCTAGGATGAAATCGTTGTCATGAATCCTGTGCGTCTCTCTACTCAAATTGAGGCAAGAAACGCTGAAATCTAAAGGTTGGTCAAGCTGCTAATTGAGGATCGCATTCACCGGCGGTCGAAGCATTTCACATTGGCCCATTGTGTGACTCCAGGCTTCAAACTCGTGGCTCCAAAAACTGGTAATTTCCCAAAGCGTGCGAGCATAAATCTCACCTTGAGGGGAGTTATTTTCGCATTGAGGGATTAAGTCCAGTCCCAACAATTGATGCTCCATATCGGCTTCTTGGTGTGCCGACCAGTATCCCTTAGGAATCAATCCCAATTCGGCAAGTTTGGGATTGATCCGGTTGTAAAAATCGCAGGCCATGCCTTCTGTGAGCAAGTTAATCGTAATAATTTGATGGGCGATCGGTTCACGGATTACCGATCGAATAAAATACGCTCCTAATGCCAATGTTTCTAGCGTGGGGGGAACAGAAGTCGGCATTTCATTGGGCGCGAGAAATCCATATTCGCGCATCCACCCAGCCAAGTCTTCCGGATGCGTCACTTCTTCTGCCGCGTGTTCGCCAAACGCATCCCGAAAGCGCGGATCGGGACAACTGCCGTATCGCAAGGCAACGGCAGCGGTAAAATCACAGGATATATAATAAAGTTGCCGAATCCATTGAAAGTCTTCTGGGCAGGATGCCAGGGAAACTTTTTTGTAAAATTCACTTTGCTTCAGGATATTTCGATAGTCTTGTGCCAGATCCCAAAGCCATTGCATTGACAGGGCTGTTTGTAGCATGATAACCCCCTTTTCCGGGTATAGAATAGTAGAAGTTATGCTTTTATTATTGATCCCTGCATTTATTATAATCAAGATTTTATGATTTGTGTGTTGTGTTCACCTCTTCATTAAATCTTTAAATTTGAAGGCGATCGCTATAAAGTTGGGGTCGATACTCAGGGCAATTCCTTTTTGAATAACGATCGATGGGTTGAGCAAGAATTTCTTGATGGTACAAGCCCTTGGATTTATCCGTGGAATCAATCCTGGCATCCCAAATCTAAAATCTCAAACAAAATGACATCCTCCCCGCCCTAAAAGGAACGGGGATTCCCTAGCAATCGAACAGGTTTAACCAAAACTATTTTCGGTCGATCGACCCATCAATCGCGACTGTGAGTAGCTCCATTCGGCAAAATTGCCCCGCCCAAAGCCGCTTCATTCAAATTAGCAATATTCAAGCTGGCCCCAATCAAATTCGCCTCCGACAAATTGGTCCCCGTCAAATCTGCTCCGCTCAAAGAACTCAGCAGCAAACCCGCACCAGACAAATTAGCACCGCTCAAATTCGCCCCTCGCAAATCTGCTTCCAACAAGCTAGCTCCCGACAGATTAGCACCGCTCAAATTAGCTCCCCGCAAAGCAGCTTTGTTTAAATTCGCACCCCTCATATCAGCATTGTGCAGAATCAAACCATTTAAATTAGCTTTACTAAAATTAGCGCCTTGTAAGTCAGCACCGCTCAAATTAGAGCCATTTAAATTAGCGCCTTGCAAGTCAGCACCGCTGAAGTCAGCACCACTCAAATTGGCAGCACATATACAAGCCTCCCGCAGACTTGCTTCGCTCAAATTTGCCCCCACCAAATTGACGCCACCGAGATTTCCGCGATTTATATAAGCCCGAATTAGAGTCGCTCCGCTCAAATTAGCCCCGCTCAAATCTACTTCGCTCATAATCGCTCTAGTCAGATTTGCTCTAATTAAATCAACCCCACTCATAATGGCTCGGCTCAGCGTCGCCCCGCTCAAATTAGCATCTGTTAATTTCGAGCCGTTGAGCATACAAGCTGCTACCAAACTCGCTCCAGCCAAAACAGCTTTGCTCAAGTCAGCGCGAGCAAATATGGCTCCGCTGAGGTTGGCTCCGCTAAAATCCGCTGCGATCGCAATAGTTCCAGTTAAACTAGAACTGCCGAGGTTAGTTTCAATTAATTTAGCCTTAGATAAATTCGCTTCGCTCAAGTCGGCTGCGTTCAAGTTAGCCCCAATCAGTTTACTTCTAATTAAGTTCGCCCTTTTTAAATTAGCGTTGCTCAAATTTGTCCGACTGAGATTAGCTTCCAATAAATGAGCTGCAATCAGGTTAGCCCCTCGAAAATCTCGTTCCCCGTTTCTATGTCTAGTTAAAAATTCATCGGCACTTGAAAGCTCAGTGAAATTCATAAAAAAGTTGAGTTAGTTTCCTTACTGTTTCGATGTCCTATGCTGTTTCCAAACTTTTTAAGATGGAGTTAGTCAGTCAGTTTTATCAAGAAATACTGACTGCAACAGCAATGATTGCCAAAACTGGTTTATTGACCGCAGCACCTGCGCTCTAAATCTTATTTTGCTAGTAGTTAGTTTTCGGTTGATGTTAGTTGTTAGCTGTTAGCTGTATTTTTTACTAACTGCTAACTGCGAACTATTAACTACTAACCCTTTACCAAAATACCCAGAATTGGTCGATCGATCGTGTCAAGATCGATAGTATTTGGGTATCGCTGAGGGCATCAATGTCACATTCTGACCCGAAAGATTGCCATTAGAAGCGATCGAATTTATTTTGGGAATAAAGAAACAAGGTATCGGAGCTTAAACCCCCTGGGCCTCGATCCTTCAGCCTTTTACCTTCTAGTGACTCTAACAGCAGCGCTCGGCCAGCTCAGCTAGTGTCACCTCCCCCCACTGTGTAGTGTTCGAGTGAAAGCCAACAGGAAGGTTGTTTCCCTCTAAGTGGTGAGCGACTCGCAGTCGAAGTAAGCAAGACACTACTTCTAAGCTGCGATTTCACGAAAAAATGCGTCGCGAGCCTTTCCCGTGCTCCCGCGCTTCTGTGTTTGCTGTTAATCTCTCGTCTATCCATGAGCGCTTGCGGTTCTAATTAACAGAACACCAGATACCAGACGCGCTCCCGGACATAAAAGCTGTTCCTGGACTTCTCAAATGTTTCGCTGAGGCATTCCCAAGAAAACTGTATTCCTGTAGCAAGTCTTGCCAACGGCAATTCGGCTGACAAATACAACCAATTACCAACCCAAGTCTTGCGGGAATCTGAAGAAGACCCCTCAATCTTGGCAGGGAGCGACAATATTGTTCTAATAGTTGCCGACACACCGCAGGCCGTACTCGGCGCGTGGGACTGAGCTACTTTACCTATATAAGTTGTTGAAAATAGCTGTCCCATAACTTAAAGATAGTCGCTGAGGATGAACCGAGCAAGATCTGCCTTGAGGTAAGTTGTAAAGTTTGATAATATTCGTTGGTTAATAAGTAAGCAGTAGTCAGTGATACAGATACCAAAGCCATTGCGGATTTGAAATATAAACATTAATTGATCGAGAAAAATCCGACTTTTAAGATTAATTTTCAATTCTATCAATATTCATAAAAGCTGAACGCGCCCCGGAGCCGAGATTATTGCTTCTGGGCGCAAAATCTCAGCTTCGGGGCGGGCTATAAGTGCTAGCCTCGCAAAAACATTTATTTCTTGTGGAACAGGCATCCTCCCTGTTCTTGAGAAAAATACTTAGAAGTCAGTTACACCCGACGGCGACCTGTCACGCCCTGATTTGGGTCGTAAATGTCAGCCGTGGTATCAACACCGGGAGCGCCCGGAGTACCGTAATCGGCGCGAGCGGTATCGACGCTGGGATAGTCGTAGATCCCCCAATTCTGAATGCCTCCGTGGCTGAGAATTCTTTCGGCTGTGGCGACTTCTTCCTCTGATCCGTTGAGCAGTACCAGGTAATCTCCGCGAGCTACTCGATCGCTGTATGCTTTAGCTTCTGCTTCGGGAATTCCCAAACCAGTGAGAGCTCCGATCAAACCGCCTGCTGTGGCCCCAAGGGCTGTACCGGCGAGTGTAGTGGCGATTGCAGTAGCTTCAGCTCCAGCCAGCATAATCGGCCCGATTCCCGGAATTGCCAGCAGGCCTAGACCTACCAACAAGCCTGTCAAACCACCCAATGCACCACCGGTGAGGGCGCCCTTGGTGGCACCTTCATCAGCCTTGTTATCCGTGCTGTCTTTGACATCAATGCCTGCAATTTCGCCTTTAGAGTCGGCATCCTTGGCGATAACAGAAACCCGGTTCATATCAAAACCAGCACTTCTCAGCTCTGTAAGCGCTTGTTCCGTCTCGCGGCGGGTGGAAAATACGCCCACAGCGCGCTTGTGCCGGCCCGAAGCTTTGCCAGTGGTGTCTGCCGGCACGTCATAAATGCCCCAATCTTGAATGCCCCGCACGCTGAAAATTCCTTCTGCTGTTGCGATTTCGGCGTCTGTGCCTTCTACAAATACCAAATATTCTCCGCGCGAGATCCGATCGTTGTAAGCTTTAGCTTTGTTTTCTGGAACTCCCAAACCAACCAAACCACCTACCAAGCCACCTGCTGCCGCGCCAATTGCGCCTCCTACGGCTGTGTCGGCCAACAGAGTTGCGAGCGCGCCCCCTGCCATTATTGGGCCAACTCCCGGAATTGCCAACGCGCCAATGCTTCCGAGCAACCCAATCAAACCGCCCGTCACAACTCCCGCAGTCGCGCCTGCTTTTGCACCGCCACCCACTTGTTCGTCCGTACTCTTGCTAACGCCCGCACCAGCGATTTCGCCTCGATCGAGATTTTCCCCAACTACTGAAACTTTATTCATCGCAAACCCAGCACTTTGCAGTTCCAGGAGGGCGAGTTCAGTATCTCGGTAATTAGAAAATACTCCTACAGCCCGTTTATGTTGACCTAAAGCCATTTTTTTTTTCCTTCACGATATACTGCTTTTAAACAACTACAGAATTTAATTTCTGATCGTTGCTATTACTTATATTTAGGGATTTTTTGCCTGAAATTTCATCGGTCGCTGGGAGGAACTATGTTCTCTATCTTTTGGCCTATCTTCCGCTCATTCCTCGGATGTAAAAACTTAAAGAATAATCGGGAATGGCGAATGGCGAATGGCGAATGGCGATATCTCGCGTGGTGTGGGCGATGCGAGGAATGTAGAGGCGATCGTAACCTTGATATAAATGCCCCTCTAAAACATTATCTAATTGCCAGAGTTGAGATTTTGAGCTTAAATAAAGGCGTGACGGCGTGCAGAAAAGTCCCATGGCGCGATCGTAACTTTGCTTCGTGAAAAGTTGAAAAGTCCGTCGGGGTTTAAACCCCCGTCGGACTATTGCGCCCATGCCAGATCTCAGTTAAAACAGAAATTAGATTCGATCGCCTAATAATCCCAACCCCAAATAAAAAAATGCTATAATATCAACTTTAACTGCTAAACTTGTCCAGCAAACAGAGAACAAAGCCAAATAATATGCTCGTTATTACATCCCAAGAAATTGCCTTATTTCGCTCCGAATTAGCAGCCTACCCCGAAGCATTGAAAGCCCTCGACGAAATCGAAGATTGCGAAGGCGATATCGAAGATGCAGCAATATCTCTAGCAATTCAAGCTGGACAAGAACCGAATATCTCGGAAAATTGGTTAGATGGAGTAGCCAAAAGATGTCGCGTTGCTATCTGCCGATCGGAGTTGAAAGCAGATTTGACTAACGGACGCTTAAATACTGCTTTTGCAGATTTAGTTGCTGCAAAAGTTTGTCCAGAGATTTTGATAACTTCAGTAATTATTTATGTATACAAAACTGGAGTTAATGACTTTTGCGAGCCTCTCGATTATCAACTATAAAGGCAATTTATAGGCGTAGCAGCTTACCCCCGTAAACTGCTGTAGCTAGTCGGTATTGTCTCCAACGACAAACCTAAAGACCTCGCCAACAAACGAGCAAGTTGCACTAAAAATTTAGCCGTATCTTCGTCACCTTCATTAGCCATTGAATCCGAGATCTGGACTAGCATTTGCACCAATCCCACATCAACTAAATTAGAATTAGAACTCAAAATTTCCGGTTCTTGACCGTTGGGACAGGTAAGCACTTGCTCGATTAAGTACAAGTAAGCGTCTTGACGTTCTGAGTTCATTTGGACAGCACCACTACAGTAAACAATTTATTATTACGCTTAATAATGAAAATAGGCATATTTTTAGGAAACATCGGAAATCCTGCCATCTACTATCCCAAACTTGCCAAAATCACGGGCGGAGTCGCGGCAAGTATTTTGCTTTGTCAGTTATTTCAATGGCAATCTCAACTCAGAAATTCCGAGAATTGGGTAAAAACTAACTGCGATGAAATTGAAGAAGCAACAGGTTTAAATTGCGAAGAGCAAGAATTAGCGAGAAATCAACTTAAAAGTCGATCGCTCCTCAAAGAAAAATTAATTAGCCCCAACACCCTAGAACTCTGGGCAGATATTGACACCTTTGAGGAGAAAATTATTAATCTTTCAACTAATAATTCTGCTGAAATTGTAACACAAACAGTCCGCCAAAACAACAATCCTGTAGAAGTTATTGCCGAAAATTTCGCCGCAAATCCTACCGTTAAAACTGACAAATTTTTCGGTCAACCCCGCCAACCAATAGCAGTTGCAGTCGCCCCAAATTACCGATTTAGTGGCCCTTGGAATTCCGCCGAAGAATTGCAAAACTTTCAGCGAGCTTTAGAAGCCTACGCTCAAGAACGTAATTTAGGATTTGGCAATCCTTCGGGATGGACATTTAAGATTATTGACAGCATCACAAAAGGCTTAACCTCGACTTTTTGGGATGAATTTATCGCCGGAATCCCTTTAGGAGAAAGTCAGAAAATTCAGCGGGAATGGGAAATCGAACCAGAAGTGCCTTATCCAGCCTTTGAAGAAGAGCGAATTCAGTATTACGTGCACAAAGGCGAACCGCTAGAAGCAGCAGTATCCAAAGCCCGCGCTGACTTGAGAAATCCGGTTTTGGGTAAAGATTTGTGGGAGGGATTTTTGCGAAAATGCGATCGCATTGCTGATGATGCACTCAAAGCCAAAAACCAAGGTATTGACACCCCGTATTTGCCCTCTTCCTTCAACGAAAAACCTCAAATCACCAAGGCTAGCGTGATGCGAAAATTAGGGGCGATCGCGCCGCAATTTGCCTTGAATCAATCCACATCTGACCCAATTCCTGAACATCCAAAACTTGCAGAAATACCATCGCCAACTCCCGCCGAAATTCCCAGTATTTCCTCTTTACAAAAAGCTTATAATACTGCGATCGGTCGAAGTATAGTTGAAAAACAAATCGAGGCTAATCCAGAATGGGGCTATGAAATAGTTGACGGTGAAATAGTAGAATCAATCCCTTTTTAGTAACATTCCTAGACGCAATCGGCACAATTAGTAGGGTGCGTCTGTTGGGAAAACTGTATTTTTTCTACTAAACTCAAGACTGATGCACCATACAAGCTAAGCAGATATGAAACGAATTAGCGAGATTAATCCGCTGGGTGAAGAGCGACCAAATCCTTCAGAAGAAACTAGGGAAAAACTGCGACGAGAAAGGTTGCAGCGAGCAAGAGATGAAGGATATCAGACGTTAGTTGAACTTTGCAATTTAGGCGAATATAACATGGCTGAGCAGTTGGCCGATCGAAACTATAATTGGGGTTATGAAATAGTTGATGGGATTGTAATGGAGAGGATAGATTAGATATTACCCAAAGTCAGGAGGTGGCAGTGCCGTTTCCCTACAATTAATCGCGCGATGGTGAAATCAGAAAAAGAAGATTGATGATTATAGGGTAGGGACACGGCACTGCCGTGTCCTCCTTATCATTCCTTGTGCAAGTTGACTACCGTAATCTCTATGTTAAAATTATAACTAAAACTTAAATAACGATCGAAATATGACGACAACTATTAATGCCAAAAACCTAACATTATCAGAAGTACACCGTTTGTTCGGCTTTCAAAAACAGTACGCTAACTCATTTACGTCTATATTATCCCTTGAAGATATCACAGAACACGAACAGCAGGAAGTTAGAGAAATTAGGGATGACTTCGATGAGTACATTTCAACGGATCGAGTTTCTGAAGGATTGGTAAAAGCTCTGACGACCTTTCCCTTAATGCGATTGGCTGGGTTCTACCGCCGCCCGATTAAAATTAGTTTAGAACAAGACATCGCCGAAATTAGCATTGAAGATGAAGATACTTTCGTTAAAGGACGGTTTGATATCTTAGCTGTCAACAGAATCAAACCCATCAGAAGCGATACATATTTTTGGGTTTTGGTGATTGAATCTAAAAATTCTGGAATCAACGCATTGATGGGTTTATCCCAATTGCTAACCTATGCTTATCAAAATTTAAAATATCAAGACACAATCTGGGGTTTGACAACAAACGGAATGCACTATCAATTCGTGAATATTCAGGGGGGTAATAACCCAACCTATCAGCTATTGCCTTTGCTAAACCTCATGGAACCCGAATCGTCAATTTTGTTGCTGCAAGTTTTAAAAGCTATTTGCAAACTATAAGGAATGAGAATTAAATAATATCAACTTTCGTAGGTTGGGTTGAAGAAGGAAACCCAACGCCCGGTAGATGTTGGGTTTCATGCTTCAACCCAACCTACAGCAGAAGCCGAAGCCGAAGGACTAATACCAAATCCGGGTTTCCCATCCCCGTTATAATTGGTATGGTGCGTCGCTATGAGATCTCCCAATAGCAACGAGAGTTGTTCGTAGCGACGCACCCTACATTTACTACATTTACGAGA
>JAAUPI010000225.1 GCA_012035135.1 Microcoleus sp. CSU_2_2
GGCGGTTCGCGATCGGTGGGATATTTTAAGACTTCAGCCAGTTGTTGCAATTGAGTTGCTTGCACTAAACTCGAATGAGCTGCTTGAATATTTTTCTGCATAAATTGTTGCAATTTTGTGCCAGTCATGCTCTCAGATTCAGGAGGATTGTAGGACGAATAGCGATCGCGCAAATCTCCCTGATTCTGCAACACCCTTGCTGCTGTGACTTCCACAGTCATTGTTCCCATGCCGATCGGCTTCCCGCCGCCAACTTTCAGGGCGATCGCATATTTTGGATCTTGCCCCAACACAATCAAAAGCGTTCCCAATTCTGCTGGTGTTAAGTTTTTGAATTGTATTTGTGTTCTGAAAGTATACTCTTTAGCAGCTTGCTGAACAGTAATGCCTTGATTTTGACCTTTGTCGATCGCCCGAATCGTATGATAGTAAAACTTGCGCCCTGCGACGTTGCCTCTTGCGTCAAAATATGCTCCTCTTTGATCGGGACGGGGACGATATAAAGATGGCATGAATCCTGTAGCAAAGCCTGTATTTTCGCATTTAGCATCGCTGAAATCAATTAGCCCTTGCCAATCCAAAGCACCGAATACTTGACTTGCCGGACAGAGTTCTTGTTTGTTTTTACATGGCAAGCGATCGGACGGAATTTTATCTTTGTATCTTGATGTGATTACTGCTAAAGTGCTGTTAGTAATAGCTTCATAGGCTGACCGGATGCAGCCTTTGAGAGAACTGCCTTGAATTGAGAGTTTTTGGTCAATATTTTGAACCATTGTTTTGATTAAAGGCACGCGACTGCCGATGTCGCTACCCATGACAACGACACCTGTAGAGACGTGCAAAGTAGTCTGAACTTTCAGAGTGAGAAACAAAGTTCCGTGTAGGCGATCGCCCAAATATTTGTGATGTCCGGCTGGAGGCTTTTTGGGCGGGCGTTCCTTGGGAAAAGTAATTAATTCATAAGGTTTAGATACTCCCATTTCACCAGCATAATTATTAGAAACTGGGCGGCTGGGTGGTGTAGGTCGTTGGGGCTTTGACGGTGGATTTATAGTCATTTTCACTCCTGACGGTGAGGGCGACAAAATGAATGGTGGCAGTTCTTTTGTCTTGAAAGTATCGTTGACCTATGCTAATATTCTTAGAGTCGATTTTTTCGTCCTTTTCTCCTTTATAGATAAAAGTTTTAGGGAATTTAGGTTCGTTAATGTCGTGAAAGTAAGCAGCGCGATCGCAGTATTCCCAATTTTCGCCGATCGGCTCAAATCCTTCTAAATCTGCTTCAACCATGCTCAAGATTAAGGCTTCATATACACTTCCCTGCTTTTTCCAGCGCAATTCGCGATCGCCATTAAACATTTGCCCTTCAAAGCCGAGGGAAAACTCATCGGGCAATTTCCTGCAAATGCCGCTGACTGCGTGAGGCGATCGTACAAAATAGTAACTTTCCTCAGTCGCTAACTGTTCTAGCAACTTTTTAACATCATCCGGTGACAAACGCGATCGAACACCGACAAAACCTGTATTCATGCTACAGCACCTGTTAAAAGCTTACTCCAAGCACGAACTGCACATTTAAATAAATTATGTACACCAGTCTCACCATCGCCTTGCCATTTTAGCTGCACTCCAAAACCTAAATCCATCGGTTCAGCAGCAATTGGAGTTTGTTCGCGATCGGGTGTGGAAAAGCCATAATTTGCGGCTTCATCAGCGTCTAAAAACTCTCCTGCACCCAGTAGGAAAGTGTGTCCCCATCTACCGGATTTTACTATTTGTTTAATTTGGCGATTATCTTCATCTAATTGACAGCCGGGATACTGAACTACGGCTTCGTTAAATTTTAATGTCACCGTCCCCAAGCCGCGAGATTTGGCAAAACCGATGCCAAACCAGCCATCATTTAAGTCTCGCAAAACTAAGCCAATTAAGCCTAATTGTGCTAAAGAAAAGTTTTTAAGATGTATTTTAGTGCGAAATTCTCCGGCGGTGCAGACTTGATAGTTAAACGGGCCAACGGCTACCGAACCGAAAACGCGATCGATCGCTACTCCATTGCGTTCTTGAATTTTGAGTGTTTTTTTATCAACTGGGTAAGCATCTTGGATTCTGAGTCGGCTAGCAATTGAAGTATTGCCAAATAGGCGATCGGTAAAAGAAGATAACCGATAAATATCTTGGGAATCAGGGATACTATCAAGATACTTTAATTCATCCCGATTAAGAGGATTGCTAGCCCATAAAAGATCTCCATTAGTAGGACGTTTGTCTGTACCTACTGTCCTGACAATTCTCTCAGCATGAGCGCGAATAGCACCTTTTAGGGAACTTCCCGGTAGATAAATTGACTTTCCTCCTGCGTGGTAAGTCTCGACAAACTCCATATCCGGTTTAGTTGGATCGGCCCCTTCTTTCCCGGATTTTATCAAGATTGGCCCGTCGGGAATTAGAGTTAAGTCAATGGTACAGTGGTTAACAAATCGTTTGTGCATAATTTGATTTGATTGAAAAAACTTGTAAGATTTAAGCAGCTACTAAAGTGTTTAGCTGCGATTCACACTCTTGAAATACATAATTGACAGCCGCAAAAAGTTTATCTAACTCCTGAAGGCTGTAAAAATTGATATTTTTGGTAAATAGCTGCCCTTCTAGCTTGCCAAATTCCCAGTTTTTGCCATTGGAAACAATACCTAAAATAACGATCTGTAATTCATCATTCAGTCGCTGTGCTGCAATCATTTCAGCTAAACACTGCGCCCACCCTTCATCAAATTTGTCTTGTTTAGCCTCAACCAATAGAAAATAAGGTTTTTCAAAAACGAATTTTCCGAAAGGAGAGCGTTGAGCTAAAATATATTCAGGAAAACCGGACAGATTTTGGTCGTAGGTAAGAGACTTGTGGCTCCACAAAACAAACTTACTGTAATAAGTTTTCCAAACTTCTTTAAGAACCGGATAGATTAAGTTTTCGCACACTGCAAACTCTGAATTGTCCACCACTGCTTCCTGCATCATAAATGCTAAATCTTCCCGAAAATAATCAGGAATCCTAAACTCAGCTTCTCCCATAAAATTAGCTGCGGTATAAGTTACTTGAAATTCTTTGAGAACTTCACCGATATCTTTGTAATTACTGAAACCCATGTAGACCTCCTTTTGTGTTACTGTAATCAAGCTGCTACTAATTGATTGAGTTGCAACTCACACTGTTGAAAAATGTGGTTTACTACCGCAAACAATTTATCTAGTTCATAGATAGTATAAGGAGTAATATTTTTGGTAAAAGTCTGCTCTTCTAGCTTGCCAAATTGCCATGTTGCTCCATTAGAAGCTATACCAAAGATTGTGACTTTCAGTTCATCATTCAGGCGCTGCGCTGCAATCATTTCAGCTATGCACTGCGCCCAAGCTTCTTCAAACTTATCTTGTTTCGCTTCGACTAAAAGTAAATACGGTTTGTCAAAAACAACTTTGCCCTGAGGAGAACGTTTCGCCAAGATATACTCAGGAAAACCTGACAATTTAGTGTCGCAGTTAAGAGCTTCGTGACTCCACAAAAGCAATTTACTGCGATAGTTTTTCCAAACTTCTTTCAGCACTGGATAAATCAAATTTTCGCAAACAGCAAATTCTGAGTTATCAACCACTCCTTCCCGCATCATTATTTGCAAGTCTTCGCGGAAGTAATCGGAGATATTGAAAGCTGTTTCAATAACAAAATTAGCTTCAGTATATGTCAACTGAAATTCTTTGATAACTGCACCGATCGTTCTGTAATTGCTAAAAGCCATATTGACCTCACTGCGTCTGAGTTAGAGTTTCCGATGATTTGGTTTCTTTAGGAGACAGTTTTTCGATCAGCTTTTGTACCCACTCATCTTTATAATCGGCTGCATCTTCATAAGCCGATTCATCTCCCCTGACTAACTTTTGTAAGTATTCTAACAAAAATTCGGGATGGTCTTCGACATCAACCCAGTTCATCTCCTTAATATCTAATTTAACAACACCTAAGCCGCGCGATCGCCCGCCGCCCAAGGGAATTTGTTCTGTCTCAAATTGGTGCAAACCGATCGCCAATAAGCCCAATTCCCACTCCTTAGCATTTTCGACTACCGCTTTAAAATCAAACGGAGTACCTGCGGGAACAACTTGAAAGTCGTAAAGTTTTCCGTCGGCGGCGGTTTCGGTATCTCTGTCAATGGCTACTCCATCTCGTTCTTGATATTGTCCGAACCACGCATCGGGTTGTACGGTTAAGTCGCGCACTTGGAATTTGCTGGCCATCCAAGGAGTGCCAAATAAACTGCCAATATCGTCGGTTATTCCGATGAGTTGTTGTGTTAACTCAAAGTCATTATTTTTGTGTTTTTCTTTTAAATCTTTGACTTGATTGTTTCTAGTTGTACTCGTGTAGTTAGCCGGATCTTCGGCTAAATTTGGGTCGATGCTTCGGAGAAAGCTTTCTAAGCGCGATCGTAGTGCACCTTTAAAGCTTGAACCGGGAATTAAGGGTCTACCCAAAGCATCTTTGATTACAGGTAAATCGGAGCCGATGGGTTCTGTCGATCGACCTTTACTAATGCGTAATGCTGTTACAGTCGTGAGCGTTCCTGTGATTTCCAATCGGTTTTTGAAAGTGTCAAACATAAACTTACCCAAGGAATTAAATTAATTCAGAATTAACCAGCCAAACACATCTTGTACGGATAGCTGTAGTATATTTTCCAAAGAACTCAAAACTGGTAACAGATCGCCATCTTGTTTGATTTCAGGTTGTTTTCCCGGTTTAAATATCATTACCAGTTTCTCTTTAGGATCGATTAACCAACCCAGTTCTGTTCCCCGATCCAAACAGAATAAAATATTGTCAATGACGCGAGTTGGGCTTTGTTCTGGCGATAATATTTCGATCGTCCAATCTGGGTGAATTTCAAAATTATTTTCGATTTCACCGTCAGCATCTACAGGAATTCGTTCCCAGGCAAAAACTGCGACATCTGGAACAATTGACCTGCCGCCAAAAGTACAGCGTAACTCTGGAAATGCACTTGCTATGCGATCGGGTTCAGCAACTTGATTGATTTGCGTACCTAAACGAATTTGTACTCGGCTATGTTTTCCTTTTGGCATTGGTTTTTGGTAGATTTGTCCGTTGATGTATTCGCTGGCAGGTTTGGTTTCTGGTAGTTCCAAAAACTCTGCTAAGGATAGTTTAGGTGGAGATTGAACTGAGGTCATGGTTGGGAAGAAGTTTAACTTAATAGCTAATTGATTTTGAGAGGGTAGAGGGGCGATCGCAGCGCCCTTTTAAAACTCCATCCCGGAATTAAATGTCTACCCAAAGCATCTTTAATTACGGGTAAATCGGAGCCTATTGGTTCGGTCGATCGACCTTTACTAATGCGTAATGCAGTTACGGTTGTGAGCGTTCCTGTGATTTCCAGTCGGTTTTTGAATGTGTCAAACATAAACGGAATTAGGTAATTAAGATAATTGATTTTTAGCATTTTTTCGAGAGACAACATTAGCAATTGCTATTCATTAATGCTGAGGTTACTCCACAAACTCCATACGCATGAAAGGAGAATATGATCTCCGTTCAGTCTTAAGATCGACTTTAACTTTACTTGGATAGTTTGACCCTTCCTGATCTTCACGAATTGCTCTCCACACCAACATACGCCAACCTTCCACAGAGACTAAATAGCGATCAGTTGTTCTACCAGGCTTAAGCCAGTACAATCCATTATCAACATTAATATGTTTTGCTCCTTCAAAAGCATCTTTGGAAGTAGCAACTCTTGTCAGAAAGCGAAAGGGATCGCAGTTATCTAATTGCCGGAGATTTTTGAAACAATCTTGAATAGCTTTTTGAGAAAGAAAGGGAACTAAAACCGAAGGACTGCGTATCTCATCAAGGAATAAGAAACCGACAGCAGAAAGAGTGACTTGTCCTTTGGAAAACTCAAATAACGATTCAAACCATACTCTTTCATCATAAGGAACGCTGCCTTCCCATTCCGCTTGATTAATTGCTGTCTCTCGCTCAATTTTTTCAAATAAACTTCTATAGGCTTCAAATTGAGATCTACTAAATTCTACAGGTAGTGGAGGTAGTTCAAGTAATGTAGTTGACTGTTCAAAAATATAATCACACTTAACTCCCTTCAACATCCCCAGCAAAACTATGTAAGGAACCAGTGCTTTAAATCCTCCAGTCAAATTTAGGATAGTATTACTTGCACCATAGCTATTAACTTCTTTGATAATTTGTCTTACAAATTCAACAACGCCTGTTTTTCGGAATAGCTCGGCATCGGAAATTTGAATTCCTTTAATTTTTTCTGTTTTGGCATAAATGCCATTCCAGTAATGCTTTAAATATTTCTCGACGGCAAGAGCGCAGCAATATCCATCATCTGTACTTGAAGCCAGCAAAATAATTCTGTCCTGATTAGTAATGCCAATCTGAACAAGAGAATGGATTTCAGCAGATAAGTTATTCTTTAAGCTTTCTCCTTCAGGATGTATCTCACGAAAGGTATAAAATACTTGTTCAGCAGCATCTTCCAAGCTTTGTTGATCTTTTACCCACTTAGTTAGATCTGACGGTCTCACTCCTAAAGCTTTTGCAGCACTGGTTCCCACAGAACATATAACTGTCTTAGCCATCTCAAAATCTCCTATGAAATTTATGTTATTCTACGGAAAGTTAGCTTGTATTTAATCTATTCAGAATGTTTGTGATTCCTGTGCCTCTGTATTGTATCTACTTAATCAGCAGCTTAACAACATTTTGAGTTATTTAAATCGTAGAGAGTTAGATAGTTTTCCCATCTTTTAAATACTTGAGATGTCGAGAGCCATAACCTAAATAACGGCGAATTAATTCCAGCCAAATAGGTTTAAAGTCTGTGTACGAACATTCGCCGATAATCCCCGCACTCTTTTTAATGTTACCATCTATATCTTGAATTAGCCTGGTAGCCAAAGATTTTTCCCCCCTTCCCCATTTTTGATCCCTTCCTACTTGATATCGGATAAAGTTCTTAATAGCTTCTGCACTATCAGTTGTATCAGCAACACGAACTAAGTTTCGGAACTGTGATTCCTCTAGTTCTTCCTTTCCCGACTTACCATATTGGCAAGTATCTAAAGCATCCTGAATCCAAATCACTAGATCGTCTTCTGTCTGGCGAATAGCTTTTTGTACTTGTAACTCTATTTTATGTTCTGTACTTATACTCATACTCGATTCTCCCGAAATATAAGGTGAAACTGGTTGCAAATTTGAATTTGTCCAAAACCTTCGCAAGTGCGATCGCCCACTCCTCTAACTTCCAATTCTCCTAATATATTACTCCACAGCTTTTTTTCTGTTGTACTGAACAAATAAACAGCTCCTTTATTGGTGATTAACTCGACATCTTTCATCAACCCCCAGCCCGCATTCCAACCAGACAGAAAATCATAACTGCTGTAAGCCGCCTCCAAACGCAAAGATTGATCTCGATCTTTAACCCCTGCAAACTGGTGCAACATCTTTTCCGATATTACAGTTGTACGCCGCCAATTTTCAGTCAGTATAGCATCGGATTGCAAGTCTAGAGTGAAGTAAGTTCGATTGGTGGGTGACTCTTTAATAGGGTTGCCAAAAACTCCCCATTTGTCCCAACGCTCTTGCAATTTTTTAGTGAATTTAGCAACGCGATCGCTCACATCTATTTTAGCATCAACAGGATTTTTTGTCCCAATTTCAACTTTACCTAATCCTCTGGAAGTCGAACCGCCCAAGCGAAAGTTTTGATGGCGACTCTGAATGAAATCCCGCAGAGATTCTGCTAAATCCTCCTCGACTAAAATCGCACCTCGATAGTAAACAGGATTTTGTTTGGTTTCCTGAGATTCATTCAAAACTTCCAGACTGTAAAGTATTTCTTCCTCAGATGTAGCTCTGCGGCGATTAATCCCAACTCGCGTTAACAGGCGTTTGTTGACCTTAAGACTGTGATATTTTTTATTAAATTTACCGTAAAAACTAATGCCAGCAGCATCGACTCTGCCTCCATCTTCCGGGCAATTCGGATCGTAGGGATATCCGTAACATTCAGCACAAAAGCGATCGATTAAAGTGTCAAAAACACCATTTTTTTCTGGATCTTTGTCTTTACGTTTGAAACCAGGCTTATTTTTAGAACTGAGTGCAGTTGCAGGTAAAACTCCATTTTCTTCAAATCTATCTTTAGAGATGAGCTTGCCATTAATTATCAGCGCCGGATAAGCATTTTGAAAAATTGCGGGATTTTCACTCAAGAATAAAGCTTGAAAATCGCCGCCATTTTGGGTCAAATCAGTCGATCGCCTATTCGATAGATCCAAAATCTGAGCAGCCACAGCACCCCGAATCACCGTACCGGGGATATAGTCTACAGCTTCGCCGATCGAACCACCCGGTTTCTGACGGGCGATCGCCAAAGGAGACAAAACTTTAATTTCCAGTTCAATTCGCTGCATTTTCCCCTCCCTTTGCTAGAAAATCCCAATCTGCGTCAGTAACTTCAAAGTTCGGTAAAGTTTCCCAACTCAGCCATCCCAAACCAGCCGATTTACTGCCACCTAATGCGTGAATGTGTTTAAAACCAGCCAACATCAAAGGTTTGGCGTAGCTAGGGCAATTTGGTAACAGATGAATTTGACCTTCAAACCTCAGTGAAACATGAGGCGGAGAACTCTCTAAAAAGTAAAGTTTTTTCTCTTCAGCAGTGCCACGGCGGCGATTGATTGTCACTCCCGGACGTAGAAACTCTGCTAAATTTTCCGGGTCTTCGGTACAAATTAAATCTTCAAAGATTACCCGCGATGGCAAAACTGGATCGCCGAAAATTTGACTTATTAAACAGTGATAAGTCTCATTATATCCTGAAACTTCGTATTCGCTGCGTCTAAAAATATTCGGTTCTTTGTCTCTGCGAATTACCATGTTTCCAGGACTAGGAGA
>JAAUPI010000226.1 GCA_012035135.1 Microcoleus sp. CSU_2_2
GCGTCGGACGTTTGGTGTTTGTAGGGGCGGTCGCCCCCGTGGCCCGCCCCCGCAGGAGTTGGAGTCGGCGTTGGAGTTGGCGTTGGCGTTGGAGTTGGAGTGGGAGTTGGAGTTGGAGTTGGCGTTGGAGTTGGAGTTGGTGACTCCAAGTCGTCATTTACGATCGAACCCACACCGGTCACTTTAGCAATAGTCGCATTAACAGCAGTGCTGAGGTTGACGTTAAATGTTTCATCGGCTTCAAAATTAGAATCGCCGTTGACAGCAACAGTAAAGGTTTTTGTGATTTCCCCGACATTAAAAGTGATGCTTCCTGTTGTCGTCGCGTAATCATTATCAGCAATGTTCGCAGTGCCGTCCAACGTAGCGTAATTAACGGTAACGGGAAGGCTAGAAGCTGCTGAGAGAGTGGCGGTAAAGGTGGCGTTAGTAGTACCAGTATTGCCCTCGGTAACAACTACGTCATCGATCGAAATACTAGGGTTGTCATCATTGGTGATGGTAACAGTGGCGGTGTTGGCGGTAACAGTCGAACTTTCCGGCGCTGTCGTCAAATTTGGGTTGCTGAGGGTGACGGTAATTGTCTCGTCAGGTTCAGCTACGGTTTCGCCCAAGACATCAACAGTAATAGTTTTAGTTGTTTCGTTGGTGGCAAAGGCGATCGTCCCTGTGGCGCTGCTAGCCCCCGCAGCATTGATATTATTGTAGTCTGCGCCATTGGTTGCAGTTCCTGCGATCGCATAATCTACTGTACTCGCTACCGCCGTGCCACCGCTGCGAGTGACGGTAAAGGTGACAGGTTGAGTGCCGGAGTTGCCTTCAGTTAAGGAACCTGTGGTTGGATTTGTAAGTGCGATCGCATAAGAAATCGCATCATTGGCAGCTATTGTTACCGTAGCATTGCTGCTGGTCGGTGCGATCGTATAATTTCCATTTGTCAAGTTCAGTCGCAGCGTTTCTGCAACCTCTGGAATTGTGTCATCAACCGCAGTCAGAACCACATCCACAAAGCTCTGCCCGTCGGGAATAGTGACAGGAAAGGTACTACTCAGATTGTAGTCAGCAGCAACGGCGGTGCTGCTGCTATCAATGGCGAGATTCACCGTCAAATTACCGACTGTGCTATCACTGCGGCTAACGCGGAAACTGCCTGGATCGATCGGAGTTTCAGTCGCAGAATTATCCGGCGCAGTAATGCTGACAATCTGCTGTATTTCAACAGCGCCGATGTCAACAGCGCTGCCAGAAGACCGAGTTAAGTTACGCTGATCGAGGTCAGTAGCGATCGTCGCATTGTTACCCCTGTCGATCGCGGGACTACCTAAATTCGGCGCGTGAGTCTGCGTGGTGCCGCCGTTATTTGCCAGCGATCCTAGTCCAGGAGTTGGGTTAACGATGTCGCTGCCCGTGCCAAGTGTACCCGTGTTGCCCGTCAGGCTGCCGATTAGATTATTATTATTCCCGGTAATGTTGCCTGAAACGTCGGGGTTGATAATTCCTGGTACGGTCGAAGCATCAAAGTTACCGGCGATGATGGTATTTATGAGGGCGATCGTCGTGGAACTGCTGAATATGCCACCGCCATTATCATTGGCGCCGTTGTTGGCGTCTGAGTCTGCCGTGTTATTGGTAATGGTACTGTTAACGATCGTCCCCCCAGTACCAATCCACCAAATAGCACCACCTCTTTCTAAGGCCGTGTTGCCCGAAAACGTACTATTAGTGATGTTGAGACTGCCACCACTGTAGATTGCGCCACCTCCCCAAGTCGGATCGCTGGCTTTGTTGCCGGAGAAAGTGCTGCCAGTGATGGTAAGCGTAGCTTCGTTGTAAATGCCACCACCACCTTGCAATATCGCCTCGTTGTTAGTGATACTGCTATTAGTAATAATCAGTTGGCCGGACAGGTTTCTGATGCCGCCGCCGCCGAAACTAATCGCTTTGTTGTTATCGATAATACTGCTGTCAATTGTCGCCGTCCCCAGACTATTGTTGAATATCGCCCCGCCTAGGTTCGATGTATTCAGGTTGAAGGTGCTGTTAGTAACGGTCATTTGAGTCCCGCTATTGTTGATAGCACCGCCAGAGTTGGCTTGGTTGTTTTGAAAAGTAGAATTGGCAACAATCAGAGTGCCTTCGTTCAAAATACCGCCACCGTTACCAGGCGTGACGTTCCCCCCTGAGATAGTCGCGCCGGAGATCCTGAAGGTATTGCCACTAAGGACGTGAAACACGCGATCGTTCCAACCTGTGGCAGTGTTGATAGTTGTGGTAGCAGTGCCTGCACCCGCGATCGTCAGATTTTTGGTAATATCGAGGTCGCCGATCGCACCTACGTCGTCGTTGGCACCAGCAATAGTCAGCGTGTAAGTACCACCCGGCAGATTGATGGTATCACCTGTCGCAGAGTAACGAATTGCTTCGCGTAAAGAAATGCCAGCACCTCCACCCAAAGTTCCGTTATCTTCATCGGTGGTAGTAGTTACGTTGATAGTACCTAAAACGTGATTGTAATTTGCGATCGCCTCTTGGCTGAATGCCAAAGATGTTTCAATAGAACCAATTGTTACTTCTAAATCCCAGTCACCACCTAATGCAGCACTTCCTGTCAAGTTTTTGGAAGCAGCGATGTTGGCACCTGTGAGTTGATTGAGGCGTTGCAGAAAAGAGAGTCCCGCTACCGATGGGGCGATTTCTGCTGCTATGTTGCAACCATACAACAGGATATCAGCATTGGGCTTTAAGGCCTTTTTCCACTGTTTAAATCGATCGGCCTTGGCGTCTAGGTTGTCGGAATTTAGCTGAATTGCCCCAAGTTGCAAACTTCCGGGCCCGCCATGAGAAACAATGTGAATCGCGGAAATATCGGTGTAGCTAGCTAGTAACTGGGTAATTTGCTCGACTCCATCCCCTGTGCGATCGAGTATAAATATTTCTTTTCTTGGTTCGGTGCTTGGTGCAAGGCTTTGATAATCTTCAACGGTTGGGTCAATGAAAACTATTTGCGTAATTTTTTGCATGATAAATTTTCCTCGTAGATGCAAGGGAAATGGAGCTTAAAAGAGGCGATCGTCTTGCCGAAAAAATTCAAATCATTATTAAACAATAATTATTTGAATTGATTAGCTATTTCTTGGAAAGCTTGTGTAGCGGGAATCAGGAATCAGGAGTCAGAGGTTATAAATAGGATGCTTAACTATTAAGGGTTTTAGCGATCGTCATGTCCCAACTGCCACAATTACTGCTATAAAAAGCAAGATATAGTGCTTAAATAATAAGCAACTTACAGTCTCATCAGACAACACCTAGAGTAGATTTGTTCCCAATGCTAAAAAATTGTCAAATATAGCTATTTCGTATTAAGTAAATCTACTCAATTAAATACCAAATACCAATGACTAAAAAGCTTGCTGCATACTGCTTCCTGCTCTTCCCTTTTCTAACTAAGTAGATCGACTTAAATCAAACGGATCGCTGTTAGATCCCCGACTTCTTAAAGAAGTTGGAGATCTGGGTGTTATGGTTTTTCTGGTTGGCTTGGTTACTTGGAGATACTAGCGAGAATGCTTTCCATTTCAGCCAGCTTGATCGCCCCTGAAAAAGTTTTGCCGTTCATAATAAAGAAAGGCGTGCCTTCTATACCCAAGGATTGGGCAAGTTGCAAGTCTTTCTGAATTGCTGCTTCGGCGGCGGGGCTGTTACGATCGGCGTTGAATTTATCTAATTTTAGATTGAGTTTTTGGGCGATCGATCCATAGAATTCCTCGCCTAGCTGTTTTTGCCCATCAAACAAAGCATTGTAATATTCCCAGAATTTGCCCTGTTGTTGCGCAGCCCAGGCTGCTTTAGCTGCTGGCAGCGCTTGAGGGTGAATTGAAGTCAAGGGAAAATGTTTGTAGGCTAAAGTAACTTTGTCTTGGTATTTTGCCATAAACTGCTTGACTGTATCGTGAGCCTGCGCGCAAAACGGACATTGAAAATCGGAAAATTCTAAAAGTACAATCTGTTGTGAGGCGGAACCCATACTGGGAGAATCACCGATCACAGATTTGGGACTACTTTTCATCTGCTCGAAAAATGACTGTCTTGCAGCTTTAAGAGTGTCTTGCTGTTGCTTCTGGTACGCTTGTACCGACTCCAAAATTGCTTGCGGATTTTCGCGGATAATCTGCAAGACTTGCTCTTTTAATTTGGGATCGACTGGATTACCATCGGCTGACTGGGCGGGCGAACAACCAATGAATACGAGACAAACTGACAGTAGTGCAGCTAAGCAGAAAGCTTGCTGGCTGCGGAGTTTTCGCCAAATAGAGGATATGTTCATCTTTCTTCCTAATTCGCGGGAACACTTTATCCTACATTTAATCGTTGGGCATTGGGCATTGGGCATTAGGCATTGGCTTTGCCGACAACAACAGTGACGATCGGAATAATTAAGGCGTTTCAGCGGGTGATTTAGGATAAAATCTCAAAGGGCGATCGCCTTTTGCAATTCCGGTTCCAACTGTGCTGGTGGCAGACTGTCATGGTTCAGAGAACGACCGAATAATTGTTTCCGTTGATCCGGCGAAGTTCGCTGAGCAAAATCATCAAAGTTTTCGTATTCTTCTGCGGATGTCTCCGGCATCATTTCTCGATCGCCACTTGCCAAATCGCTCATGATTTGACGCTTATAATTATCGCTGCTACTCATTGTAAATCCTTTTGCCAATCTAGACAACATTTGCGTCTCAAACTAAAAACTTTTTAGTCAAGAATAAGCGGTCTATTCTACCGCCGATCGGCGAGCGATCAAAAGTCCAGCAATTATTTTGCGACTTTGCTGAAATAAACTCACCTTTTTTTCCTCCAGTCTGACAACATTTTAAATGAGGTCGAGGGTCTGGCATTTAGACCCTCTAACCAAGTATTAGGCTCGGTCTATTTTGTCTTTGTTAGTCATTAGTCAGCAGTCATTAGTCGTTAGGAATAGGCTTCGGGATTTATAGCAGAGGTTATTTCTGTCAAAAATGGGGTGCGAGCAATTCCGAATCTTGCCCACACCCCCTGCTGAAAATCTGCACGATATTTCAATCTACCTTGTGATGACATTCTTCGTCGATTCTATGCTGAAGTTCTTCTTTCAACTGTTCGACTGCGCGCCGAGTTTGAGCATCAATTTGTTTCTGTTTAACTAGCGATTTTTCTGTTACCTTGCCCAGTAATTCCTCTTTAGATTTTGGGAGGGTAACTTCATTACCACTGACCGTGATGGGAGGGGTTTCTGTTCCTTCATTATTCATTGTTCATTTACCCTATTCTCTGCTAAACTTATTTTTTAAAAGGTCACTAAAAGTTAACCCTATATATATAATAAGAAAAATAGTTTAGGGTGTCCATCTGCCTGAAGGGATATTGGCGAAAAGGTTTCAGGCTTGAATGGTAACTTCAACGAATTACAAGCAATCTGGTTGAGGATTCGATCGCGTCCTCTTACCAAGTAACAAGGGTCTTGCATCCCCAGCAGGTCGGCGGATGGTTTTTAGGGCCGATTTAAATCGCAAGCCCCTAAAAACTCCGCCCCAACTGTCAACTGTTTAACAGCACGAGCTACCATCCTCGGTGAGTACCAGCAATTTTTACCTTTGTACGGAATGTTCTGTGCAAAAAAGTCCGGTTCGATCGTCCCTGCTAAAGTAGAGACTGTGGGTGAAGGGTTGGTCGATTGTGAAGAGCGAGTTTTACCATTAAAATCCATAGGTACAACTATTGCAAATTCATAGGTACAGCAATTGCAAAGTTTTGTTGCAGTCTGGTTAAATAATCAGCTAAACAAGAGTTAGCATCGGAGCCAACTCCCCGCAGGATTGAAAAAAAAATTATCTTAGTAAAAAGTATATAAAACCTTATGGGAGCAAGGAGCAATAACCCCCTCGAAGCCGTCGCCAAGGCTCGCGAGCCAATAAAAATAGGCGTGTTGCATTCGCTGACGGGCACGATGTCTATTAGCGAAGTTTCTGTTAAAGATGCGACGCTGTTGGCTATTGAGGAAATCAACGCCACTGGAGGGGTGCTCGGATGCCCCTTGGAGGCAGTTATCGAAGACGGGGCCAGTGATTTACAGACTTTTGCTCAAAAAGCTAAGGAATTACTGAACGAAGAACGGGTAGCGGTGGTATTTGGCTGCTGGACTTCGACCAGTCGCAAAGCCGTAGTGCCTGTGTTCGAGCAGATGAACGGATTGCTGTTTTATCCGTTGCAGTACGAAGGGCTAGAGCAGTCTCCCAATGTTTTCTACACTGGTGCAGCCCCGAACCAACAGATTGTTCCCGGTGTCGATTACTTGCTGTCGCAGGGGAAGCGGAAAATTTTCCTGCTGGGTTCGGATTATATTTTTCCCCGGACGGCAAATCAGATTGTGAAAGCTCAATTGGTAGCATCTGGAGGAGAGCTGGCGGGGGAAATGTATCTGCCACTGGGTTCAAAGGAAGTGGGTGAGGCGATCGCCCATATTCTAGCAGTCAAACCGGATGCAATTCTCAATACTCTCAACGGCGATAGCAATGTGGCTTTTTTTCAGAAGCTGCGAGAAGCTGGCTTGAAAAGTGACAAATTGCCAGTGATGTCGGTCAGCGTAGCAGAGGAAGAGGTTCGGACGATCGGGGCTGAAAATATTGTCGGACATTTGCTAGTTTGGAACTATTTCCAAACGGTAGATACACCAGAAAATCTTAAATTTGTCAAGGCTTATAAGCAAAAGTACGGGGAAAATCGAGTTACCGACGATCCGATCGAAGCAGCTTATTTGGGCGTTTACTTATGGAAGAAAGCAGTAGAAAAAGCCGGTTCGATCGAAGTCGCCAAAGTCAAGGCGGCTGCCAAAAATATCGAGTTTGCAGCACCATCGGGCAGAGTTAAAGTAGATGCCACAACTCAGCACACCTGGAAAACAGTGCGAATTGGTAAAGTCAGGTTAGACGGTCAAATTGACGAAATTTGGAATTCGGGCGAACCGGTGCAGCCAGATCCTTTTCTCAAAAGCTATCCTTGGGCGGCCGCACTTACTCCGAGGCGAATCTCTTTGGGAACTCGGGCTTCTTTGATCGGGCTGTTTGCCATCTTGGTACTGATAACTTGGATGGCGGTAGGGGCCGGGTGGATTGGTTCTTCGGAGATGAAGAACTATTTGCTGACAATAGAATCTACCTCAGCAGCAGCGACGGGAGTTCCCGACGCAGCCATAGTGGTGCTGGTAGAGCAGACTCTGGCAGTGGCGAGCCGCACTCAGCATTGGCTGATGGGGGCTCTGATTTTGAGTTCGATCGCGGGGATAGTTGGTTTAGTCTCGGTGTCGGCAATTATTCGGAATCTCGGTTTGCTGCGGGAAGCTGCCCAACTGATGGCCAGTGGGGATTTGACGGCTCGATCGCCTGTTATTTCTAATGACGCGATCGGCGTGTTATCCTCTGCTCTTAATACAATGGCCCAGCAAATTAGCAGTTTGCTCAACGGTGTGGAAGTGCGCAGGCAGCAGCTAGAGGAACGCAGTAGCGAATTGGAAGTCGCTATGGAAGCTGCTGAGGCTGCCAACCGGGCGAAAAGTACATTTTTGGCAAATATGACTCACGAGTTGCGGACGCCCCTAAATGCGATTATCGGTTACAGCGAGCTGCTGCAAGAAGAGGCAGAGGAACTAGGCGAGGAGGAATTTGTTACAGATTTGGAGAGCATCAATCTTGCAGGTAAGCAGTTGCTCAATATTATTAGCGACATCCTCGATATTTCTAAAATTGAAGCCGGAAAGATGACTCTTTGCTTGGAGAGGTTTGAGGTGTCGAATTTGCTCGAGGAGGTGATAACGACTGTTCAACCGCTGGTGGCGAAAAATGGTAACACCATTCGCGTCAACTGCGACAGCAATCTCGGTACGATGTACGCCGATTATGGGAAAGTCCGGCAAGCGCTGCTAAATTTGGGGAGCAATGCTGCTAAGTTTACCGATCGGGGCAAAATTACAATTAATGTTTGGAAGGAAGAAAGACCGATCGGGCCCAGTAACGACTGCGGCAGCTCACTGAATCCTCCCTCTCGGTTTCAAAGATCCTGGATCGTTTTTCAAGTCACCGATACCGGCATCGGCATGACTGAGGATCAGGTGTTGAGGCTGTTCGGGGCTTTCGCGCAGGCGGACGATTCCACCACCCGCAGATATGGCGGCACTGGTTTGGGGCTGACAATTAGCCGGAAGTTTTGCCAGATGATGGGCGGAGACATTTCTGTTGACAGCGAGTTTGAAAAGGGTTCTACTTTTACGATCTGGTTGCCGGTTGCGGTTAAAAGCGATAAAGAAACTGCGCGCGATTTAGAAATTCAAGCAGAAATTGAGGCTGAGTATTCCTTGGATGCCAAGACAGGTGCAGCGGAGGATGTTGTAAACCAAGAAGAATTGCGATCGCCTGCATCGCTTTTGCCTGATGCCGCGATCGTACTGGTGATTGACGACGATCCAGACGCGCGGGATTTGATTACGCGTTGCTTGTCCAAACAGGGGTTTCAAGTAAAAGCATCAGCCAGCGGACAAGCGGGGCTTCTGTTGGCTAAGGAGTTGCGGCCGGATGCGATTACTCTGGACGTAATGATGCCGAGTATGGACGGCTGGGCGGTGCTGTCTGCTTTGAAAGCCGACCCGGATTTGGCTAATATTCCGGTGATTATGCTGACTTTTTTGGACGACAAAAATCAGGGTTTGGAATTGGGAGCTGCGGAGTATTTAAATAAACCTTTAGATTACAAGGTATTTGTGGCTTTGTTGAGTAAATATCAGCGGTCAAAAAAGTAGTTGGTTAATAGCTACCATTAATTATTACCAATAGACATCTCCTAAAAAGAATCTGAAGCCATTCGATCGATGTAGGGGTGAAGCATTTGGGCGATAGTCTGTGTCCCCAACCCTCTTAGTTTGTGTCCAAATGCTTCACCCTCCCCCGCAGATCGATATCGATCGCGATCGCCTAATTTCTT
>JAAUPI010000227.1 GCA_012035135.1 Microcoleus sp. CSU_2_2
CTCATCAGTGGGATAGATCCTGAATTTGATTGCTCTATACATGGCATCGACCTATTACCGTGTTTCGGTATTCATGATAATACAAAAACTCATGGCGAGTCAAGACACACAAAATGTTCGTTGACGATCTGTCCTCCTCCCTGTTTTCCCTGCGGGAAAAATTGGTCAGAGGACTGTCGTCAACTCACGCGCAATTCATCTCAACACTTCCGCTTCGCGGTAAGTGTGAGCCTTCTTGCTGTTTTAGGTAAAGCCAGAAAACAGAGATTTTTGGGCTGCTTGATTCTAAGAAGTTCGATCGAACTCAAGTGGCGATTTTACTTGCACTTCAAAGAAACCAATTTTTGGTTTATTATGTATTATTACGAATCTTCCAAAAAAATGCAGAAATAATTCTTCAATCTAAAATCTAAAATCTCAAATCGAATCATGGCTCAAGTTTCGATCGACTCCTTGATTCAAGGGGCAATTTCAGGAGATTATATTGTCAGTTTTCCCACTGATACTGTACCCGCTTTGGCTGCCAGGCCCGATCGATCCGAACTAATTTTTGCAGCAAAACGGCGCAGCCAAGACAAACCGCTAATTTTGATGGCAGCATCGGCAGAGGCTTTGTGGCCCTACGTGCAGGGGAGTCCCGCAGAGTTAAAATTGTGGGAGCAAGTAGCGGAATCTTTTTGGCCGGGGGCGTTGACTTTGGTGCTTCCTGCTTCGGCAAAAGTCCCCGCTGCGATGAATCCGATCGACCCAACTACAATAGGGCTACGAGTGCCTAACTTTCCCCTAGCCCTCCAGATTTTAGAGCAGACAGGCCCTTTGGCTACCACCAGTGCCAATTTATCCGGCCAACCGCCCCTAGAGTCGATCGGCCAAATAGAAGCTCAGTTTCCCCAAGTCTTGACATTAGCCCCTTCGGCATCATCAACAGCAGCAACAGCTTCGAGTTTACCTTCCACGGTGGCCAAATGGACTGGCAGTAACTGGGAAATCTTGCGACAAGGCACGGTACAGTTAGAATGGTGACGCTCCCACACCAACCCTTCGGGTATGGTTTGGGCATCTGAGTCCGGTTAGGGATATCAAGATCTTCCTTCGAGATACTCGTAATCTTTCTCTCTACGGCGTTTTATAGTGAGGAACGCGACCTGCCCCACTTGTCACATGAAAACTTTTTGATCCAGACCTAGATTGTGATTCTGCGATTCCAGATATGAGTATTTTACCAGAATTATTACACTTTTGCTTGTCTCGTCACCCGCCCCTGCGTCCCCCTCGATCTGCGATTTGTCGATTCACTTGGGGCGGGATTCCTCACCTCGCTCGTTTCTCATCCCACGCCAACCGAGTACGGTATGCGTGGGGATTCCCGACTGTTTAGCTAAACTCCAAGGCAAAGCAATATGGCGCTGATGGGCTGGAGCGACTTGATATACGTAGGCATAGGGCTGGGATTGGGTTTGGGAAGCAATTTAATCTGGCGCCCGCGGCAAAAAAGCCCGCAACAGCCAGAACCTGAACCCCAATACCAGCCAACTCCTCAAGAAATTTACTTAGAGGAGTTTGATGCCATTTCCGAGCAACTAAAACAGACTCAATTGGCTTATCAAATGGCATCGGAGATGAGTCAATTTAAGGCTGGTTTTTTGGCTCGAACTTCTCATGAATTGCGATCGCCCCTCAGTAGTATGATTGGCACGCTGCAATTAATTCTCTCTGATTTGTGCGACGATCCGGCTGAGGAACGGGAGTTTGTCGAGCAAGCTCACATCGCCGCACTCAAGCTGGTGAAATTGATAGATGAAATTATCTCTGTTGCCAAAACTGAACACGGCAGTGAGACAATGGATATTGAACCGATTCAATTAGCTAAAGTTCTTGATGAAGTTGACGATTTAACTTATTTACAAGCAGCTAATCGCAGCATTCGTCTAGAAATATCGCCACCAGAGCCGGATATTTATGTATTGGCAGATAGGGCTAGATTTAGGCAAGTTTTAGTGAATTTGGTAGATACTGCTGTTGCTCAGATGGAGGAGGGGAGTATTAATGTTTCTGTACACCCTTCGCCGGAATCGGGATACGTTCATATTTGGATAGACGATCAGCGTTCGGTTAGTGCTTGGAGCGAGTCTTGGGATTTACTGAAGCACGATTTGGATAGCGATGCTCAGAGTGGCGATAATTCTAAGGTTTCCCCTGGAATGAGGTTATTGATGAATCAGACTCTTGTCAGTTTGATGAACGGGCGTTTGGAAGTTCTTGCAGTACCTTCTGAGACTGAAGAGTGCAATTTTACTCGCACTCAGTGTTCTATTCCTTTGGTTCAGCAGTCAGCAGTTATTAGTTAGTAGTTAGTAGTCATTAGTCGTAGGGTGCGTCGCTACCTATAATCCCTAAAAAATCGACAATTGATAAGCGACGCACCTTACCATTAGTCATTAACTACTATCAACTGCCAACTGCTAACTGCCAACTGCCAACTGTCAACTGTTTAACCATTACCTATTACCCATTACCAATTCTCCATTGATAATTTCTAATTCGACATTCTCTTCTAGAGGGTGATTTTCGAGTACCATTGTCGTGCTGGCATTATGCTGAAAACCGATGCGTTCGTAGAAGCTTTGTTTGTAAGTTGTCATCAGGTAAACTCGCTCTACTCGGCTCATTCGAGGGTGACTTAAAACTGTTTGAACTAATTTGCGGCCGAGTCCTGCACCTTGGTAATCTGGGTGAATGGCGACATCCCAGATGGTGGCTCGATAGATGCCATCTGATGTGGCTCTGGCAAAGCCAATTGCCCTCTCGCCATCCCAAACTGTAACAACTGGTTCGCTGTTGGCGATCGCAATTTTCCAATCTTCTCTCTTTCGTTCCCTCGCCCAAAATGCCGCTGCTTTAAATAGATGTTGGAGTTGTTCGAGGTCTACTCGATCGTGACCGATGCAAAATTGAATGTGACTGGAATCTCTAGTCGTTGATGTCATTCTTAATATGCCTTTAACTTGTGTCTAAACTGTGTTATTTTTACTGTCTTAACTGGTGCGAGTTTGCTTGTCATATCATGTCCGATCGATTGCACGTAATATCTAACGGGGGCGGGTTTATGAGATTGTGAATTTTCGGCAATTATTGGCAGGTTTACCCGCCCATACAGGAACAATGGTCGAGCGACCAGACATGATATCAGTAACTTAATTACTTAGGGCAATGACAAGCCTAAAAAACTACTTTTATTCATACATATTATTTAACTATTTTCAGTAATTATTAATACTTTTTTGCATCTAATTTGACGATCGAGCAATTTGGTTCGCGGCCCCGGTACAGGCCACCCTTGAAAAAAGCACAGAAAAACCAGATCCTCGACTTCTTCAAGAAGTCGAGGATCTAAGAGCGATCGCATCTTATACCAAATCCGGGTTTGTTACCCATTTTATAATAATCAGCGCGAACGTAGGGTGCGTCGTTACGTACAACTCTCGCTACAGACCGAGATTAAACGAGCGACGCACCATACAATTTATAACGCAATACGGTTCACTTAACGTTCGTAGGGTGCGTCGCTACATACAACTCTCGCTACAGACCGAGATTAAACGAGCGACGCACCATACAATTTATATCTGACGCACCCTACTAATTATGCCTGTTGCGTCCAGAACTATTTAAAACACAGTCCCGTCACTTTTTATCTGAATTGGTGGCACTCCGCCCGTTCTCAATTCAGCCGCAATTTTTCTCCCCGCCGCCCAAGTTCCTCCTTGCAAAATCTTCACCAGTGGCAATTCTGTCGAATTTAAATGCAACTTTTCACGAATAGAATCTGCAATTTTATCTAAAAGATTGACCGTGAGCGATCGCCATTCTACTATTATCTCGGAGCCTGGTAAATAACTCGCCTCAAAAATTGCTAAATCTTTTGCCTGCAACAGCCCGATATCCAGACAAAAACCGCCGTTGCGGTATTCAGCTAATCCCGTCAGCTCATCCAAGCCGACGACTTCTAAACCAAGTTTTTGCAGCGGTTCAAACAGCGAATAAGTTAACCACTGCGAAAGTTTGTGAAACGGCACTAATTCAGCACCCAAATTTTCTCCTTGTAATGCCGGATGCGGCCAAACATCCCCTAAATTAACGCTGCCAATCGCATATCTCCCCGGCCAAATTTCCCCGAATCCTGTCAAAACAGCACTCAATACTTCCGCCGCTTTGATAGTGTTGCTTCCAGAAGAGCGAGTATCTAGTAAGTATTTTACTAAATTTCCGGGACGCGGGTTTTCGCTGCCAAATAATCGCGGATGTTGGCAAATCGTATTTCCCAAACGCTGCAACAATTCTAATCTACCTGATAAACTGATGAGCGGATTGTCTGGACTTACCTGAAATCCCGCCGCTAATTTTTCTACGGTTAATTGAGAAAGTCCCTGAGAATCAGCTTGCCCAGGAAAATCTGAATCACTGGAAAAAACCCCTTGACAAAACATCCGAAAACTGGCTACAGCTAATCCTTCAGAACGCCGATAAATCAGTTTGGTTTCTGGTTCGCAATACTGCCAATCTGCACCAGCACCAGCATCGAGCAAAACACTAACAATTGCTAAATCAAATTTGATCTTAGCTTGCTCTATGAGTGAAAATTCTGTTAAAGCTGCGTCAAATTCGGCGAGACGCGGCACGTTTCCGACTTCAAAATGCCGCCAGCGACTGTGAAATGGTATATTAAAATCGGGATACTGTTCGCGCGTTGTTTCGATCGCATAATTGGCTGCTTTGTCGAGTTGAGTTAAATCGACGCGGAAGTAGCGGAGTTTGTCTTCTACAGCTAAATTAAACAGTCGATCGCACTTTTGGCGAATCGCTGCGGGAGTTCTCAGATATTCTACAGTTTCCAGCTCTATCTTGCTCAACTTCATGCAACTAGGCAGCGATAAACATCGTTTTCTTTAAAAAAGTCAAACTGACTGTAATCCAAAATATTATCTAGAATCACATTTTTATCGATTTTAATCAACTTATATTCCCACTTCGAGCCGCTGACTTCGCGTTTGATGCGATCGGAAACTATTACCGAATTTGTTTCATTACCCGGAGACACTATTTTACTTAAATCTTCCAGTCGATCGGCTATATTAATATCTTTACCGTAAGTGCAAGACCGAAATATATATAAATTTCCTTTAGTAACTCCCACAGACAAACCACAAGGTATTTGATTGCCGTGAATAAATAGTTTCCAATTTTCGCACAAACTTTCCATTGCTGCCAAAGCTGAGTGAGCTTCTGGGAAAGTTAAAAGATGTGAATCTCCAACAATGCTGCGAATTGTACCGCCGTACTCTTCGCAAATTGTTTTTTCAAAAGTATCGAAGTTGGTGAGTAAATATTCAACATCTTTGATGGAACTGGATTCTTGATAAGCAATAAAACCTCTCAAGTCAACTTTAATTATTGCTTGATTTTTAACAATTCGCGTCTTATGACTTTGGTCAACTTTATAGACTTTTTCAGGTTCGCTCATCCCTTTCAAAGAAAACTCATTCACAAAAGATGTTTGCACTTCGGCTTTGTTAAGTGCCAACCATGCTGCTTGGGACAAATATATTTCATCGGGCGGGGTAACAGATTCGATGCGAGCTGTTAAATTAACCGTATCCCCAAAGATATCTTTATCTTGATGCAAAACATCTCCTAAGGTAATTGATACGCGAATCGATACTCTTTCGTCGTTAGATTTGCTCGACTGTTGGTTCCTCAATTCTTGCTGCATTTCGATCGCTGCCATAGCTGCTGCTGTCACGCTGGGAAATATCATCCAAAATGAATCGCCTTCACCTTTGATAACACTTCCTTCATTTTTGGTGCTAATCTCTGAAATAAAAATTTTATGCTCGTTTAACAAGCTACTTAAATCCGACTGAGATAATTTTTTGACTCTGGCGGTATATCCGCAAATATCTGTTTTCACGATCGCAGTAGAACGCAAATTAGCCATAACCTGCCTTGACGGATAAAAAAATCAGCAATCAATTTTATTTGGCAAAAACGCGATGATTCGATTCGCATTCGATCGCGTCTTTACCCTCTCAATCTCCTAAATTTCGTCCTTGAGTTTCTGCAAGGATTTTAACATCTGGCACTTGGTCTAGTGTGTAGTAGCCAGCGGCTTTTTTGGCGATGATTTCTACTTGTGCATCTGCGGGAATCCAATCTTCAGGAATTGGGATGCGATCGACTACCTGAATACCAGAATTACTAATCGCATTGTATTTCAGATCGCTCATGGAGACTAAACGGTCAATTCGAGAGATACCTAACCAGTGTAGTACATCTGGCATTAGTTCTTGAAACCGCATATCTTGAACTCCGGCGACACACTCAGTGCGAGTAAAATAAGCATCAGCTCGATCGCCTCCTTCCTGACGTTTTCTCGCATTGTACACCAAAAACTTAGTTACTTCGCCCAAAGCTCTCCCTTCCTTGCGGAAGTAAACAATTACCCCAGATCCTCCAGCCTGTGCCGTTTCGATGCAAACCTCAATTCCGTGCACTAGATAAGGGCGACAGGTGCAGATATCAGAACCGAACACATCAGAACCGTTGCATTCGTCGTGTACTCGCACCGCCAAGGGTTTATCCGGGTCAGAAATATGCGCAACATCTCCAATAATATAAATTGTAGTTCCGCCAATTGGCGGTAAGAAAACGTGTAAGTCAGGGCGTGTCACCAAGTCCGAAAACATTCCACCTGTTTGCTGAAAAAGGACACGGCGGAGGGCACTTTCTTCAACTCCGAGTCTATCGGCAATTCCGGGCAAATACCACACTGGATCGATCGCAATTTTAGTTACTGCTAAATTACCTCCGGCTTTGACAATTTTGCCATCAACCAACACCCGCTTTTTGGCGACAGCATCTTGCATTTCCGGCATATTAATGTGAGCTTTGGTGATAGCAATTGTCGGACGAATATCGTATCCTTGCTGGGAAAAGGAGGTGTAAATTTCGCTTACCAAACCGCCAAAAGGATCGAGAGAAACGATCTTTTTCGCATCGCCCCAACTGGGGTGTGGGCCGATGTGTTCGGCAGGAGATGTGTTGGTAAAATCGGGGCGGTGATCTGCTTGGAGTGCGCCGGAAGCAATCGCCAGCGCGCGATAAACAGAATAAGCACCTGAGTGAGTGCCGATCGCATTTCGGTGAGAAGATTTGCTGAGACTACCAATCACTGGCCCTCGCTTGAGAGGATCGATTTCTCCCCAGTGAATAGGAATTGGTTTCGCACCGGATCTGCCGGGATGGGATGTTAAAACTATATGCTTGGGTTTAGACACAGTCCTTAGTAAGGGGAGGGGGTAAGAGAGAAATTTTACAAATGATTTAGGCTTGCTATATAACAATTCTATTTCATTATCTGGCAATGATTGCTATATTTAGAACTAGTAGGGCTGAATTTTTCCTAAAATCCTAACTCATAAAGTTAATGTTGCCTAGTACATCTCATTATTTACTAAAAAATGCTCGCGTGCCAGTCTCTCTTTTAGAGACACAATCGATCGCCCTTAATTCCCATCCTGTCGCAGTCAAACAGACGGGCGAGGGTTGGTGTTTGGTTGATTTGGAAATTGTAGCAGGGACGATCGCCCAAATTATCCCAGCAGGTACAGAATCTGTATCTTTATTTGGAGAAAATATCCCCGTTATCGATTTGCGAGATGGCTTAGTTTGGCCTTGTTTTGTTGATATGCACACGCATTTGGACAAAGGCCACATTTGCGATCGATCGCCCAATCCCGATGGAACTTTTGCTATGGCAATTGAAACAGTGCGTGCGGATGCTCAAAAACACTGGAATGCAGAGGATATTTACCGACGAATGGAGTTCGGCCTCAAGTGCAGCTACGCCCACGGTACCAAAGCCATCCGCACTCACATCGATGCTGCAGGCGAACAGGGAACTGTTAGTTTAGCAGTATTTAAAGCACTGCAAGCCGAGTGGGGCGATCGACTGATTTTGCAAGCAGTTTCCCTCGTTTCCCTCGACTATTTCCTGACACCAGAAGGGGAAAAATTAGCCGATCGCATGGCTGAAATTGGCGGCATTCTCGGTGGCGTTGCTTATATCAATCCCGACTTAGACAAACAGCTCGATCGAGTGTTTTCCTTAGCGCAGGAACGAGGTTTAAACCTGGACTTCCACACCGACGAAAATGACGATCCAGATTCAGTAACATTACAACAAGTTGCACAAACAGCCATCCAGCATCAATTCTCCAATCAAATCATCTGCGGACACTGCTGTAGTTTAACCGTACAACCGTCAGATTTAGTAACAGAAACTTTGGATTTAGTCAAGGCAGCAAATATTGGCATTGTCAGCTTGCCAATGTGCAATCTTTATCTACAAGACAGGCAATCTCAGGCAACGCCGCGCTGGCGGGGAGTGACGCTATTGCACGAACTCAAAGCAGCCGGAATTCCAGTGGTTGTCGCCAGCGACAATTGTCGCGATCCGTTTTATGGATTTGGCGATCACGATGTTTTGGAAGTCTTCAATATGGCAGTCCGGATCGCTCATTTAGATACGCCTTATGGGGATTGGCCATGTGCGGTGACAAAGACGCCGGCAGATTTAATGGGATTGCCAAATCTGGGACGAATTGGAGTTGGTTTACCAGCAGATTTGATTTTGTTTAAAGCGCGGAATTTCAGCGAATTATTATCTAGAAATCAGGGCGATCGTACAGTTTTACGTCAAGGCATCAAAATTGATACAACTTTGCCAGATTACCGCGAACTAGACGAATTATTAACAATTTAACAGTAGCCGTAGGGTGCGTCGCCATCAATCATCTCATACCAAATCCGGGTTACTTACCCCTTTTATAATCTCGTAAATGTAGTAAATGTAGGGTGCGTCGCTACGAACAACTCTCGTTGCTATTGGGAGATCTCATAGCGACGCACCATACCAATTATAACG
>JAAUPI010000228.1 GCA_012035135.1 Microcoleus sp. CSU_2_2
TTCACAGGTTCGAGCACAACTCCTCCCGCAGGCACTTCTCCTAATAGTGGTAGCGTTACCGATTTAACTGCACCTGGAAATACTTTCCCAACAGCATCTAACAATTTCGGTTCTGGTGCTGGCGGTTTAAATTTCACCACGCCTGTTTTATTTACAGGAGATGACAATGCTAACAGCGTCACTGGTACTGAGTTTGCTGACATTTTGAGCGGCCGTTCTGGTGCTGACTTTTTCGACGGCGGTTTGGGTAACGACAGCATTTCCGGCGACGATGGTAATGACACTCTCAACGGCGGTGGCGGTAGCGATACTCTCAACGGCGGCACTGGGAATGACACTTTAATCGGCAGTTTGGGAACAAATGTTCTCAACGGCGGTGCTGGTGAAGATGTGTTTGTGTTCAGCGGAACTAATGCTGAGGGCGGGGATTTAATTACTAATTACAGCACTGCTGATGATTTAATTAGCCTCGACAAAACTGGTTTTGCAGCGTTTACAACTGGTTCTGGGCCTTTGGGTTCGAGTTTCTACGTTTACAGCAGCACAGTTTCTATAACTCAGCTTGAGTTAACTTTAACCGGGCCATCGATTATGGCTCTCTTTGACGGTGCATCTACTAAACTGTATTACGATAGCAACGGTTCTACTGTTGGTGGTAGCAGTTTGTTTGCAACTGTGGATGTCAACTTGGGAGTTTCGGGCAACTCGGAGTTGTTCTTGTTCTAAGTTGATGTGAGTCGATTTAGTAGTTAGTGAGGGCGGGTTTGTTTCTGCCCTTAACTAACGATAAATCTCTCTAATAAAAACCGCTCCTACCAGCATATTTGTTATGTAGGAGCGGTTTTTTATCTTGTTTGTAATGAGGACTTTAGTCTTTTAGGACTTACGCATCAAATCCGGGTTACTTACCCCTTTTATAATCTCGTAAATGTAGTAAATGTAGGGTGCGTCGCTACGAACAACTCTCGTTGCTATTGGGAGATCTCATAGCGACGCACCATACCAATTATAACGGGGATGGGAAACCCGGATTTGGTATTACGCATCAAATCCAGCGCCAGCCAACACAGCAAGAGTATTTAGGTTGGTTGCTGATCACACAAATTTCCCCCTGGGCTTTCTTTTTGAGCGGTTGGGCTGGCATTATTTTAGGGATTTATGGTGCCAAACGTGAAGGCAGGCTCAATGTTTATTTTTTCCTGGCAATTCTTTTGGGATGGAGTAATTTAGTGTTCTGGGTAGTTGGGCAAGCAATTGTTTTGTTCAAATAGATCATCCATTAAGGCGATCGTCTAAAAATGATGCTAACTGAGATAATATTATTGTTGCAGTGCGATCGCCCGCTACCAAATTAAATTTAATTGCAATACAAATCCTCCTAATACATCTTCACCAGACATAGTTTGAGGATTCTCTAATATTTCTACTGCTTTGTCCGATCGATAAATTGCTACTTGACGCTGCTGCGGGTTAATCAACCATCCTAATCTTGCTCCATTGTCCATATATTCTTGCATTTTTTCTTGTAGGGGCTTTAGTCGATCGCTTTTTGAACGCAATTCCACCACAAAATCGGGACAAACTAGAGCAAAAGTCTGCTTTTGAACATCGGTTAATGAATCCCACCTCGACTGACTTACCCAAGAAGCATCGGGAGAAAGAGTTGCACCATTTGGCAGTGTAAATGCCGTCGATGATTCAAATACTTTACCGGGTTTACCAGCACCACACCACCAGACGTATAATTCTCCAGATATGCTGACGTTACGTTGTCCGGTTTCCCATCCAGTCGGTGGATTCACAATTAATGCTCCTGTACTAGTTCTTTCTAACCTAATATCTCGATTAACGGCTGCTAGTTTCACAAAATCTTGATGACTTATATTCAGCATCAGGTTATGAGGAATAGCCAGGGTAATCGGTTCGGGTGAATCTGCTTCTAGATCATCAATAGTTAGATCGGGTGTTTGTAGCATCAGATATCCTCTGCGGTGAAAAGCGATCGCTTAGTATTGCATTCTATCAATTTTTTTGAAATGGGGATTATTTGGCTTCTAGTCGCTGCCGCCATTTGCTGCTAATCAAATCGATTACTGTCACTACAACTAACAGCACTAACATCATAGTTGTGGCTTTGTTGTATTCAAAAGCTCGAATATAATTGACTAACTCAAAGCCAATTCCACCCGCACCGACTACTCCCAAAACCGAAGCAGCGCGGATGTTGTATTCAAACATCCACAGTGTATAACCCAATGCTAGGGGCAATACTTGCGGGAAAACTCCATATTGGGCAACTTGTAGCCAAGATGCACCTCCTACTTGCAAAGATTCGATCGATCGCACTTCTACTGATTCGATCGCCTCCTGGTAAAATTTAGCCAGATAGCCGATCGTATAAATTCCCAAAGCTAATGTACCCGCCGGCGCACCCAAACCCGTTGCCGATACAAACAGCAATCCTAACACAATTGAAGGCACGGAACGCACCGCATTTTGGATAAAATTAGCTAGCAATTGCAACCACTTTGGTGCTATGTTGTGGGAGCTGCCAATAGCAATCGGTACAGAAAAAATTGCCCCAATTGTCGTTCCCCACAAAGACATTTGAATTGTCTCAATCAAAGCCTTAATTGCTACGTCGATAATTTCGAGATTCGGAGGCCACAAACGCGAGATAAAATCAGTCATGTAAGGCCAACTGCTCGCCAAAGTTGTCGCATCAATTTCTAAGCCCTTAAGCGCCCAACCGTAAACTAATATTAAACCTGCTACCACCCCCAGGTTCTTAATCCAATTATAGTAGCTTTTCCCAGTATCACTAAAATCTTTTTTAATCATCTGCGTTAATCCGCGTTCATCTGCGGTTTCTAAAATCAAATTATCTAAATTATCTCATTTATCTAAAAAGTACCTGTCAAGCACAAGTTTTGTTCAATTTAGTAAATTTTTCTGACAAGTTCTGACATTTGCCATCATAGACTATTTGACCAGCATCGAGGACGATCGCCCTTTCGGGATAAGTGCTCGCCATTCCCAAATCGTGCAATACTACAATTACTGTCATTCCCTGTTCGCGGTGCAGTTTACCCAGAATTTCCATTACTTGTTGGGCTGCGATTACGTCTAATCCGGTGGTGGGTTCGTCGGCTAGTAAAATCTGTGGTGATTGAATTAAAGCACGGGCGATCGCCACTTTTTGCTGTTGTCCGCCACTGAGTTGTCCGGTTTTTTGGTATGCTAAGTTTTCGATACCGAAATTTGCTAGTAATTCAAAAGCTCGATCGCGCTGTTTTTTCGGAAAACCCCACAGTGTCTCCCAAGTATTTAAGCTTCCTAAACAACCGCACAACACATTCTCGATCGCCTGGGACTGCTTCACCAAACCGCCGCCCTGAAAAATTAAGCCAAGATCCCGACGAATTCGGGCGATCGTGCGGGTGTTCATTACTATATCGTTAATCCGAATCTCTCCGCTTTTGACGGAGACTAAGCCCACAAAGGATCGCAACAGCGTGGATTTTCCCGCACCGTTTAAACCCAGTAGCGCTACAAATTCGCCTTGTTCGATTTTGCAATTAATTCCGTTGAGAATCGGGCGATTTAGCGATCGGGAATAAGCAGTTTCTAAATTACAACATTCGATAGTCATAGTCAATATTTATTAAAAGATTAGGTGAAAACGTAGCTACCGTAGGGTGCGTCGCCCTCAACAATCTGGTTGGGAAGCTCGGAACATCCGGCAGCGACGCACCGTGCAACATACCGTAGGGTGCATCTCCCTCAACAATCTGGTTGGGAAGCTCGAACATCCGGCAGCGACGCACCATGCAACATACCCTAGGGTGCGTCTCCCTCAACAATCTGGTTGGGAAGCTCGAAAATCCGGCAGCGACGCACCATGCAACAGCTAACAGTCAACAATAGACATAATAAAATTACGGCTCTAATTTAGCGCGCTGCAAAGCTTGGCGCAAAGTTGATAAATGGCGGGTATGATCCACTTTTACCAATTTCTGGGAATTGTACAAACTGCGGAACAATTGATTGTTAGCAGGATCGTTTAACTTCATGAAGGCATTAATCACCTTTTCCCGCATCGGTGCAGGAATGCGATCGTCAATCACAATTCCGTGGGCGGGAACTCCGGGAACTTGTTGCAGCACTCGTAATTGTTTACCTTCGGCTGCGGTAATCCAAGGCGGTAGCAAAGCATATTCTGATACAGTTGCAACTTCTGCTTGACCTCTTAAAACTGCTTGTAAAGCGCTGCTGTAACCGTCTCCGTAGGTGACATTTCCGAAGAAAGTTTCTAGCCTATCCGGCCCTGAAACTAATCCTTGACCAACCAATTCTCCGACTGGGAAAATAAATCCCGAACCGGAAGTTCGAGAGGTAAAAGCTATTTTTTTGCCTTTCAATTGTTCGAGGGTTTGCTTTGACGAACCTTTCGGGCGCAGCGGACTGTCTTGACGTACTACAAATACAGAATCATAGGTATTCCCGCCGGAATAATCACTGCGAACTTCTGCTAAATACATCCGCGATTTGGCTAATTGCTCCGCTTTTAAGGCGGCACGCCCTGCTACAAATGCCACCTCTGCCCTGTCTGCTTTCAATGCTTCGACGGCTGCGGTTTCGTCGCCGATAGTTGCTTCGACGGGCATTCCAATTTCTTTTGAGAGTATTGCAGCTACTTGATTGGCTTTGTTTTGCAAATCTGTAGCATCTCTGCGATTAGCAAAGACGATTCTAATGCGATTTATGGGAGCTTGCGCTCTCAAATCTCGATCGCCCTGGGAAGTCTTTTGGGCGATCGGCTGAGGCCCAACTCCGACTGCATGAGCCGTCAAACCCGCTAACATCAAGAAACCCACGCTAGCGCTTGCTAGCACTTTTAACTTTCTTTTCATTAATTGCTCTCCTATGTAAGCACAAACACAACTTTACTTTTTGATAAGAAGTTGCAATAAGTGTCATTTTAGTTTAAAGCTTTTTTAACAATAGAGCATCACAGTTAATGATAAGAATTTGCAATTAATAATATAAAAAAAACTTATTGAGTAAGCAGCCTCCGAAGCTGGTAATGTGGTGCTGTGTGGAGCAACAACTCTCAAATCTCAAATCGATGACTGCCAACCTCTGTGCTGAAAATTCCTTGCCAGTCTGTTACGCCGATGTAGTCGCGGCAGCAAAACGATTGAATGGTAAGTGTTTCAAGACTCCGGTGTTGACTTCGGCAACTTTCAACAAACGGACAAATTCTCAGGTATTTTTCAAGTGCGAGAATTTTCAGCGCACGGGTTCGTTTAAATTTCGGGGTGCTTGCAACGCTTTAATGCAGCTATCGGCAGCGGAAAAACAGCGGGGAGTGCTGACTTTTTCTTCGGGAAATCACGCACAGGCGATCGCCCTGGCCGCACAGTTGCTACAAATTCCTGCTACTGTTGTTATGCCTGCCGATGCGCCAAAAGTCAAGCAAGAGGCGACTCGCGGCTACGGTGCAGAAATTATTTTGTACGATCGAACTCAAGTTTCCCGCGAAGATCTCACCGCCCAAATAGGCGCAGAAAGGAACTTGACAATTATTCCTCCTTACGACGATGCCCGCGTGATTGCGGGACAAGGTACGACGGCGCTGGAATTAATCGCAGAAGTTGGGGAGTTGGATTTGCTTTTGGTTTGTTGCGGTGGCGGGGGTTTGCTGTCGGGATGCGCGATCGCCACTAAAACATTATCGCCGCAGTGTAAAGTAATAGGAGTAGAACCGGCACAAGCAGATGATGCAGCGCGATCGTTCCGCACCAAAACGCTACAAACTGTAACTAACCCGGATACGATCGCTGATGGTGCGCGCACCCCATCTTTGGGCAAATTAACCTTTCCTTTGGTGCTGCATTATGTGGATGATATGGCAACAGTTTCCGAAGACGCAATTCGCAGTACAATGTTTTTTATGTGGGAACGCATGAAGATAGTTGTTGAACCGACGGGAGTGTTAGCAGCAGCAGCTTTATTCGATGGAATTGTTAAGGCCGAAAATGCTCGAATTGGGGTAATTGTCAGCGGTGGCAATGTTGAGATTTTAGATTTTAGATTTTAGATTGAAGAAGTTAATAATTAGATCCTCTTCTATCTTGTAAGGTGCGCAGTAGCTGTAGGGTGCGTCGCATCTACAATCCTCAAAAAAAATCGACTATCTCGCAGCGACGCACCTTACTGATTAGTCAGTATAGTTCAGGAAACAAAGCCAACACTCATCATTGTTGCAAGACGAAAGGAGAATAGGTATTAGTTATTAGTTATTGGTTATTTGCTGTTAGTTAGATACCCGACAACTTATGCAAAGTTAGGTATCTGAGTATTTTGTGCAGCTTTTCTGATAAAATATTTGCACAGCAAAATTAGATAACATAGCACAATGTCAGAAGAAACAAACTCAGTGGCTCAATCTACAACTGGTGCAGATGCGATCGACATTGCGATCTCAAAAGGAGTTGACTTTGACGGCACTCCAATTCCCAAGGGCAAATTAGATCTTTACGAGCAAGTGATGGGATTAGAAGCCGGGAGACAGCGCAGTGGCGTGTCGAATACAATGCGATCGCGAATTGTCCGCATCGGTGCAAAACACATTGCTCAAGACGAGCTCGATAAAATGCTCCTCGATGCCGGCTTTGCACCGCTTAAAGAGAAAGAGATTGCTTTCTATTACAGCGGCAAGTAAAAATGGGGAGATGGGGAGATGGGGAGAAAAAATAGCTGTAGGGTGCGTCGCCATCAAAAATCCCCAAAGAAAGATCGACAATCCCACAGCGAGTGCACCTACAAACAGGGTTGAGAAAAAACCAACATTTACATCCGTTACATCCCGTACATTGCTCGTTGCCTAACTTCCCTCTTCCTTCTTCCTTAATGAATCCAGTAGTTAAAATAGCGCCGATTGCTTCGTAAACAAAAGCTGTTTTGTAATCAAGAGATTTAGTGGCTAATTTGCTGAAGAATCCCCAAAGACCGTATAATAGCGAACAAATCAGTGCATAAATTAACCAATTGGGTATTTTCACCATTGTTTCAAGAATTTAAAGGCAGTAGTCAAGCCAGATTTGGGATTAAATTTCGGGTTTTAAAGCACGTTCCATCAGCGATAAAACAGCTTGTGCGGGAGTGATTTCGCCGTTGAGCAAGCGATAAACTTGATGGGAAACGGGGACTTCAATCTCGCGCCGATCGGCTAAATCAATCAGTACATTAGTAGTATTAACTCCCTCAGCAGTGCTCTGCAATTCCTGCAAAATTTGCTCCAAAGATTTGCCTTGTGCCAAGCCAAAACCAACCCGATAATTGCGCGACAAAGGACTGTTACAAGTAGCTAATAAATCTCCCAAACCAGACAAACCATAAAAAGTTTCGGCACGAGCTCCCAAACGAACTCCCACCCGAATCATTTCCGGCAAAGCACGAGTTAGCAAAGCAGATTTAGCATTCGTTCCTAATTGTAAACCGTCGCAAACACCAGCGGCGATCGCAAATACATTTTTCAGAGTTCCACCTAACTCAGTTCCCAGGGGATCTTGATTAATATAAACCCGAAAAGTTTCCGAACTAAAGGTGTTTTGCACTTGCTTAGCCGCTACCAAATCAAAACTAGCAGCTACCGTTGCCGCCGGCAATCCCTGCTGAATTTCTTCAGAAAGATTGGGTCCGGAAAGTACGACAATGGAACTATCAGGAAAAGCATTTTGCCAGATTTGTGAAGGAGTGCACGTAGTTGCGGGGTCTAAACCTTTGGTAACAGTAACTATAATTGTACTAGGACTTAACTGTAAAGCCAAAAGTCGATCGACAGTTGCCACCACCCCTTTCATCGAAACTGCGGAAACAACAATATCTGTAGTTGTGATAATAGAGTCTAGATCGAAAGAACTGCGGCGCGACCACAAATGAACTTGATTACCTTTTTTAGTTGCAAGGTTTGCTAAAGCCGAACCCCAAGCACCTCCGCCTATGATTGTCAGGATAGTCATTTTGATTTTTAATTTTTGATTTTAGAATTGGGATTTGAGATTGGAGGATTTCACCGCGGATTAACGCAGATTAACGCAGATAAATCATAGCAATTAATCTGCGTTAATCCGCGTGCATCTGCGGTTGCAACATCCTCATCCTACAAACGGGGGCGTAATCCATAATGACGGTATCGCCAATAATCTCGTAAAATGCGATCGTGATCGAAACAAAGTTCAGCAGGAATTTGCCAAGATTCAAAAACTTCTAAATTTTTAGCATCGTCAGCGGCTTGAGGTTCTCCAGTTGCGGATGCTAAGAATACAACGCTGATCGTGTGTTGGCGGGGGTCGCGATTTGGGTCAGAATAAGCGTAAAATTGCTCGATTAATTCTACCTTTAATCCTGTTTCTTCTAGAGCTTCGCGTTTGGCCGCAGTTTCTGCTGACTCTCCCATATCCATAAAGCCGCCGGGGATAGCCCAGCCGTGGGGAGGATTGCGACGTTCTATGAGGACGATCGGACGGTGAGGCCGATCGACTAATTCGATGATAATATCAACTGTAGGAGTAGGATTTTGGTAAATCATACGATTTTAGATTTTAGATTTTAGATTGAAGAATTTAATAGCTTGTAAAAGTATAGTCATCAGACAGAAGTATATGATTCCTCCTGCACCATTACTCTTATTCCCACCAATGCAGCCTTATATTCCAACATCTCAATCAATCGAGCATGAGGAACTGTTACGAAGTTCTGATTGTTTTTTTTCCCAAATTAATCTCATTTTTCCATTGCACATTTTTGCCAATTACCAGAGTC
>JAAUPI010000229.1 GCA_012035135.1 Microcoleus sp. CSU_2_2
GTTTCATAAACTTTCTCTTTTAAGTCAAACATCCAAGGTGCAACATTACCAGGATTAGTTTTGGCATTGCACCAGCCTTCTTCAAATTGTTGTCTTAGTTCTTGCTTTCCCTGCTTAAGTCTGGTTTGGAAATAGCGATAGTTGAGGATTGTTGTTTGTTTTCCTTGTTCTAGGAAACTGCGAATTTGGTATAGTTGCGATTTGGGAAAGTCAGCCTTTTTCAGTGCTTTGACAGATTCAATCAATCCGCCAATTTCGTGCAAGGTGTACGGTGCGGCGTACAGCTTAAGTTTTTGAGGACTGTCTTTTGTTAATGCTTCTTTGCGGAAGTCCTCGATGCTGGATGAGAGCGCAGTTACCGATTTCATTACCAAAAAATCAACTGTACCTCCACAGTATCCGTGTTGTTTTAACTCTTTAGCACGTTTCTTGGCTGACTTGAGCAATTGTTCGTAAAGTTTCTTCGCATAGTAAATCGGAGTTTTATAGTCAGCAATCAACACGCCGATCGATGTGCTTAATTGACAATTAGTAATTGCTGCATTTTGACTTAAGTAGCGGTGACACTTAGTGCGATCGATCGGTTTTTCGGGTGGATCGGCTTGATATTCGCCTTTAATTTCCACGCCCGGTATCTGAACTTGTCTGAGCAAGATTTGTTCAAACTGTTCTCCGATGGTTTTGGCGATCGCCAATGCGCGATCGGCTGGTACAATCAAGATAATATCATCGCCACCAATCGTAATAATCTCAAATGGATGAATCCAAGCACCATCGGGAAGAGTCGATTCTGACTTGTTATTTTCTTTGACTTGGCGCGGATGAAGATGCTCGGCTAAGGCTTGATAAACAGCATATTTAGTGGCCTTGTCAACATCTTCGCTAAACTCTTGATATTCTTGGGGACTCGTAATTTTTTGAATATAGCCCCCCATGTTATTTCCGTCGGCATAGATGTAGGCGACAAAGCCTTTACTCACACTGCCAAGCTGAGTTAAAGATTGAGCTATTGCAACTTTTTCAAGTTGATCTTTTCCAACTTTGGAATCGTCGCATTCGCAGTATTTCTTGAGTTTTTGGGAATTCTGTTCTAAGAAATCCTCAAACTTGTCAACCCAACCTTCAATGACAGCAGGATGCCATTTTGTGTACCAATGAGTTTCCTTGATTGTTCCATGCTTAGCCCGATCGCCCGCTTTGCGTTTTCGTGCTGAAACCTCGGAAAACCAAGGGTTTCCCGGAAGACCTTTGTGATTGCCATTGTCGGTGGCGCGAGTGATAGCCGATCGCCGATCCGCCTCATCCCTTTGCAAATAAGGGTGCGTTTCCAACATCGGCGGGTAGCGGCGGCTGGGGCGCTTTTCCAAGTCATTTTCTTCAAAGTCATTCCCACTGCGCCGCTGATTAAACATCACGGCCAATTTAGTAGTTAATTCATTAAAACTCTTGCGATTTGCAAACGCCTCTTCCACACAAGATGGGTCGGAAATACACGGTTCGTTTGGCTTTTGATCCAGCTTGCCAAAATAAGCTTCAACCAGGTGATTATTATATTCTTGGCGGTATCGATCGAGCCAGAAAGTTTGTTCGATCGCGTCTCGCAGCAAACCAAATCGAATTTCTAAAAGCTTAAATGTATCTCCAACCGCGCAGGAATTAGCAGTTAGCGTTACAAAAGAATAGCGTTTTTCAATGGCATCAGCTAACTCATTCACAAAAGCTGCTGGGCAGAAAGCTAAGATATTCCCGCCAGTTGAATACACAATCATTTCCGGAATCAAAGCTGCTGAAAGCGTGTGTTCACCGGGAAAGTTATTATCCAGCCACTCTCTTACTTTTGAAAAATGAAAATGATAACGGTTAGATTCAGGACGTTTGTTAAAAAAAGCAGGTAAATCAACTAAGTTGATGCGATCGAGCAGTGAAGACGCACCGCGAATATCTGGCAGTTTTGCATCTTCAAATACATACTGCTTAACCTTAGTGACACCACCGTACACTAAACCAATTTTTCCCGGCTGATTCCACAAATTTGGGTATTTAGTTTGCAAATCAGTAATTGTTTCAGGAAAGTCTTCTGGGGAAATCTTTTCTGGAATAGCCAGAAGTTCCCGAACCCGATCGACAATTTCCTTCACATCCGTCGGCACTTCCTCCCCAGAAGCCAACGCCTGTCGCATTTCCCGCAACACGCTTAGATCAAATTGAGGTTCCCGTTTATCGCCCCAAGCCAGACACCAAGCAATACCGATCGCGATCGAACTTGAAGAATTTTTCATATGCAAATCGTACTGAGTCCAGTTTTCCCAGCCCCAGATTTTCCCTGTAAGTGGTAATTATTTGACGTGCAATTTCATCTAATTTAATATTGTAAACTAAATTTTTATTAAAATCACCCACACAAGAAATAATCGAGAAAATTCCCCAAAAACACCATACAAAAGCTTTTCGTAGACATCACCCGATCGCTCGCACTGACGAGCAATAATTTTTCCAAAGCTATACAAAATGTGGGTAAACTTTGTAACATTTATCGTTTACGTAGTTTTGCACCTACCCAAAATGACAGCAATAAGGTAAAGTAAACGGCTGAAGAGTTTGGATCGCGCGATCGCTCGCGCACTCCCCCAACTCGGCAAATCCGCCCCTAAGCCAGCAAAACTGGCGAATACAGGCGACACTAACCGCTAACCAATAACCCCACAACCAGCAACAAAAATGTCAACCTATTACTACGTTTTGGCCAGCCAACGCTTTTTGCTAGAAGAAGAAGCCCTTGATGAAGTGTTCAAAGAAAGAATTCGCAATTACAAAGAACAAGAAAAACAAATAGATTTCTGGTTAGTCAAACAGCCAGCTTTCCTAGAAGCAACGACAATGGCAGAAATCAAGGCAAAATGTCCTCAGCCCTCAGCCGCCATTATTTCTACCGATCCTAAATTTATCACCTGGTTGAAACTGCGATTAGAATATGTACTCACTGGTGAATTTGAAGCACCCTCAGAAACTATCCCCGATGCCTTAGCATCTCTACAGACAGCATGATAAAAATAGCCAAAAATTCAAATAAAAATTTAACAATACTGAGGAGTCAATTGTACAAATACATACTGTCTCTCCCTTTGTTTTCTGCTAGTTTTGTGGCTATTTTGGGCTTGACAATTTTACCCAATCCTGTCAAAGCTCAAACGAGATGCGAACCGCCACAATCTGATGAATATCTACTGTTAATTGTCACCCAAACCCCGGAACAACAAGAAAGAGCCAAACGCTCTTTTCCCGGCAATACTAACAATACAGTTTGCCGATATATCAACGACACGGTAACGCGAGTTGGTGGCTTTCGCGATTCGCAAATCGCCGACGATTGGGTTAAATATATCCAAGATGTTGTCGGATTGGCAGCTTACGTAGTGCGATCGCCCGCCGCCTCGCTACCCGAAAATTTGCCAGTCTACGATCCTCAACCCACCGCCTATCCTCAACCAGCCCCAGATAACCCAAATAACAGTTTCGCCTTTAATCCTCAACCCTTGGGTCCTGGTTATGCAGTGTTGGTTGATTACTTTAATCAACCGGAATTAGCAGCCGAAATCAGGCAGGTATTAGGTACGCAAGTAGGCTTAGCTTCCTATGGCCAACGTCCGTTTTTATTCATCGCTTATACAACGGATCAAAATGCTGCTACCGCTGCGGTAAAAACGTTGAGCGATCGAGGTTTTTGGCCAATGTTAGTAGACAGCCGCCGTGTTACTTTAATTGCTCCTGCTGTTCGGTAAAACAGGACTTACGCAAGCACAATATATAGCGTGACAAAAGTGACGATCGCCCATTAAATAGAAATGAGCGATCGTCGTATTTAAAATTTTGCAATGTGCCTTCGATACCTGCTTGATTTGGATGTGGATCTCGATTCAAATGTTTCGATCGCACGGATAAGTTCGCAAAATTCTTATCTTTCCGACTGCTGGAGTTCCAGCCAAGCCTGCAAATCCGCCCCAGTAGCAAAATCCAACAGCGCCTCACTCAAATCTTCGAGTATCGGCAAGGGGAGATTAGCAAGGCGCGATCGCATTTCCTCAGACACTTCCTGCTGTAACCGACGGGTTAATTGTCGGACAATCAGCGCACAGGCTTCTGCTTGTCGTCCTTGCTGCAATCCTTGCTGCAATCCTTGCTGCAATCCTTCCGCCTTAGCTTCTTGATAGAATCTCGTTTCCTCTAGTGTAATTCCCAACATCGATTCCACCTCCGCTCGACTCAACTGTGTAAATTTGTATGACATAATAGTTGCTAATATTTCTATTATGTCACGGCCAGCTTCTGATGTAACTTCTTGCTGTACTCGGCTCAGCAAATACCTTGCTTCTGCTGGTGCTTGAGTCTCCTCGACAGTCGTCAACACCATCAGCGCAATTCCCAAAGGCAAGGTGCGAATATCCCCCAACTCATCTAAGCACACCCGATGCACTTGATTGCTGTTGAGCAGAGCTCGATAAGGATAAACATCGCTTTGTTCAATGCTGCCAGAGGGATAAATCACCACAGCTTGCCAATCGCTATAACGACTGCGATTGCGGTAAAAATATAAAAACGATTCGCCAAACAACCGTTCGTAAAGTTGTTCATCTTTTTGAAACTGAACTTCACAAAAATAGACGATGCCTGCACCATCTGATTCTGGTGGCAAAAATACGCCGTCAATTTCAAACTTAGGTTCTTTGACTGCCACCGAGTCAAAGCGATAATTGGCAGCATTTGCTGGAGTTGTAGCCAGTAGATCGAACAGCAAAGTTGGCGATTGCCCGAACAGTTTGTAGAAGATTGAATCCCGTCGCATGAAAGATTTGCACTCAAAGAGATAAATTAATACTACTGCGTAGTGGCATTGACAGTTTTAACGGCGCAACCAACTTGGGCAGACTCCTGACATGATATACAGCAGATTGCAAGTTTATGAAGCACACCCCAGAAACCGGGGCAACCACGGGGGGATTGCCCCTACGAAACCCGGTTTCTCTGTACCTCAGATACCTGAAAAGTGCTGTAAGTCCTGTTATTGTTGTTTAGGCTGTTCCGAATTGTTTCCTAACTGACTTTCTGCGCGCTTTTTTGCCTCCATTGCGGCTCCATAATCTGGTTTGTAGCGAATTGCTTTGTCATAGGAAGCGATCGCGTCTTGATATCTTTTTACCGCTACAAGGGCATTACCACGACTGTGCCATGCTTCTGAGTAGTCTGGTTTGACATAAACGGCTTCATTGTAAGAGCCGATCGCCTCTTCGTACCGTTTTAAATTATATTGTGCGTTGCCTCTATTGTACCACGCTTGCTCTTTTTTTGGGTTCTGATCGAGGGCTTTGTTGTAACATTCAATTGCTTGTTCGTACCTGCGCAATTCGTGGTAAGACCATCCTAAATTGTACCATGCTTGATAATAATCTGGTTTTAATTTAACAGCTTTTTCGTAAGCTGATACTGCTTCTTCATGCCTGCGCATTTTTAGCAAAGCGATGCCTTTGCTGTACCAAGCTTGATAAAAATTTGGTTGAAACCGCACAGCTTTTTCGTAGGATTCAAAGGCTTCTTGATTTTTGTTCAATTCTAGGAAAGCATTGCCTAAATTGTTCCAAGCTTCAGAATTATCTGATTTAATTTCCAGGGCTTTTTGATAGGATTGAACAGCTTGTTCGTACTGTTTTAAACTTTGGTGGGCTTGTCCCGATTGTACCAAGCTTGGTACAAATTAGGCTGAAATTGTACGGCTTTTTCGTAGGAGGCGATCGCTTCTTCGTAGCGCTGCGAATTTAACATTGCATCGCCTCTTCCTTGCCACGCTGCGGGATAGTCTGGTTGAATTTTTAAAGCGTTCTCAAAAGAAACGATCGCCCCTTGTGGCTGCTGCAATTTATCCAAAGCATAACCGCGTCCCGTCCAAGCTTCTAAGTATTCCGGCTTTAATTCTATTGCCTTGTCATAGGCTGACTGAGATTCTCGGTATTTTTTCAGTTCGTACAAAGTTTTAGCTTTTTCTTGCCAAACTTCCGCGTAGTCTGGTCTGATAGCAATTGCGCGATCGTAAGTTTCCAGAGCCTCTTTAAATCGGTTTAAATTATAAAGAGTATTACCACGTTTGTGCAAATCAGTGGCGTTAGCTGAATTCAGGATATTGACAGCATAAATAGATGCTAGAATACTAATGCCAACTAAACTGGCGATCGCTAAAATTTTCCCATACAGTTTTTTGCGAGACTTGGCGGGCTGATTCGGAGTAACAACAGGCAGCACTACAGGAACAGTACCAGCAATCGGATTGTTAAATTCTTTAATAGCTTGCAATGCTTCACCTGCACTAGCATAACGTTGCCGAAAATCGTAGCGCACCATCTTATCTAAAACTTTCGCAAATGCCGGACTGACAGATGTTTTGTCCTGCCAAATTATCTCTTCTGTATCGGGATCTTTGGGTAATTGGTGAGGATTTATGCCCGTGAGACATTGAATTGCGATCGTCCCTGTGGCATAAATATCACTACTGAGTTTAGGATTGCCATGAGCTTGTTCGCTGGGCATATAACCGGGAGTCCCAATACTTACGCTCAAGCTATTTTTATGCTGAGGATTGGTAATTTGAGTGGTGATTTCTTTGACTGCACCGAAGTCAATTAAAACTAATTTTCCGTCTCCTTTTCTGCGGAGGATGTTGCGGGGATTGACATCGCGGTGAATCACATTTTGCTGGTGTACAAAGTCGAGAATTTCGAGAATTTCCTGCAAAATATCAATAACTTCATCTTCTTTCATACAACTACCAGCTACCCCTTGGTAAGAGGGGAGTTGGGAGGGTGTAATTTCTTCACTTAAATCGTGACCTTCTATAAATTCTTGAACGAGATAAAACTCTTGATTTTCTTCAAAGTATGCGAAAAGTCGGGGAATGCGATCGTGATTTCCCAACCTGTACAAAACTTGCGCTTCCGTATCGAACAAACGCCTTGCTACCTGTAGAGTTTCGGGATCTGTTGCTTGCGGTTTGAGTTGCTTGACGACGCAGAGATGATTTCCTGGTAGCTGACTATCTTCAGCTAGGTAAGTTTGAGCAAATCCGCCACCTCCCAAGTGACGGATAATGCTGTAGCGACTGCTGAGTGTGATTCCAAGCATGAAATTTACCTAATATTTCATTATATTTCATTGAGAATTAGCTTCCAACCAAGCTGTTAAATCTTCGGCATTTAAAAAATCTAACACGGCTTCTGCGAGATTCTCTAATTTGTCGATCGACAATTGGCGAATGCGGCTTTCAATATCTGGGTTTATTTGACCTAAACAATGTTTGAGAAAGTAAATCCACTTATCTTTAATAGTTTCCAATTGCCCTAATTCCTTCTTGAATTTGGGTAATTCTACAAAAACTAACTCAATCTGGTTGTAGGGATAATCAAATAGGTGAGTTTTTTCTTTAAAAATAAATCGTGAAGTAACATCTTGACAATTATCAAACACTTCAAAGTCTGCTATCATCAAAGAAATCAATGGTTGAAATCCTTTGTACAATTCTCCCATTATTAATTGAGTCCCATAAGTTTTTGCACTATTGTATAAAACTAGCTTAGTCAATTCTACTCGTTACTAGGCTCTGCCTGGTAACGCAGATCCAGAGGCTCTGCCTCCCATTTTTCTCACGAGCAAGCGAGGCAGAGCCTCTAGACACCGGTTAAGAGGCAGAGCCTGGGAACCAGTTAAACCAGTTAATGCTCACCTTACTTTAACTTAATTTGAAACTGCTTTCAAGATTTCATCATCAACTGAAAAGTCAATCTCAGCTTTGTCCCTTCCCGAAATTAGATAATCATTTTGAAACGAATCTTTCAATCCAGAAACCAAGTCAAATTCTGGCTGCCAGTTAAGTTCGGTAACAGCTTTATTTACTGAAGCGAAAAAGTGCTGCAATCGCATAGGAAAAGCTTTCTTTTTGCCAAATTCAAATTGTTTCGGATCGTAGTGTACAATCTTAATAGAGTCGGGTGACTTGCCGGCAGCTTGAATGCAGGCGCGAGCTAAACCGTCAAAGGTGACAAATCGATCGCCCGAAACGTTGTAAATTTGCCCGATCGCCCTTTCGTTACCCAACACCGCCGCCATCGCATTCGCTAAATCCTGACAATGCCCTAACTGCGTGAAGTGCATTCCGTTACCGGGAATCGGAATTGGTCGATCGCGCACAATGCGATCGAAAAACCAAGCCTCTAAATCGTTATAATTTTGTGGCCCGTAAATGTAAGTTGGGCGAATCGAAGTCCAAGGCAAACCAGAAGATGCTAAGTAATTTTCGGTGTCGCACTTGCCCAAATGGCGGCTTTTCGGATCGGTAGCATCGCCTTCAATATGAGGCATTTGATCCGACTTCAAATAAACCCCCGCAGAGCTCATGTAAACAAAGTGCTTTACCCGGCCTTTAAATATTTCAGCTAAAGGCTTTGTATCGCTGAGTTCGCGACCGTTGTTGTCAAAAACAGCATCAAATTCCTCTGTCGATAACTTGTCTTTAAGTTGGTCGAGATTTGTACGATCGCCCTGAATTTGCTTCACGCCTGAAACCGGTACTGGCTTATTGCCACGATTGAATAATACCACTTCATGCCCTTGTGCTGCTAAAATCTTAGTTAGATAAACCCCGATAAACCGAGTACCGCCCATCATTAAAATACGCATTGTTTTTGATGCTCCTTA
>JAAUPI010000015.1 GCA_012035135.1 Microcoleus sp. CSU_2_2
ATCCGGGTTTCCCATCCCCGTTATAATTGGTATGGTGCGTCGCTATGAGATCTCCCAATAGCAACGAGAGTTGTTCGTAGCGACGCACCCTACATTTACTACATTTACGAGATTATAAAAGGGGTAACTAACCCGGATTTGGTATAATATAGCAATCGCCAAGGCGCTGGCGGACAGCCAGACGCCATAGAATACAAGGAAAAAGCCGAAAAGCTGTCAGAATTCAAACAACTAGAAGATGAGGGAAAGGCAGCAACCGTTTCCCCATCTAAACGCATGAATTAACCAGCTAACACTTGCTGCGGCGTAAATTCGCTAGCAGAAACAGGCAAGATCTGAATATGACAGCGGATCTCATCAGCATCGCCTGGTGCAGGATCTTCCTGAAGCAAAGTCCTGAGAGCTTTAACAGTACGGATACGTGTCACTGTCAGAGAACCTGGGCCTGCTGTCACTGGAATTTCTTGGACTGGCAACACTTTTTCTAGCAGAATTTCTCCCGTACCAAGCGGTAAATCTACTCCAACAACTTGAATAGTTTCCAGAAATTTCCAGTTAAACGGCGGTGTCGTTAAAGCCCGTTCGCTGACGCTGAAAACTGCATCATAGGTCACCTGAATATTTACCTTTGCTACGCCGCCTTCGACAAAAGGAGTTAAAGTTAGGGTTTGGTTAGTAATCTGTGCCATAATTAGTTCCTCGGTTTACATAAATACTTTCTAACCTCATTCGATAGTATGTTGACAGTCACTTTTTTGTGTTAACTCATTTGTGTTAGCTCATTTGAGTGACACTCCTGAACTTGTGGCGATAAGTTAATCTCATGTCTGGTAATGGGTAATAGGTAATGGGTAATAGGTCTCGAATCGATCGCGAATTACCAATTACCAATTACCCGGTAGCCAAATATACATTTTCCCCCAAGTATCCGAAAGAGCCTAATTTACCGCCAGCCTCGCAACCAACAAGAACCCGACTCCAAAATCGAACTCAGCTACTGCCCTCATCTCTCAGACGTGCCCACCGATGAATTTTTTGTCAAAAAGGACGATCGCACAATGGTAAGCTACCAAAGGCATTGAAATACCTAAATCAGAGAAAAGTTAAAATGTCATCATTAAATGAAGTTCCTTTGCTGTTGCGGGCAGCCCGTGGCGAAACTCTAGACCGCCCGCCTGTATGGATGATGCGCCAAGCCGGCCGCTACATGAAGGCTTATCGAGATTTGCGAGAAAAGTATCCATCCTTTCGCGAACGTTCCGAAATTCCAGAAGTTGCGATCGAAGTTTCTCTCCAGCCGTGGCGCGCATTTCAACCCGACGGCGTAATTCTGTTTTCCGATATTGTGACACCGATGCCTGGTTTGGGCATCGACATGGATATCGCCGAAGGTAAAGGCCCGATTATCCACGCACCGATCCGCACTCAGCAGCAAATCGACGCGCTACAACCGCTGAACCCCGAAGAAAGCTTGCCGTTTATCAAAACTATCCTCAAATCCCTGCGCCAGGAAGTCGGCAACAAATCCACCGTACTCGGTTTTGTCGGCGCGCCCTGGACGCTGGCCGCCTACGCCGTTGAGGGCAAAGGTTCTAAGGATTATGCGATTATCAAAAACATGGCATTTTCCGATCCAACTTTACTGCATCAGTTGCTCTCAAAATTCGCCGATGCGATCGCAGTTTATGTCCGCTACCAAATCGACTGCGGCGCCCAAGTAGTGCAAATGTTCGATTCCTGGGCGGGACAACTTTCCCCCCAAGACTATGACACTTTTGCTTTACCTTACCAAAAACAAGTATTCGAGCAAGTCAAAAAAACCCATCCCGACACACCGCTAATTCTGTTAGTCAGTGGTAGTGCGGGCATCCTCGAACGCATGAGTAAATCCGGTGCGGATATTGTCAGCGTTGATTGGACGGTTGACATGGCTGATGCACGCCAACGTTTGGGCCCTAACATGAACGTTCAGGGAAATCTCGATCCGGGTGTGTTGTTTGGTTCGCAAGCATTTATTCGCGATCGAATTCTCGATACTATTCGTAAAGCCGGCCATCGCGGACACATCCTGAATTTGGGACACGGCGTATTACCGGGAACTCCCGAAGACAACGTGCGTTTCTTCTTTGAAACAGCAAAACAAGCTGACAAATTGCTGGCAGTTGCTGCTTGAATTCGATCGGGTGGCGATTATATAATCGCCTCAAATCCGGTTAATTCCATATTCGTAGGGACACGGCATTGCCGTTTCATCCGGCCGAAAAAAGGACACGGCATTGCCGTTTCATCGGCCGAAAAAAGGACGCGGCATTGCCGTTTCCCTACCGTCGAAAAAGGACGGGGCAATGCCGTTTCCCTACCGTCGAAAAAAGACGGGGCAATGCCGTTTCCCTACCATAGAAAAAGCGTCAAATCCTCATTTTTTCCCTGTAAATGAACGCCAAAAAAATTTTCATAACGGGTGCAAGTGGGTGCATCGGTCACTATATGACCGAAACATTGATTCAACAAACGAATCACGAACTTTACTTGTTAGTTCGCAATCCCGAAAAGTTAAAATTTGACTGGCAAGCGCGCGACGGTATTCATATATTGCAAGGCGATATGCGAGAGGTCGATCGATATGCCGAACTTTTACAAGAAATGAATGTGGCAATTTTAGCTGCAACTGCTTGGGGAGGAACTCAAGAAGTTTTTGATGTTAATGTTCAAAAAACTCTCCGCTTGATTCAGTTACTTTCACCACAAACTTGTCAACAAGTAATTTATTTCTCCACGGCTAGCATTCTCGGCAGAGATAACAATTTGCTCAAAGAAGCAGGAGAACTGGGAACTGATTATATTCGATCGAAATACGACTGCATGGTGCAATTATCGGGATTGACGAATGTGCCTCCGATTACTGCACTTTATCCAACTTTGGTTTTGGGAGGAGATGCCCAAAAACCAGTTTCTCACTTGTCGTCGGGCATTCCACAAGTGGCAAAATGGATTAGTTTGATTCGGTGGTTGAAGGCAGATGGAAGTTTTCACTTAATCCACGGGGCAGATATTGCTAAAGTAGTACATTATTTAGTCGATCGTCCGCCAGCTTCCGATGAAACGCGACATTTTGTACTCGGAAGTCCGCCGATTACCGCCAACGAAGCCGTAGAACAAGCTTGTGCGTATTTGAATAAAAAAATATTCTTTCGGATTACTCTGTCTCCTGGGCTGGCCGATTTCTTTATTTGGCTGTTCCGAATTCAAGTAGCTGCTTGGGATCGATTTTGCATCAGCTACCGCCATTTTACCTATCAAAATTTTGTGAATCCCGAAATCATCGGACAGCAGAGTTACTGTGGCACAATTGCCGATATGTTAAAAACTAGCGGGATTCCGGGAAAAGAAATTAAACAGTTGACAGTTGACAGTTGACAGCGAAAATCCGATCTGGGTTTTTGCTGTTCATTTTGCAATGTCAATTGTCCTTTGTTAAAAGTTAAATTGAGAATCTTTTTATTTTTAAAAGGAGATTATCGCCGATCGAGTCTCAAATACGATAAGATGTCAGCGTTAGGTCTTGAGGGCCGATCGAACTCTCAACTCGCCAGCCCGATCGCAAGTCTTTTACTGATGTGAGGTTTAACATACGATGCGAGTTTTACTGGTTTATCCCCTGTTTCCGAAAACATTTTGGTCTTACGAGAAAATCCTCGAATTAGTCGATCGCAAAGTGCTACTACCACCGCTGGGTTTGGTAACGGTAGCAGCTATTTTACCTCAAGAATGGGAATTTAAGTTAGTCGATCACAACATCAGACAAATCACAGAAGCAGAATGGGAGTGGGCCGAACTCGTCATTCTATCAGCAATGATCGTTCAAAAACAAGATTTGCTAGACATCATTCGCGAAGCTAAACGGCGCGGTAAATCAGTTGCTTGCGGCGGCCCCTACCCAACTTCCGTACCCGAAGAACCTCAAGCAGCGGGCATAGATTATCTGATTCTCGACGAAGGCGAAATCACCTTGCCAATGTTCGTAGAAGCGGTACAGCGGGGCGAAAAAAGTGGAATGTATCGATCGGACGGCGTAAAACCCGATGTTACCACAACCCCAGTTCCCCGCTTCGATTTACTCGAACTAGGCGCCTACGATTCGATGTCAATTCAATTTTCTAGGGGCTGTCCTTTCCAGTGCGAATTCTGCGACATCATCGTCCTCTACGGCCGCAAACCTCGCACCAAAACACCCCAACAATTGATAGCAGAATTAGACTGTCTCTACAACTTGGGCTGGCGGCGCGGCGTGTTCATGGTAGACGACAACTTTATCGGCAACAAACGCAGCGTTAAACTCTTGCTAAAAGACCTACAAATTTGGCAAGAATCACACAAATTCCCGTTCACTTTCAACACAGAAGCATCCATCGATTTAGCGCAAGACCAAGAATTGATGGAAATGATGGTAGCTTGCAATTTCAATGCAGTGTTTCTAGGGATTGAAACTCCCGATGAAGAAAGCCTGCAAATGACGAAGAAATTCCAAAATACCCGCAATTCCCTGATCGAATCCGTAGAGTTAATTGCGAAAACTGGCTTGCGAGTCATGGCCGGCTTTATCATCGGATTCGACGGCGAAAAACCGGCGCCGGTCAGCGAATTGTCAAGTTTGCCGAAGCAGCAGCAATTCCGAGTACAACATTTGGAATGCTGCAAGCTTTGCCGCATACTGCTTTATCGCACAGACTGGAAAAAGAAGGGCGGTTGCGTGGCAAATCGGGCAACCTCAACCAGACTACTTTGATGAACTTTATTCCGACGCGGCCTTTAGAAGATATTGCCCGCGAATATGTCGAGGCATTTTGCGAAGTGTACGATGCTGAGAAATATTTAGACCGGACTTATCGCCATTTCTTAATGTTAGGTGCACCGACAGCAAATATACCTGCTAGAGTCCCTAGTTGGATCGATTTGCGAGCACTGCTAACTGTGGTTTGGCGCCAAGGAGTCAAGCGCAGCACTCGTTGGAAGTTTTGGCATCATTTGTTCAGCATTCTCAAGCGCAATCCTGCGGTTTGGGATCATTATTTGACGGTGTGCGCTCACAACGAGCATTTTCTGGAATACCGTCAGATTGTGCGGGATGAAATCGAAGCTCAATTAGCCGAGTTTTTGGCAGATGAAACTCAACACGCACAGCAAGAAGCAGTGCCGGTTGTTGAGGAAAAACAAGTGCAAGCTGTTTAAAGGCTATTAGCTATAGCAATCCTAAATCATTTGTGAATTTCTTACTCCCTCCGCTTAATAAGGAGAAGGTTGGGGTGGGGTAAAAAACTTTACAACTCCTGAAAGGACTGCTATATAACCTTAGGTGCGCACTGCGCACCTTATGAGTTTATCAAAAGTCGCTGAAAAACCCCATCCTCGCGAAGTGGAGTAACAGCGAAGCGCATTACGTAGCGTAGCCGGTTGGGGATGTAAAGCGCGTGGATTGTAGCGCAGCGAAAATCCACTTACCTCTGAGAACTTTTCTAAGATGCAATTGATTTTACCAAATATTCAGTTATGATATAAGAGCCTCAAGCAAGGAAACTAAAGTAGTGGAAAAAGCCTTTCGATACAGATTTTACCCAACACCGGAACAGGAAACCCTGCTGCGGAAAACGGTAGGGTGTGTTCGTCTGGTATACAACAAGGCTTTGGCGTTCCGCACTGAGGCTTTTTACGACCAAAACACTCGTGTAGGCTATAATGAAACCTCCGCAAAGCTTACAGGTTGGAAACAACTCAAAGAGTTGCAATTCCTGAACGAAGTGTCGTCTGTGCCTTTGCAACAAGCATTGAGACACTTGCAAACAGCATTTGCCAACTTCTTTGAGAAACGAGCATCTTATCCGAATTTCAAAAAGAAGCTCCGTGGCGGCTCTGCCACTTTCACAAAGTCTGCATTCAAGTTTAAAGGAGGTCAGGTATTCATTGCCAAATGCACTGAATTTCTAGATATTCGTTGGTCGCGCCAACTCCCCAAGAATGCTGACCCATCGAGCATCACAATTAAGCTGGCCCCTTCAGGAAAGTGGTTTGTATCGCTCTTGTGCGATGTGAAAATAATCCCCAATCCGAAAACCGACAAACAAGTTGGAGTGGATCTGGGGATTTCTGCTTTGGCTATAACTAGCAATGGAGATAAATTCAATAACCCAAAGTCGCTCAAGAAAGCCCAGAAAAAACTGCGACGCTTGAACAAGGCATTGGCACGCAAGCATCAAGGCTCTAACAATCGATACAAGGCACGGTTGAAAGTTGCCGCATGTCACGAGAAAGTGGCTAATATTCGTCAAGATAACCAGCACAAAATAACGTCTCAATTGGTACGCGAAAACCAAGTAATAGCGATTGAGTCGTTGAATGTCAAAGGTATGTTGAAGAATCACAAATTAGCTCAGGCTATCTCTGATGCTGGGTGGGGCGAAATTGAACGTCAGTTAAAATATAAAACTGACTGGTACGGGCGCGATTTGGCTCAAATAGATCGGTGGTTTCCGTCCTCAAAGCGATGTAGCAACTGCGGGCATATTGTGCCTAAAATGCCATTAAAGATCCGGGAATGGGATTGTCCAGAATGTGGGGCACACCACGATCGTGATGAAAATGCAGGAAAGAATCTTTTAGCCGTGGGACTCACGGTGTTAGCCTGTGGAGCGACCGTAAGACCAAAATCCGTTAAGGGTGGCGGCGGGTGCCTTGAAGCAGGAAGTAACAGTAGCGATGCTGTAAAGACTCGGAAGCAACGCAAACGTTCTGGGGAATCCCCCACCTCTTTCACCTGCTGCCCGTAGGGCGAAGGTTTAGGTGGGGGAGGATGTCAATAGCTCCTCGCATCAGTTGTCAGTGCGAGTATCTTGCTCGCAGTGTGAGCGTCTCGCTCAACCTTTTTTGAATCATAATGGTAGAAATTTCGGACTAAAGCGTGCAGGGGAACCGCCTGATGACCAATCCTAGTAACGCTTCAGTGGTCTTTCGGCTGTGACTACTGTTACAAATGCTTTCATAAGTCAAGTTATGCTATTGAAGGGTTTGTTCGATCGCGATCGACAACTATTGATTTTTCACTGGTCAGGAGGAAACTCCCTTGCCACATCCCCAACCCGAGCAATTGGCCTGTATGAGAGGAGAGTGCACAATGAAGCAGGATTCTACTGAATATCAAACTATTGAAGCTGCTGACGAGCTTTGGTGCCCAGATGGGAGATTCGGCCAGCTAGAAAGTGAAGTTGCGGATGCAGCCGAGGAAGTTGAGCCGACTTGGTTTCGCACTCATTTTGAAGACAGCATGGAGATGTATGCGGATGCTGACACTGTGGCTAAGCATTTGAACAATCACAAAAGTTGGTTTTGTCAGTGCGCTTCGCCGATGAAGGCCGAACCGATCGGAGAAAATGGCTATGATTTATTAATCGGTCGTTTTGGTGCTTTCGGCTACCGCGTTGAAGCACGAATTGGTTTAGAACTGCTCCCTCCTGATGCAGAAGGCTGCTATTTGATTAGGACAATTCCGGTTCCGAACTATACGCCACCTGGATATGAAGTTGATTTTTGTTCGGCGATGAATTTGGTTGAAATACCTGTTGACGAGTTTGCCACAGATTGGCCGAGTTCGGAGCGTTCTAAGTTGCCACCTGTAATTACCAGTGCTTCGTGGAAGCTGGATTTGGCAGTAGGAGTTCGCTTTCCCAAGTTTATTCGATCGATGTCTCAATCTTTAATTCAAAAAACGGGCGATCGACTTTTGGAAAATATTATCAAACAAGTTAACCGCCGCTTAACTTATAAAACTCAGCTTGTTTTTCATGAAAGTTTGGGAATTCCTTTTCCTCAAAAGCATAAGAAACATTAATTGACAGTTGACAGTTGACAGTTGACAGTTGACTCATAACTTCTCGATCGAGTGTCCGAGATCACAAGGTAGTCCGATCGCCCTCACTGCCAAAAAGCATAAAGTTATGTAAACATAACTAACATAACTAAAGAGTTTTCAAATAGCTCTTGGCATATGTAGAAACTTATGACAACAAAACTAAGGGCTATAAACACAGAAAAAATAGAGATGGAATTGCAGCAGTTGAGGGCAGACCAAGAACTGATTCTCAACCAAATAGATAATGCAATCGCTCTGTTCGACCCATCTGACTGCTTAGTTTTGTTCAACCAAAAATTGGCTCAAATTTGGGGAATCTCCTCAGAATGGCTGGAAACCAAGCCCAAGTCAGACTTACTGTTTGCGGAAATTGTGGCTCGCGGTTACTGGTCGTCCCAGCAGCGGGAACAGTTTCAGCAAGCACTGCAACAAGCTAAGGAGCAACAAAGTTTATCATTTTACTTCGAGCAATCCAATGGGGTTTGTTTGGAGGTTTATGCCACGATTTCTTCGAGTGGCGGATGGTTGTTTAAATTTAGAGACGTTACGGTATACCAAAATTCCAAAGCTAGTTTGAACGCAGAAGTTCGGCGACTGAGATTTCTTTTAGGTTTAACAGAACGCCTGCAAAATTCTAACTGTTTGCAAGAAATAGGTCAGTTTGCCCTCAGTTACTTGGTACACGCAACGAATGCTGCTTTCGGAGATGTGAAAGTGATTAGCGGCGAAGGTACTAAGCGGCGTGCGGGGACGATTTCCAACCAAGTTTCAACTCAATTTATTGCTAGTTATGGGGAACCAGTAGCCGAAGAAATGCAAAAACTGCTGGCGAGAGGCATTCCCTACGGCACCGGCTTGCTGTGGCAAGTTGTGGAAACTGGTAAACCTTTGTTTGTCGAGGACTATGCCAAACATCCCAATGCTGTGCCGGAATTTCGGCATCCGGGAATCGGTCAATTGGGCATTTTTCCGATCGCAGCCACTAACGGTAGAATTATCGGAGTGCTGACGCTGGAGTCCCGCAATGTCAAAAAACTGCAAGCTACCCTCCACGAAGAAGTGTTGGAGGCTGCTTGCCGGACTCTGGGGGCTGCGATCGAGCGGGCTCAGACACAAGAAGACCTGCGCCAAGTTAACGAACAATTAGAGTATTCTTCTCAGTTAAAATCCGAGTTTTTGGCGTCGATGTCCCACGAATTGCGGACACCACTTAACAGCATTCTGGGCTTTTCTGATTTGCTGCGGCGGCAAACAGCGGGAAAGTTGAGCGACAGGCAAGTTAACTACGTAGAATTAATTGAAAAAAGCGGTCATCACTTATTGCAACTAATCAACGATATTCTCGACCTATCTAAAATTGAAGCGGGTAAAACAGAACTAAATTTACAGTCGGTTCGGGTGCACGAACTCGCGACTGATTGCTTGAAAATGATTCAGCCGCGGGCAGATAAAAAGCGGATTGCTTTGTCTTTAGAACTCGACTATCGGATTACTAAAGTTTTGCTAGACGAACGGCGTGTGCGACAAATAGTCATTAATTTACTTTCCAATGCGATCAAATTTACCCCAGAGCGTGGAAAAGTAAAACTCAGCGGGCGTCTGGCTTATGGCAGCGAAATTAATGACGATTATCGACCCGATTGTTCTCCTGTAAATGCGAGCACGCCTTATTTGTGTTTGGAGGTACAAGACTCTGGCATCGGCATTCCCCAAGACCGCTGGCACTTGCTATTTCGACCTTTTCAACAAGTGGATTCTTCTCTGACAAGGCGTCACGAAGGCACGGGTTTGGGTTTGGCTTTGACTAAGCGATTGGCAGAATTGCACGGGGGGACAGTCTCTTTTCAATCTATTTGCGATCGAGGAAGTTTGTTCCGCGTCTGGCTGCCTTTGACGGAGATGCGTCAAGAGTTAGAAACATTTGCTTCTTGTTCGTTGGATTCCGGTTTGAACTCGATCTCTGCCATTCCTTTACCAATCGGCAACAAGCAGATTTTGGTTGTCGAAGACCAGCCTTTCAACCAACAGTTGATTTCTGAGGTGCTGGAGTTGGAGGGCTACGGAGTAGAGATTCTCGCTGATGGGCAGGCGATGCTCGATCGGATTCGTGCCGCGCAGATGACCCCAGAGTTGTTGCCGGATTTGATTTTGATGGATATTCAGTTACCGGATGTTGACGGCTTTGACTTGATGCGCCAAGTTAAGGCCGATCGAATGTGGGAGTCGATACCAATGATTGCGGTGACGGCGATGGCAATGCCGGGTGACCGAGAACGCTGTTTGGAAGCTGGGGCTTCTGGTTATTTGAGCAAGCCGTTGGATCTGAATTTGGCGATCGCCACTATCCGTTCTTTTGTAACTTAAATTAGTCCCGAACGCACCGATGGTCAGAAAGCGGGTTTTTTGATGAAAATCCTTCATCTTCGCCAGCCGATGAGGTAAAAAACCCGGTTTCTTTGGCGTCGCAAAAAATTAATAGAATTCGGTTTTGCGAAGATGGCGTATGAGCGATCGCTTTCGGGTAAACTGAGCCATGATGCGTTTATAATCGAGTAGTGGAAGTTCAACCAAGACAAATTCAGAACTATCTAACAGCAGACGGAAGAACCCCTTTTGTAGAATGGCTTGGTTCTTTACGAGATACTCAAACTAGAGCTAAAATTAGAAACAGGCTTAAGCGAGTCGAGTCAGGCAATTTGGGAGACTATCGCTCTGTTGGAGAAGGAGTCTGCGAGTTAAGAATTAACTATGGGCCAGGATATCGCGTTTATTTTGGACAAATCGGGTCAACAATAGTTCTCCTTCTCTGTGGTGGAGATAAAAGTACCCAAGAACAAGACATTGAAAAAGCCAAAGAATATTGGAGAGATTATGAAAGAAGTGAAAGCACCAAGGAGTAGAAGTTACCGCGAATATCTGATGTCATCTCTAAAAGATCCCGAAGAAGCTGCTGGCTATATAGGAAGTTTTTTGGAATTAGAAGAAGGTGACGAAGCAGAATATTTGTCATCGGTGTTGAAAGATGTAATTGAGGCGCACGCGCCGATAAATCCTGTTTTGGAAGAAGTAAAGTCGCGCTATGAAAAGCTAGATAAAATGCTTTCTGAAACTAAGGGTGCTGAAATTTACGCTTTGGTTGAGTTGCTGGATGCGCTGGGGTTTCGGATTGCGATCGCTCCCAAGTAGATGAGTTGGAAAAAATCAAATTATCTAGATGCTTCAAACCATACCAAAAATCTCTATCAAACCCGGATACTGTCCCCAATCAGAGGATAAAACCCCTGAAGCTGATGCAATTGATTTTTACCGACTGCGGCAACTAACTAATTCCCAACGGTGGCAAATTGGAGCAAAATTAACTCGTTGGGCAAAGACTTTATCGCTGCGCGGGATGAGGAAAGCTTGTCCGTCAAACTACCAAGAAAAATTTGCTCGATCGATCTTAGGTAGCAAGTGGTTGCCAATTTTAACCCCCACTAATGACTCATCTATGTGGATTCAAGATCCCAGCGAAATAGCCAGACTTTTGCACCCAATTTTTGCAACATTAAATATCCCTTATTATATTACAGGCGGGGTGGCTGCTTCTATCTATGGCGACCCCAGAACAACACGGGATTTAGATTTAGTAATCGAATTAAATCGAGACAGTATTGCTGGATTAGTTGAGGTACTAGAAACGGCTGGTTTTTATTGTCCTCCGGGTGCGGTTGAAGATATGCAAAATGGTAGAGGCAGGGTGTTGAGCGTGACTCACATGACTTTTGTATTGAACGCCGATATGATGCTGAATGCCGATACAGAGTTCGATCGATCTAAAATGGCAAGGCGGCGGTTGGAAGCGCTGGACGAAGCTGGTATCGAACAGTTTTGGATTGCTGCTGCTGAAGATATCGTGCTGTCAAAACTGCTGTGGCGAAAACAGTCTCGATCGCAAAAACAATGGATTGATGTTTTGGGAATTATGAAAGTACAATCCGATCATTTGGATCGAGATTACTTAACTGAGTGGGCTGAGGAATTGGGGTTGATTGACGATTTGAATTTAGCTTTTGTGGAAGCTGGGATTTAGGGCGATCGCGAACAAATAAGCATAAAATCATGACTGTTACTTTTGACTTAAATATCTACATTAACTTGCTTTATAAATATCAGCCTCGAATTATTAAGACTGAAGAGGAAAACGGGATATTTTTGGAGATTGTTGAAGAATTAATCTCGCGTCCGAATCTGACTCCAGAAGAAGACGCGCTGTTAGAATTGTTGGTAAAGTTGATTGAGGATTTTGAAGATAAGCACTATCAACTTAATATTTCAACGCCAAAATCAAGGCTCCTTCATTTGATGGATGCTCGGAGTATAGAAGCCGAAGATTTAGGAGAAATTATGGGTTCGAGTGAGGAAGTGTTTGAGATAATTAACGATCGGTTAGAAATTACCAAGAAACAAGCCGAGGATTTGGGGAGGTTTTTTCGCATAGATCCGGGGTTGTTTCTATTTAATTGAGCGATCGCACTTTGTAATTTTTTGGAGGGCGATCGTATCCAAGTAGGAAGTAGCGATCGCACTCACTCCTCAAAAGAACCATCGCCAAGCAATTCAAACAACTCATCCCAAGAACAACCAAATGTTTCTTTAATGCGACTAATACCAAATCCGGGTTTCCCATCCCCGTTATAATTGGTATGGTGCGTCGCTATGAGATCTCCCAATAGCAACGAGAGTTGTTCGTAGCGACGCACCCTACATTTACTAATCCTAGGGACACAGCATCAATATTTTGATGTATTGCAAAATATCTAGGTTGCCGTGTCCCTACTGTGCTGATTATTCAATCGGTATTTTAAGGGTGCGATCGCTTTGGTTACTTCGGTCTAATCTCTTAAATAATTTGACTCACGCTAAGGGTATCTCCAAACTAGAATGTATAGCTGATAAGCGATCGTATTCTGCTTCATCGGCAGCCAAAATAGCTTCAATTTCTTCTTTGTTAGCGTGATAGTAAGCCAAAGCTGCATAAACCTGCGCTAGGCTTAAATAAGGCCAATTATCTACCATCTCTTCTGGTGTTAGTCCTTGTTTCCACAAAGTAGCAATTCGTCCCACAGTTATTCTAGTTCCGGCAATGCGCGGACGGTTGCCACAGGTTTCAGGCGATCGAGTTATTAACGTAGCAATATCAATTACAGTTGACATAGTTTATTCATCTTGTGAACATCAAATTTTGGTAGAACGATTTGCATGGCGTTGGCACAGATGGAATTTAACTCTATTGTAGGCGATCGCTCCAACTGCCACTACTACTGAGTTTACTTCCGCAGAGGTGTAATTTATTACATTTTGTGGCGCAAAACGCTAAACTCAATAGTAGATAAATATTTAGATTGAAGCTAAAATCAACCTAGGTTAACCAAGCTCAACATTTATATAATTTCTCAGGGTCATCTATTTTCAGGATTGAGTCGAAAAATGAGGCATCCTGCTCTCGATAGGCTTTTCACCTGCTAATCCTTCATCCTTGCCGATCGGTGGCACACCTATATATTTTATTCCATGTCAAACAAGTCGCCCTGTATCCTGCTGGTTGATGACGAGCCAGCTAATCTGATTCTTCTGGAAGAGTTGTTGCAATTACAAGGATATGTCACTGTATCGGCGCCATCTGGCGACGAAGCGCTGGAAATGGCCCGTTTATCTCGACCTGACTTGATTTTACTGGATATTATGATGCCGGAAATGGACGGTTTTGATGTGTGCGATCGGCTGCGGAAGGATACGGCTTTGCAAACTGTACCGATAATTTTTTTGACTGCCCTCGATGACGATACCTCTCGCCTCAAAGGCTTGGAAATGATGGCAGATGATTATTTAACTAAGCCTTTTAACAGTCGCTTGTTGCTGGCAAAAGTTGAGAGTATTTTGCAGTTGAGTAAAATGCGATCGCAAGCTGTTTCCTCAGAAATCAACCAGCAAGTAAAAGAGCAAAGCAAGCGTCAAATCGTAGCAGCTTGGGAGGCTAACGAGAGTCTTTCCGAAAAGTTTCAGCTATTTGTGCCGGAGCAGCTTTTGGAACGGATTGCCCCGAAAGGAATAGAATCTATTCAGTTGGGCAATGTCACAGAAGAAGAGTTAACTATTTTATTTTGTGACATTCGCGGGTTTACTGCGATCGCAGAATCTCAAGAAGCTCGCGAAACTTTTGAATGGCTGAATGCTTTTTTTACAAAAATGAATGATTGCATCAATACTCACAGCGGTTTTATTGACAAATACCTCGGTGATGCAATTATGGCGGTATTTGACCAGCCGAGTTCTCACGCTAGAGATGCGATCGAAGCTGCCGTAGCAATGCAAGAAAGTTTAGATGATTTTAATGCTATCCGCCACCAATATAATTTACAATCTCCCGTCAATATCGGTATAGGAATTCATACAGGCATCGGTATGATCGGCACTTTAGGTTCCGACCGCCGGATGGATTCAACAGTGATAGGCGATGTGGTAAATACAGCTTCTAGATTAGAAAATTTAACTAAAATATACGGGTGTCAAATTATTATTAGCGAAGAGGCGATCGTTCATGCTAGAGAATTTATAAATGACATGAATATACAATCCAATTCCAAGGAAAATATTTTATTAAAGTGCGACTTAGAGATGGAAACAGAGAATAATTTTATTTCTAGGGCTCAACCAACTCTTCTGCACAGTCATTCACTCAGTAATAATTATTACTATCGTTGGATCGATCGAGTCACACCGCGCGGTAAGCAGCAAGCTATAGAAATCTACGAAGTTTGGGCAGCCTCTAATCCTGCATCTGAGGCAAAGCAGCTTACCCAGGCGCTATTTGATAAAGCCATGCAAGGGTGGCAAGCGGAAAGATTTGTCGCAGCTTTGGGATATTTTCAACAAATAGCCGAACAGAATCCTGCGGATACTGTGGTCACTTTTTATATACAACGCTGTCAAGAAAGATTGGATTTAATAGCTGTAAATATCAACACATAAAATTTATTACCTATTAGATCATGTCCGGTTAATTAACCTTAATTAAGGATTGAGTGGGGTCGGGGTAGAGGGGGAGAGAGGGGAAGAAAAGTTAATTATGGGTAATCGACCGCACATGACATTACCTATTACCGCTTTTCGAGCGTACCTCATGTTGCTGAGAATTGCTATATTTGTTGTGAGAAAGCGGGTTTACAAGAGGATATACTTTTGGCAATTATTGTTGGTCAAACCCGCCTCTAGGAGACATTGCTAAATTCTTAAACATTGGCAGACAGCCATTCTGCCCGCAATTTGTCAATTGCTAATTCTTTGAACTTAGCTTCTACTTCAATCCAAGGAGCATTATAATAACAATTTGGCATATCTGCAATCAAATCGCTGTGACGCGGATCGGCAAAAAATTCTCGCCCGTTTGATATGTGTACTAATTGCCATTCAGGAACGCGCCAAGTATTCCTTACTGCTGCTAGCATTTCGGCAACGTTTGGATCGTCATAACTTTCTAAATGTTCGTGAATGACGTGGTGGTGGGCGTCAAAAACCAGCGGTACTGCGGTATCGAGACAAACATCTAAAAGTTCTAAGGAACTGTAAGCGTATTCGTCATTTTCAAATGTTAAGCGCGATCGAATAGATTCGGGTAAATCGCGGATGACTGACTTCAGTTGCGCGGCGCGAGACCCCTTACCGCCGTGAATGTTCATCAGTGCCCAGGGCGATCGGGGTTGTCCCAACTTATCCATAATTAAAGCATGAGTCGCCAGAATTTTAATGCTGTTTTTAACGACATCAGGCTTGTCGGAACTGAGGACAACAAATTGATCGGGGTGGAGTACCAAACGGATGTTGAGGGAAATTGCCCGATCGCCCACTCTCTGCAATTCCTCATTCATCGAATCTAACACTGTTTCCCCCAAATCTGTGTCTGCAAAAGGGAAGAGTGCAGAAGTCATCCGATACAATTTAATGTTATTTGCGTAGCAGAAATCTATCGCTTTGTCAAGTCGTTTTAAGTTATCTGCATATAACTCGCTCAATACTCTTTCTTGTTCAATTGCTGTTAGTTGCAACAGCCGCTTCCGCGTGACAGTGCGGAAACGAACTGCATCGGATGTGGTAATGCACACTAATCCTAATTCCGGCTTTCTTTGACTTGATAACACTTGGTTGTTATTGCTCATTCAAAATAATATCTATCTCTAATTTTATCATACAACTGGTCCGTAGTAAGGACTTTAGTCTTTAGTGGCACTTAGTTTGTAAGGTGCGTCGCTGTGAGATGTTCAATGAAACTTCGATATTGTAAAACTGGAGTTGAGACTAAACTCCAGTGGTTAACCGTTGCAGGAAATTCCTACTCATCAATAAATCAAAGTCATTTTGCAGCGATTTGCGCACCTGAGCGAATAACTTTTCTGCCAAGAGTTTGTCTAAATCGGCATCGGTAATCGTAGTTATTTGTTTTTGCAAACAATGCCGCCACTCTTGAACAGATACATTCCATTTGGTTAACCAATATATCCCTCGTCGCTGTACAGCCAACTTACCAAAACCCAAAACCTGATGGCACGGGTGAGATTCTACATTTGGTCTAGAGTTCCGTTGGCGAAATCCTGTAACAGCCTGGGTTGTGGGGGATTGCGAAAAGTTACGTTCACTGTCCGTTGATGAATTTATGTTGTGTTTTTTAAACTAGTAAATATCGAACAGGGTATTTCCTATAGGATTTAATAATTGAGAAAAGTAAAGGCAAATAGTGTGTTAAGTTGCTTTCCTGCTGGAAGTGGGCGATCGCACATCACACTTCATTCCAAAATTACCTGTTGAAAGGTAGTTCGTTGAAATCTTTTCAAGGAGCAAACAAACATGAGTATTCCAGAGCAATATAAAGTTAATCACTTGTTTGTGTTGGTTGGTGAAAACTCTTTGCCCAACTATGTTGCAGCTCGAACTTTACTGGATGACGGAGGTACAGTTTATCTGGTGTTTACCAAGAATATAATACCTCAAAAAAATAGCTTACAAGGAGAAGATGGACTTCATAAGCTTCGTATTAAATGCCAGCCTGTCGATCTCAGCGATAATGAATCTAACGCTCAAGAAATTTACAACCATATTCAGAGTTGGGTTAAGAAGTCAGCCACAGAAGGCAAAGTTGGATTGAACTACACAGGTGGCACTAAAGCAATGGCTGTCCACGCTTATCGAGCAATTCAGGAACTAAAACCTGATGCTATCTTCAGCTATCTCGATCCACGACGGCTGAAAATGTGGATTAATCAAAGTCAACAAAAACCTACTGCTTATGATGTGCCACTTCAAGTTTCTCTCTTAGAACTTTTCACCCTACATGGTAAATATTTACTCACAAACTTCCCTCCTCGTTCTGAACCCTATTTAAAAGAGTTAGCAGCAGAAATTGCTAAACTTCATGAAAATAACGATTCTGAAAAGAAGTGGAAAGAGTGGTGTAACAAACTAAGTCCAATTGCAGAATTGCAAAATTTATTTCCCACTGCGGGTAATCTTTTAGGTGAATGTCTAGACTTGCCTCAAAATAAATCACTTAAAAATCAAGCAAAAGCAGATTTTAGCAACTTTAAAGAATTTCATATATGGCTTAACGGCACTTGGTTAGAAAGTTATGTATTGAAGGCAATTCAGGATATAGCGGATGAGATTGACGTTAAAAAGGAACATATTCAAATGTCATTTAATGTAGTAGATGACAAATCTAAGTTGAATACAACTAATAAAGCAGCAGATGGAAAATTTGAACTTGATATTGCCTTCGTCAAAGGATATCAACTCTTTGCTATATCCTGCACTGCCAAAAGCAAAAAAGCAGACTGTAAAGAAAAGCTATTTGAGGCTTATTTACGAGCTAAAGAGTTAGGTGGTGATGAAGCCAGAGTCGCCTTAGTATGCTGTTATGATGACCCGCAGGAGATTGAAGATGAACTAGCTAGATTTGGCACACGAGATCCCAAAGTTAAAGTTTTTGGACGCTCTCATCTAGCAAATATCGGTGATGAAATTGTCGCTTGGGTTGATGAGGTAGAACAGGAGGCAAAAGCATGAGTAATTATGTAGTGACACTCCTAGATACTACTGGGATTCAATCTTATATCTTCAACAGTAACCGCTTGCGAGAAAATATTGGAGCTTCTTACCTGATTAGTCAAGCAACTGGTGACTTAGATCCCAATACAGATGACTGGGTAAAGAAACAACTCGAACAATTAGGAGTTCCTAAAAATAGACAACAAGAACCCATAAAAGATAGTGGATTAAATGCAGAATTAGTCTATGCAGGTGGCGGTAATGCCATGTTGTTGTTCAAGTCGATGGATATTGCTAAAGACTTTACTCGTAAGTTAAGCCGGCAAATTCTAGAACACGCACCAGGGCTAAATATTGTTGCTGCTCATGATGATTTTGATTGGAAGAATGATTGCTTGTACGAAAAGGTCAAAAAACTTCAGAGCGAAGAATTAGAGAAGCAAAAAAGAGCCAGAATCCCATCAGCACCTTTACTGGGGTTAGGTGTTACAGCATTTTGTAACTCAACTCAGTTACCCGCTGTTACTACTAACGAAGGGTATATTAAAGATATTGATGAGGAAGATATCTGTTTGGTTTCTAGAGAAACTGAAGCAAAATTAAAAGTAGTTTCATCAAAACATGGCGAACCTGCCAATCAATCTCTCAAAACCAGATTTGCAGATGTTTTACACCAGACAGATTATCAATTTCCCTACCGCATGGATCATTTAGGTCGATCGAGAGGCGAAAGCAGTTATTATGCGGTGATTCATGCTGATGGAAATGGCATGGGAGAGCGCTTTAAAGAATATGGCAAAAATAGTCGCAACAACTGCGATTATGTTAACCGAATGCGTGGACTCTCTAACTCTGTTAACCAAGCAAGTTTGGCAGCAGTTAAGAAAGTTGTGAGGGTTCTAATTAACTCGATAGATTCAGAGGGTAAAGTCATGGGAAAGTTCCCTATCTTTACTCAAGATGGAACTCCTTACTTACCATTTCGTCCCCTTGTTTATGGTGGCGACGATGTTACTTTTGTTTGCGATGGTAGGTTGGGACTGGCGTTAGCAACAATCTATTTACAAGCGTTGCAAGAGCCACTGTTAGATGATGGAAAACAGATGACAGCTTGTGCAGGGGTTTGTATTGTGAAATCTCACTATCCCTTTGCAAGAGCTTATGCTTTGAGTGAAGCTTTGTGTAACAACGCTAAAAAGTTTATTCGAGAACAAAAGCAAGACTGGGGAAAAGAGTTTTCAGGAATTGATTGGCAGATTGCTGCAAGCGGTTTATTTGGCACTATTGGAGATATTCGCCAGCGAGAATATCAAGTTGTTACAGGCGATTTAACCATGCGTCCAGTTCTGATTCAAGAAGAAGAAAATGAGTGGCGTACTTGGTCTAACTTTATTAGCGCAGTTGAATGTTTCAACGGTTATCGAGATGAGCAAGAATGTCAAGAGTGGAAAGACCGAAAAAACAAGATTATTGCTCTTCGAGAAAAGTTGCGAGAAGGTCAAAAAGCAACTAAGCAATTTCGGAAAGCTTATCGGATCGATCGCTTACCTCTGATGAAAGGTGGTGATGAAATTGCTTTAGGAGAAACTGGCTGGACAGAAAAACATTGCGGATATTTTGATGCAATTGAAGCAATGGATTTTTATTTTCCCTTAAATCAAGGAGTGTCAGATGATTGTTTACAAGCTGAAAATCAAGCTGTTGAGTGATACCACTTTTGGACGGGGAGATGGTGTAGCGGGTTTAGTTGACCAAGAAGTTGAACATGACTCCTTTGGATTCCCTTATCTTCGAGGACGAACTTTAAAAGGATTGCTCAGTGAGGAATGCGATAATTTAATTGCTGTTTTATCTCCTCATAGCGTTCGTAAACGTTGGGAGTCAGTTGCTTGCACTCTATTTGGTAAACCTGGCAGTACCCTTGAAACAATTTCCCAAATGCAAGTTGGTGATGCTTGTTTGTCAGAGGATTTGCGACAAGCAGTTGCATACCAATTAAAGCGACTGGACAATAAATTAATGCGGGTTGACATTCTGGAATCTCTGACAGCTATTCGTCGTCAAACTGCGATCGATTCCACAACCGGAGTAGCGGACGAAACAAGTTTACGTTCTGCTCGTGTAGTATTGCGCGAATTAGAATTTACTGCCAACTTAAGTTTTGAAGTACAACCAGGTCGATGTGCTTTAACTTTGTTATCTGTTGGAACTTTAGCACTGCGACGAGTGGGAAGTAACAGAAATCGAGGACTAGGATACATCCAATGTCAGTTGTTTGAACCAGACAATAAAAATATTACGAGTGATTTTGTTCAAGATTTTGGTGCAGTTTAAGGAGGTAAGAAATGAAAGCAATTACTTTTTTATTGAAGACCGAACAACCTCTCCTTGCCACTTCTTTTCAAGGCGATCCAAACAGTGATGTTTCCTATCCCTACATTCCAGGTAGTATGATTCGAGGTGCGTTGATTAGTCGATATTTGAAGTTACCAGGAAAACAAAATTTAGATATTGTAGCTGATGGAATTTCTAGACGTTTGTTTTTTGATGGGACTACTCGTTATTTAAATGCTTATCCTAACAGTCAGGAAAATTTGCGATCGCTCCCTACTTTACTGTCTTGGCGTAAGGAAAAAGGTAAGGAATTGAAAGACGCAAAAGACAAAATAGATGTATATGACTGGAGTGTATCTAAAGATAATGATGATTTACAATCTCCTAAATCCCTAAACGAACCCTTTTGGGTAGAAGATGGGAAAAATATTAGGTTGTACAGTGTCGATCGCCGAATTAACATTCATAATTTGCGCGATCGCCGTAAAGGTCGTTCAGCTTCAGATAAATTACATCCTACAACTCGGCAAGTTATAGAAGAAAGAGATGGTGAAATATTCCGCTACGATGCCATAGATGTAGGACAAACTTTTCAAGGTGTCATTCTATATGAGGAAGTTGACGAAAAAATAATCCAAGAATTGCTGAATATTCCCGATATTTGGTTGGGCGGATCGAGAAGTGCTGGTTATGGTCATGTCAAGATTAGTGACCTTAAAATTAACGATAGTTGGAGTGAAATAAGAACTTCACCTAAAAAAAGAACTAGCGACAATCTCATCATTACTCTTCTTAGCGATCTGATTATTCGCGATGACTGCGGACAATATGCTGCCATTCCTCCAACTGATTTAATTGCAGAGTTTTCAGGAAAACAATCTGAAGAGTTAAAAACGTCACTGAATGAATATAAAACCTACATGGATAGTGTGTTTGTTGGTGGCTTTAACCGAAAATGGGGGCTACCTTTGACCCAAGTAATAGCTGTGAAAGCAGGTAGCGTTTTTGTTTATGAAGGTGTATCAGTTACTCCGGATCAAATTCACCAACTAGAAACAACAGGCATTGGAGAAAGAAAAGTAGAAGGGTTTGGTCGAGTAGCAATTAATTGGCGTGTAGACAACAATCAATTTACAGCTAGGAAACCAGAACTTAAGACATATACTAAACGAAATCAGCCTCAACTGAAAGAATCTCATGATTTAGCACGCCAGATGGCAGAACGAATATTACGCCAAAAGTTAGAAGAATTACTTCTCGATCGAGTGGAAGAGTTTAGGATAAATCCCAATCGCATGACCAATAGTCAGTTATCTCGATTGATTATCGTAGCCAGACAATCTCTAGATATTAATAGCCGTCTACCTCTCGATCGCCTTTTAGAAAATCTCCCCTCAAACGCTCGTAGTAAGTACGAACGTACAAAAGTAGATGGTCAGTTATTAAAACAGAAAATACAAGATTGGTTGGAGCATCCTAGAAGCTGGATTGAGGGTCATTTAGAAGCTGTAGCGATCGCTAATGAAACAGCAATTTTAACTGATGAGTTAGCACTAGAATACACCCTGCGCCTCATCATGGCTATAGCTAAAAATGCAACTAAGGAGAAACCTAATGAGTGACGAGCGCTTAAAAAGAAATCAACGCCATATCGTAGAACGAATAGTTATTCGAGGAACCTTGATATTAGATACTCCCACCTGTTTAGGTAGTGGGGATGCTGATGGTTCCACCGATATGATGTTGGCACGAGACAGTATTAGCTCTCATGCTTTACTTACGGGTGCATCTATTGCAGGTGCATTGAGAAATTATGTCCATGAACATGAACATGGCTATGGACAAGATGAGCAAAATCACAGCCTATCTACTTCTCTATTCGGAGGAATGTCTAAAGATGATGATGGTAATCAAAGTCCTTTAATTATCAATGACTCAATTAGCAGTAAAATTCCCAAAACAGAATTAAGAGATGGAGTCAAAATCAATAGCAATACAGGAACAGCAGAAGAAAAAGAAAAATATGACCTAGAATTACTGCAAGCTGGTACAGAATTTCCTTTATGTTTTGAATTGTTGATTGAGAGAGAAGCTAATCAGGCTGATTTACTAAAAGGATTAGCGATCGCACTCTCCGGTTTAGAACAAGGTGAAATCAGCCTGGGAATGAAAAAACGGCGCGGTTTTGGTCGCTGTCATATTGAAAAATGGCAAATTTGGCAGTTCGATTTGACTAAAGATGACCAGAGATTGCAATGGTTAACGTTTGAACATTGGCAAACAGGATTATTACCACATTACCCAACTTATCTATCAATTAAAGAAGCATTTGAAAAAGCAGGAATTCAGTTGGATATAAATGAAGAAGATAAGCGCGATCGCTTCACCATCAACGCAACATTTCAATTAGTGGGTTCTCTTCTCATTCGTTCCGGTCAAGATTCAACTGGACGCGCTCCCGATGTTGTACATTTAAAGTCTTGTCGATTAGTTAGCCAAGAAATCAAATGGCTATTTGATAAGTCTATACACATTATAGGATCGTTGCCGCAACAAATAGATTTATGGGGGTCTGAAAATCTGGAGTTATTCTTATTGGCGTATTCTCTTTTAAAACCAAAAGTCTTGAAGTCTATTCTATCAGGTACGAGTTTAGCTGGAGTATTGCGCCATCGAGCCGAACGGATTGTCCATACATTGGGAAGTTGTTCGCCAATTGTTGATAAGTTATTTGGTTATGTTGTTGGGAAGCAATCGCAAGCTAGCCGTTTAGTTGTCCACGAGAAAGTTATTGAAAACGCAACTGACTTAGTACAAAATCGGATTGCGATCGACCGTTTCACCGGAGGTGCATATCACGGTGCATTATTCGACGAACAACCGATATTTGGCAGTGATAAAACCATTGTTACCATTGAACTTGAGTTACGCAATCCAAAAGAGTATGAAATTGGATTGCTGTTACTCTTGTTGAAAGATTTATGGACGAGCGATTTACCTGTTGGTGGTGAAAGCAGTATTGGAAGAGGTAGATTACAGGGAAAAGAAGCTACTTTAACTTGGGAAAAACAGAATAAGGAGTGGAAAATTTCTCAATCGGCTCCAGAGCAACAAATTCAAGTAAGTGGTTCTAACAAACAAGATTTAGAAGACTATGTTGAAGCTTTTGTTAAACATCCTCAAGAAGAGGTAAAGGAAGATGCCTAAACCATATTGCGAACAACTAGAAGATTGTCAAACAATCACAGATAACGTGAGTTTGTATGATTGGTTGCAACGTAAAGCACAGAAAAAGCATTTAACCTATTTGTTGGCTCATGCTGATGATGGTGTAATCTGGGGAATATTTGACAATAACGGTAATTTAACTACAGCAAACCCACCTAAAGATTTGTTTCCAAATTCAGAAGAGTTGTTTCCCAAGTACAAGCTTCCTATTTTGCGATCGCACACTATTCAACAATGTCGAATATTCGGGGAAAATGCTGAGGTTATGCTCTGGAAAGTCGGTAAAAATTGGAATGCACGTCTAATTCAAGATGACAATAAACCAGAATGCCTTCCAGATGAAGATCAAATCCTTTGGGGAACTCAAGTAGAAAAGGAGTCAAATGGATTTAGTTTAGTTTCAGATGGTTCTCAAGGATTAAAACACGCTGTACCTTTAACTGGAATTACTTTTAATGGTAAAGATTCTCGCCCCTTACGTTTGAAAGTACGTCATTATATTGATTATGATGAGAGCGGTGTAGCCAGAATTTATCTGAGTCGCCTGGTAGATTTATATTCTCATCCAAAAAAGTAGATTTTAGTAACCAGTTATGTAATTTCAAAAACACTTGTTAAAATAGGAATACATTGCATCAAGGAGCAAATTATGATCGCCAATCGCGAACACTATCAAAAAATGACGGCGGAAGAATACCTAGAATGGGAAGCAAAGCAAGAATTTCGCCATGAATATATTGACGGAGAAATTGTAGCGATGACAGGAGGATCTCTACCTCATAATGATATTGCTCTTAACTTCTACAGGGCTTTATATCCTCATGTGCGTCAGAGAGACTGTCGAGTTAATGTGTCAGATGCGAAAGTTCAAGCTCGTAAAAATAGTCGCTATTTCTATCCCGACTTAGTTGTCAGTTGCGATTCTGATGATTTGAAAGCTCGCGATTTTATTCAAAACCCGACAGTTATTGTTGAGGTGCTTTCTCCGAGTACAGCAAATTACGATCGCACCAAAAAACTCAAGTATTATCGCCAAATTCCGAGCTTGCAAGAATATGTATTAGTTGATTCAGAAGAAATAACAGTTGAAGTTTATCGTCGGGGTGAAGGCAAAATGTGGCTTTACTATCCGTATGAAGCTGGGGAGACGATCGAGCTAGAAAGTATTGAATTTGAATGTGCGATCGACCTTCTATATGAAGGGGTTAGTTTTCAGCCAGAGTCAGAAGATAAATAGAGATTAAGTTAATTCAATGAATCATCAGGAGATTGAACTATGAATCCCAAGCATATTGACTCATTTCCCAAAAAGCGGCAAGCTTTTGCTCCGTACAATTTTGTAGAGCTTCCTGATGAAGAACAAGTCGTTCTAGCTCAAGAACTACCTCAACAGAATATATACGATTCACCGCGACACACAGGTTATGTTCAATGCACCTTAGTTACAGAATCTCCTCTTTATATTCGTGGAGGTTTACTCCCAAATGACTTTAAAAACTTTGGCGATCGCTCTTGTAATCTAAAAGAATTAGCACAACTGACCCCCGAAGAACAAGAAAGATGGACTGACTTTTTCTCTAACCCAGCTAACAATCGCCCAGTCATTCCAGGTAGTAGTTTGCGTGGAATGATAAGAACTCTTGTTGAAATTGTTACTTATAGTAAACTTCATAAAGTATCAGGACATCAAAAACTATTTTTTCGTGCTGTAGCTGCACCTAGAAACCAGGAAGAAGATCCCGATCCTTTAGCAGGAGAGTATGAAAAAAAACTCGGAAAAATGGTAATAAAGTCAAAGCAGGCTATCTTTCTCGACAAACAGATGGTTGTTGGCGGATTTACAAACCTAAGAGTGTAAAAGAGCAATCTTTTGTTTGGATTAAAGAATCTAGAGTTCTTGAGAGTGATGTGGGTTTTATTGGCGTAAATAACAGTGATTATTACCTTCAAACTCTCGATGTACGATTCGACGAGGTTAACAAGCAAAATAATCGCTATGTTGCCCATGAAATTAGTACAAATAATCCTGAGCATCAATATCAAGGTTATTTGGTAACAAGTGGCAATATGATTGAAGGTAATCCTCAAGCTACATCACCGCGCCAATATCATTGCCTAATTGGAGAAAAAACGGAGCAATACATAGAGATCGATCGAGAAGCCATCGAAGATTACTGTGCTGCTTTGACCGAGTTTCAGAGAAAATATCCTTTTGACGAACAATTAGGCATCCTGACAGATGGTAATCCTGTGTTTTACTGTGAAGTCAAAGAAGGCGAAAAGGTAACTTTATTTGGCCACAGTCCTAATTTTCGCGTTCCTTTCACTCCTCCTAACAAAAATAGTCGTGCTGCTGCGGTTACTGATTTTATTCCTCCGAAGCTGAAAACATCTGATAATCCTGCTATAGATATGAGTGAGGCAATTTTTGGCTGGGTTAAAGATAAAAAATCAGATAACCAAGCTCGTGCTGGAAGAGTTTTTATCACTGATGCGGTAGTTGATAGCCAGGTATCTGATGACAAAATATGGTCTCAGGAAAATCGAGAAGATAGAATCACACCTAAAATTCTAGCCACTCCTAAACCCACTACGTTTCAGCATTATTTGGTGCAAACCGATCCTGAAGGTAAAAGAGAAAACCTCAAGCATTATGGAAGTAAGCCTATTCAGGATACTGTGATTCGCGGTCATAAACTTTATTGGCATCAAAAAGATGTAAGCTGCGATTCAGTCAAGGAGACTAAGAAACAAGAGGAAATTGAAGAAAAAGCCACGCAGTATACAAAAATTTGCCCCATTCGATCGGCAGTTAGCTTTCATTTCAGAATTTACTTTGAAAACTTAACTGATGAGGAGCTAGGAGCCTTGTTGTGGGTATTAGATTTGGCAAAAGAAAAGGATAATCGCATTTATGTCAAAGATGAGCGAGAATATCGCTTTTCTCTAGGTATGGGTAAACCTTTTGGTATGGGAGCAGTTAAACTGACGGATCAACAGTTATGGTTAAGTCAGCGTAAACAGGGGCGATATCAAAAGTTATTTGATGTTGATGGGAATAACTGGGAAACAGGAAATTATAGTGAGACTGAAGTTGAGGCTGAAATCTTGGTGGATTCATTCAAGCGTTATATCTTGGAGCGTATAGGTGAAAATCCCGATGGAAAGTTGGAAGATGTACATCGCATCAAGATGTTACTAGAAATGTTGAGTTTTCCTGGAAAATCAAGAGGTAGTGTGCGGTATATGGAAATAGAACATCCGCATAATGATAATGAGTATACGGATCGTCGAGTCTTACCAAACCCATTTCAAGTTGGAGGTTAGTAACTCAAAGAGCTCCTAAAAAGCCAAAACGTTAATGCGATCGCCCCTCTCCCACCCATCTCATCAAGGTCGATCGCCCTTTCCCCTGCTAAAATCATCTCAATAAAATCCTCAACCTAAATTTAGGAGTTTATTATGCCATTTAGCGATTACAAAACCGTTGATGCCGTTGTCAAAGAATTTCAGATTACCTACACCAAATCTAACTTTATTATTGAAACTGAATTCCCTATATCCGACTACTTTCGAGAAGACTTGGAAATAGTCATGCAAGATGGTGCAGCCGACTGTTCGGAATATGCCATTTGCGAAAACCTGATTTATCCAGTTTTAAAGGAAGTTTGGAAGCAATATCGCCAGAAATTTATATTGTGGAGTCACAAATCCTTAACCTACGACCAAAATCTCTCAGGATTTCCCGAATATATATTAGCGAAAAAATCTCCGTTGGGAAATGTTGTATTCGACCAGCCTTACTTTTTGTTAGTTGAAGCAAAACAAGATAATTTTGAGAGCGGATGGGCGCAGTGTTTGGCAGAAATGGTTGCCGCGCAGCGATTGAATGAAAACTCAGAGCAAGATATTTTTGGAATTGTATCCAACGGAGATCGCTGGCAATTAGGTAAACTCAAATCTCATGTTTTTACTCTCAATCAAGTGTTTTATACAATTCAAGACTTAAATCGACTTTTGGCTGCTATAAATTACCTATTTCAACAGTGCGAATTGCTCCTAGATGCTGAAACCGCAACCCTGAATTGACAGCCAGAAGTGAAGTTCGATCGCCCTTTACCATGCTAAAATAGTTTAAGTACATTCGCTAACCTTAATTGCGGAGGTCACTATGCCTTTTAGCGCTGACAAAACAGTCGGTGCAGTTCTCAAAGAATTTCAAATTACCTACACCGAATCTAATTTCATAGTAGAAACCGAGTTTCATGTTTCTGACTATTTTCGCGAAGATTTAGAATTTACAATGCGAGAAGGAGTGGTTGATAATTCGGAATTTGCAGTTTGCGAAAATTTGATTTATCCAATCCTCAAAGAAGTTTGGAAGCGCTATTACAGCGGGTTTGTTTTGTGGAGCCATCAGTCTCTCACCTACGACCAATATCTTTCGGGATTTCCTGAATATATTTTGGCTAAACGTTCGGTGTTGGGAAAAGTTGTTTTTGAACAACCTTATTTTCTGTTAGTTGAAGCCAAACAGGATAACTTTGAAAATGGATGGGCACAGTGTTTGGCTGAAATGGTTGCCGCACAACGACTGAATGAAAATCCAGAGCAAGAAGTATTTGGAATTGTATCAAATGGCGATCGCTGGCAGTTAGGCAAACTCAAATCTAATGTTTTTACTCGGAATCAAACGTTTTATACAATTCAAGAATTAGACAAACTTTTTGGTGCTGTAAATTACGTGTTTCAACAGTGCGAATTGCTGCTGAATGCTAAAAGCACTTAAACACTACACCCCATCAATCCGCTTCCCCAATCAGCGTAAAAGCCGCCCAATTACTGGGTTGGGGGTGTTGCCGCATTGTCGCTAACATTGCCTGTCGCAGCGCCACCGCTTTATCGGAATTCTGCTGCAATTGACGGTAGAATTCTGCCATCAACTCCGCTGTCGGTGCGTCGGGCACAAGCCACAGCGATACCACAATACTCGAAACTCCCGCAGTAATAAACGATCGCGACAAACCCAGCACCCCATCCCCTGAAATCGTCCCCCTGCCAGTATTGCAAGCGCTGAGTACCACCAATTCCGCGTTCAGTTTCAGGTTGAAAATCTCCCCAGAAGTCAGCAAACCGTCGCCTGCTGCATCCCCTTGATGTAGAGGCGGTGCCCCCGTGCCCGCCCCGCTGGGGGGGTGCGATCGGGTGCAAGCGCGATCGCACCCGGTACTTCAAAACCCCGATCGAGAAGCTCATTCAGCAATCCGTGAGTCGCTAAATGAATGATTCTCGCTTGCGGCATCTTATGTGTGATCGCTCTTTCTGTAGCATCCTTGCCGACAATAGCTCGTGTTCCCAGTATACTCGCAATTGCGATCGCTTCTTTTTCCGCCCCCGGTAAAGGACTTAAAGGTGTCGGCGCTTCATCTGCGATTGATCGGATGCTGGGCATTGTCGGATTTCCGACTACCAATACTTGCGAACGCGGATGCGATCGCAGTCGCTGTCGGTGCTGGCGAGTTAAATCTAATACTTGAATTGAAGGTGCGATCGAGACAGTATGTTTTTCTATTATATAACTTCCGCCTGCATCTTGTAAAGCTACAAATGGAATTAAAAACAGCACGCCTTGGGGGATGAAAATTACTCGATCGCCCGGATTTTTTGGCAAAATATCGGCGATCGGTTCTATCAATAATTTATAGGTTTGATGCAAGCGGCGGTTGATTTTTCGAGTTGAAACTACTGGCGAGTTATTTGCACTTTCTGCGGCGGGGCGATCGTCTGATGCCGAACCGCGATTTCTACCAGTAGCAGCAGCTACTAGCGTATTCCTTGCCACATCAGCCAGGGAAATGTCTAAATTCCTGGTTTCAATTTGGCGGAAGGCAATATCGCCACTTGGGGCGATCGCCCAAACATAAATCTTTTCAGCAACAATTGAATATTCAATTATTGTCGCTTTTTGCTCCGCCGCAATTCGTTTTATTTGCTCTAGATTTGGTGGTTTAAGTGCTACCAATTGCTGGGATTTATCACTTCCTAAGCGAGAAGCCAACAGCTCGGCAAAGGCTCTTGCTCTGCCTCTTTCAGCAATTTCTAAAGCTGCTTCAGTTTTGTTTTGAGCGATCGACGCTTGCTGCAACAAACCGTAAGTTTCAGCTTGCTTTTCAAACAGCGATACTTTATTTTCGTCCGTCAATCCCGGTCGCAGCGATTCCCAAACTTCCACTGCTGCCATTAATTGCTCTGCGGCCGCTTTAAAATCACCTACTTTTAACAAAGTTGCGCCGATGTTACTGAGAGTATAGCCTACACCTGGACTGTTTTTTACTTCTTTAAAAATGGCTAAAGCTTGTTCGTAGAATTGCAGGGCTTTTCGATCGAAATTTTGCTGACGGTGAACTGTTCCAATGCGATCGAGGGTGACAGCTTCTCCGGGGCGATCGCCGATTTGCCGCCGAATTGCCAAAGCTTGTTCTAGAGCTCCCAAAGCTTTTTGATATTCAGTGAGATTGCTGTAAGCAAAACCGATATTAGTTAAAGTTCGACCGACTCCCATGCGATCGCCCGCTGTTTTCAGAATTTCCAGCGCTTGCTTGTAGTAAGATAAAGCTTCTGGATATGCTCCTTGATTATCATAATTTAATCCAATATTATTAAGAGTTGTACCTTTGCCTCTATCATCCTTTAATTTCTCGAAAATTGCCAAAGCTTCCTTGTACAATTCCAGAGATTTTTGATACTGACCGAGATTATCGTAAACTGCCGCCATATTATTGAGAGTTGTCGCTTCACCAACTGCATCTTTCACTTCGCGACGAATTGTCAAAGCTTGCTGGTTGAACTCCAAAGCTTTTTGATATTGACCGAGATTGCGGTAAACCGCCGCTATATTTGTCAGGGTTGTGCCTTGCTCTTTCCGAGCCTTTTGCTGTTGAAAAATTTTGAGTGCTTGCTGATAGTAATTCAGAGCTTTTTGAAACGCGCCTAGATTGTAGTAGATCGATCCAATTTGACTAAGCGTTGCTGCTTCTGCTTGTGGTTCGTTAATTTGCCTGAGAGTTGCCAAAACTTGCTCGAATGTTTTCAAGGCTGCACGGAGTTGCCCTTTATTTAATTGCTCGGTAGCTGATTGATAAAGCTGTTCTGCTTGCGACTTTTTGGTGTCGAGAACTGTTGGCGTTTGTGCCAGAGTTATTTGAGGACAGAAAAAGAGCACCGGAGATGGAGACGACCACAGCAGCGTTGCAGTCGCTAACAACAGCAGTCGGGTATAAAATGTTTGGCAGTCGATCGCCACAAGCAGTTCATCTATTCTTGGGATTATAATTAGTGTAAATTGTTTTTGGTAAATTCATTTATAAATTATGAACAAATCTTACAATTCTCAAGGATGGCGCGATCGGGGGGCGCTGCTAGCGGGAATTTTGGGACTCAGCAGTGTCTTGATTTTTCCAGTCTTAGCGCAATCTAACAGCTACTCCCAGGGCACTTTTGAGCCATCTTCGGTACTTGACTCTCCTCAGCGGACAGGCAGCATTGCTGATCATCTAAATAAAGGCGAATTTAAAACTCTTAATTCGGCTTTAGCCTTGGCAGGTTTGACTGATACTTTAAAACAAGCAGGTCCTTTAACTATTTTCGCTCCCACAAATCAAGCTTTTCAGAAAAACAAGGCTGTTTACTCTCAATTACTACAGCCGCAAAACAAGGAAAAATTAGCGAGAGTTTTGAAATACCATTTAATTGCCAGCCTTGTTACTTCTGAAAATGTAAATAAAGGAGTGATGAAAACAGTTGAAGGTGGCAATCTGAAAATTACAGTGACGCCTCAGGAAGTAATTATCAACGATAATGTTAAAGCAATTCAGCCGTCAATTAAAGCTAGCAATGGTGTAATTGTACGAGTTGACAATTTGCTTTTACCACCCGATTTATCAAACTGACTTTGGCGCGGTGCAGCATTTTGTTGATCCGGCCCTCCGGCGGGGAATTAATTCCCCGGCGGGCTGGCGGGTGAAGATAATTTAAGATGTGCGATCGACTATAATAAAATTAACCTAGTTGGCGATAATATCAACGATGGAAACTATAACTCTTAACCTACCTGCCGCCGTCGCTTTAACAGACGAACAATTTTATCAATTGTGCATTGCTAATGAAGAGTGGCGATTAGAACAAACCCCCGAAGGAGAACTAATTATTATGCCTCCAACTGGCGGCGAAAGCGGCATCAGAAATTCCGATCTCAACTTAGGACTCGGTTTGTGGAATCGTCAGACTCGATTGGGAAAAGTCTTTGACTCTTCCACTGTCTTTCTATTGCCCAACGGTGCGAAGCGTTCCCCCGATGCTGCTTGGGTACTTCGAGAACGTTGGGAAGCATTATCTGCAGAAGATAAACGCAAGTTTCCTCCTCTATGCCCGGATTTTATCATAGAATTGCGCTCGCAAAGCGATTCCCTAGAAACATTGCGGGCTAAAATGCGGTATTATCGAACTAACGGCTGTCGCTTAGGTTGGCTAATTGACCCGCAAACGCCTTTAGCAGAAATCTATCGGTTGTCTCAAGATGTAGAAGTTATTAATTTCTCTTTTGACCAACCCCCAACACTTTCGGGTGAAGACGTACTCCCCGGATTTGAGCTCGATCTTACATCTATTCTCAATCCTTGAATATAGATTTTGCTTGGGGCGATCGAATCGATCGATTTACTATTTCCAATTCCCCACCAAAACGTAAGGTGCCCAGAAATATGGATGCTGGTATTTGCTATCTTTCAAAAGCTTTACCTGAGCTCTACGCAACGCTTCAGCTTTATTAACCTGCCCTTGAGATTGAGCTAATTCGCTGTAGAATTCGCTCATAAACAAAGCCGTGCTTTCATCGTTAACTTGCCACAGCGTCGCTAGCGTGCTGCGAGCACCCGCCCGCACCGCAACTCCCGCCAATCCTAAAGCTGCCCTGCTGTCTCCGGCTACAGTTTCGCAAGCGCTTAAAACTAGCAGTTCGATCGGTCTTTTTCGATTTATTCCTCGCAGCAATTCATCTAAATCTTTAACATTGATTTCTCCGTTCCAGTCGAGAATAAATGTTTTTTCAGCGTTGGAACTAAACTGTCCGTGAGTTGCGATGTGAACTACAGGAAAAGGCACTTGATCGATAATAGCTTGCAGGTTAGCTTTGGTAAAATCCTCATTTTCGCGCTTGTCATTATTCGGCAGTGATGCGGAAATTTGGTTCAATTCTCTTTGTACACCGGGGAGCGGATTGAGATTGTTTGCTTGAAAACTGGGGGCATTAGTCGCGCCGGCAATTAAGGCTCTTAGCTGTGTTTGTAATAGAGGTTGGGGGTTGAGCAGTTGCAAACCGGGTGTGAGGGCGATCGCATATTTTTCTACTAAGTATTGACTGCCGTCGTGCAGCACTGCCATCGGGATATTTCGCAATTCGCCGTCGAGGACAAAAACTAATATTTTGGCTTGGCTTTCTTGCAGTCCTGTTTCGATCGGACGAATCAACCAATCATACACTTTTTGAGTTAAAGGTAAAAAGTTATTGCTGCTGGCTGTCGATTGAAGTGAGGCATTTTTTTCGCCCGATCGCAATTCTATTAAAGTATTTTCAAGTTCTTTTTGAGTGACAACCTGACTATTGTTACTGGGGTTAGTTGGAGTATACAATAGCAGTTTACCACCGGGCAAGCGAACTATGACTTCTAGCTGCTGTTCGAGGATAATTGGATAGATAATTGCTGCAGTGCGATCGACTTCATCAATTTGTTGGGTTTTGACATCTACACACGCATCTTGAAAGAAGTTGTTGAGTTCCGCTATTTGTAAGGATTCTATGACATTTCGAGCTTGTTTTAGCGATTTTTGGCTGTCATCAATTTTGCCTTGACTAATCAGAGATTTGGCGACTTGCAAGTTCAAGGCGACTAATTGGCGGTAAACTGGTTCTACGCTGTCGCGGAAGGAAAATTGCACTTCGGGATTGATAGCTACTAAGTCGGTGCGGAGCGATCGCAAATTTTCAAATGCATTAGTATAAGCTACAACTGCCGCCTCAATATACTTTTGGGCTTTGTCGCTATTTCCCAAGCTTTTCTCAATATCTGCTTGCGCTTTGTGGATGCGTCCCAACTGCCAGAAATATTGATAAGTAATGTCCGCTGCTTTGGAAGATGAAACTAAGCTTAAAGCTCGATCGGTCAAACTTTCTGCGAGTTGCCACAGTTTTGCTGTTTCGTGCAGAGTACCTAAACTGCCAACTGCATAAGCTTCTGCTTTTTTATTGTCTAATATTCTAGCTTGTTCTGCTGCTTTTGTCAAGATTTTATTAATCTCGATCGCTGTCGGCAATGGTAAAGACAATCTGGCCGTGCTTGCCCCTTTTTTCCGCAGTTTTAGATAACTTTGAGCTAAATTAATTTGAGCGTAAATTCCGGCTCTGCTGGCAGGTAAGTTATTGATTTCTGCTTGAATTGACGGCCACAAATCCGCATATTTTGTTAACTCGTCGTCTCCGATCCAGGGCTGGCTTTCTAACAGCAAACTGAGTTGATTGAGTTGGGCTTGAAGTTTTGCTGTTAGAGATGGAGATAGCTGTGCGGCTTCGCGGTAAAAGTTGAAAGATGCTTGAGTTTTTAAGATCAGGATAGTGCTATCTTGGTCTTGGGAAGGAAGCAAGATTTGCCTTTCGACAAATGCTCTAGCTGTATTGCCCAAACCGAGAAGCGCTGTACTTTCCTCTAGGGGCGATCGTAAATTCCGAGCAACCGTTAAACTCGATTCTAAGATGTTTTGAGATAGCTGCAAATCGCCGATGGCTCGCAGGATATCGCCGAGGCCGTGCATGGCATCAAATTTCAACAGCGAATCGGGTCTGTTTGAGATTGTTTCTAACTTTTTAGTTACAGTTTCTGGCGGTAATTCGTTTAAAGTTTTACAGTCTGGGATATCCAGATCGAAAGCCTTGAGTAAAGTTTGGCAAGCCCTGGGATAAAGTCCCAAATCTTGCAAAGCTTGGGATTGATTGATCTGATTTTGAATGGCAGCGTCTTTGTTCCCGATTTGAGTATAAAATTCGGCGGCTTTTTGCCAAGTTTCGATCGCAGTTTCTGAGTCGCCACTAGCTCTTTGCAGCCGCCCTTGAATGTCTAGACTTTGAGCAAAAATCCGCTTTCGAGCCGAGGTATTTTCTAACTTTTGCAGCAGGTTGATGCTTTGGTCGATCGCCGTTTTTGCCTGCGGCCACTGTCCGAGTTGCTGATAAGTGAGCGACAGATTGCTGAGTGCCATTGCTTGATTTAATTTGTCGCCTTTGGTGGCAAATCCAGCAGCGGTTTGTTGCCAAATAATCGCAGATCGATCGAACTGTCTTTGTTCGTAAAGTGTTTGAGCTTGCTGTACTAACTGCTGGATGTTTGGTTGAGTTTGAATAATGGGGATTTGAGCTATTACCGAGAGTATTGGCGACACTGCTATGGAGATGATAAATAATAACATAACTGCGATCTGGAACGGGCGATCGCACAGTTTTTTGATGGCTAAAAATAGAGGGCTACTCGCACAAATATTGAGTATTTTTAGAATTTTAACCGTCTGTTTGCGTGCCATTTTTGGTTGTTAGATCGTGTCCGATCGATTAGTGTTGATATGGGCGAGTGGGTTTATGAATTTGTGGGCTTTGAACTTGAGAATACTGGTGAACCCACCCCTACCAGACCTGGAATTATATCGTAATGGATCGATCGGACACGATCTCAACTAAAGTTCATCTGGATTGAGTCCCATTGCCCTCAGCCTCTGAGCTAAACCCTCGGCTAGCCGGCGTTGTTGTTCGGCTTGCTGCTGGGCGATTTCTTTTTCCTGACGCTGTTGTTCAGCTTGCTGCTGGGCGAATTCTTTCTGCTGGCATTCTTGTTCTGTGGTCGTCGGAATCCAACCACCATTAGCATCATACCAGCGCAACCACGATCGCTCCAAACCTTCAAAAGCACCGTCCCAAATTCCCAAACCCAATTCGATCTCCGGCATCCACACCTGCGACTCTGTTAAAATCAATTCTTGATAACGATCGCCCGCCAACACAAAAGCCCGGAGATTATTGGTAGCTCCATCAAATACGATATAGTAAGGAACCCTGAGAATTTGTTCGTAAACTTGCCATTTAGTCGGAGGTTGACCGACTCCTCTGACTGTTTGTCCTAAATCTTCGTTTTCGGTTCCCGGCGACACCAGTTCCACCACCACAAACGGACTGACTTCTTCTTGCCAAATCACGTAGGATTTCCGCAATTCTTGCTGTTGGTAAAGTCGGTCCACACCAACGACACCAAACCAATCAGGCCTTTTGTACCACTGAGTGTGGCGCACATCAAAATAAAGATTTAAGTCGCTGGCAACAAATACTCGATCGCTGGGATAATTACTAGGTTTAAAAGTATATTCCAAGTTGCGGGATTGCCAAAGATGAAATAGATCGGGCAAACCAGAATCCTCCGGGTGTTCACTGGGAAGATCATACATCGTTGGGAGTACGTTTTTTGAGGTTGGGGACTCTTCGGTTTGATACATAGTTGCTTGCCTCCTAGCTGCCGATCGAACAGATGCTAATTCACACCGTGCGATCGATAAATTTAACTTTTTCTGGCATTGTCCAAGCAGAGAGAAACTAAAATAACATAGCAGTTTCCTGTGTTATTTGAAAATATCTTTCCGCTTCTGCAAAAGCAAAGTTGCGGTCAAATAAACTGCTGCGTGCAAACCTAAAATTCCCCAATTCAAAGCCAAGTTTTGCCAAGTTGGTTCGTAGACTGCACTCTTCTCGAATAACTGCGGTAAAATAGTTCGATCGGGAAGTTCGATCGGCTTTGGCACCATCGCATTTACATTCACCAAACTCCCGTAAGCACCCACAGACCATCGGCTGACAGTCAACCACGACAGATACTGACCTATTTTCTCTATTTTAAACAAACTTCCCAAACTAAACAAGACTCCCGAAAAAATAATTTGTGGCACTAACAGCAAAGGTAAAGCGCTATTTGCCTGACTGCCATTTTTCACAAAAGCCGATACCATTAACCCCAAACTCATGCTCGCCAACAGCGTTAAAAATGCCGTAATTCCCACGCCCAAAGGCCAAGAAACTAGATCGGGACTCGGCTGCTTAAATCCAATTAAAATTACCGCTGTCATCAGCACAGTTTGCAGCAGTGCCAATCCCGCCAGCACTAAAAACTTGGAACCAACATAAGGTAATAAACCTAAATTCACCAATCTTTCCCGCTGATAAATTGCCGATTCTTTGACAATTTCTTGCAGAGAACTTGACAAACCGACCCAAATAGCCGCCGATGTAAACACAAATAAAATTCGTAGCGCTAGAAAAGCGAGAGCTGGGTCATCTTCTGTGCCGGTAACTAGCGGTTCTATATCTTTAATTCCAGCTAGCAAAATCGGGCAAACGGCGGCAGTTAACAATCCCAAACCCACATTAACCGGGTCGCGCAGAGTTAGCTGAAAATATCGCTGGGCTAACAATAAAAGTTGTTTGAGTGGCGAGATTCTAGCTCGTTGGGGAAGTTTAACTATCGGCGCTTGTTTTTGAGGTGCTTTCGGGCCGAGGGGGGTGGCAATGTAGCGCTGATAATAAGCTGAATTGCGGTATTCATTAGTCCAGTGTTTAATGACTGTTTCCCCTTTTTCTAGCTGGTTGTAAATGTCGGCAAAATCTGCTTGGGAAACTCCAAAGAAATTCGCGGCTTCTGTCGGCGGGCCGAAGTAACAAAGGTAGCCGTTGCGACCAAGAAAAACTAGCCGATCGCACAAATTGACATTCGCAGTAGCGTGCGTTACTAAAACTACCGTCCGCCCTGTATTTGCCAAATTCCGCAGCAGTTCCATCATCGTTTTGTCCAACCCTGGATCGAGTCCTGAAGTCGGTTCATCTAAGAAAAATAACTTCGGATCTGCCAACAATTCTACTCCGATGCTTACTCGCTTTCGCTGGCCTCCGCTGAGGTTTTTCACAAAAGTATTCCGCTTGTCAGACATTTCGATATCCGCCAGTGTCTTTGTCAAAACTTGCTCGACATCCACATCTGGTGGCAGCCGCAATTTAATTGCATAAGTCAGAGCTTCGGCGACTGTCAGTTCGCTGTGAACGACATCATCTTGCGGCACGTAACCGATGAGAGAACTGTAACATTCAAAGTTTTTGCGCAGTTCGTCGCCGTTGACGTAAACTGCACCACGTTTTGTGCTTTCAATCCCTAACAGAGTCCGCATTAAAGTAGATTTTCCCGCGCCACTTCCCCCGACTAACGCTACTAATTGTCCCGGTTCAATAGTTAGAGAAATATCATTCACAAAAGGTCGAACTAAATTAATCGCTTCCAAACGGATGGCATTTCCCGGATCTAGGACTGTCAGTTCTTCATTTTGATAAATTAGCAGAAAAGGGCCGATGCGGATTTTGGCATTTTCGGTTAAAATAGCTGCTTTTTTAACTTTTTTATTGTTAATGAAAACGCCGTTTATGCTCAAGTCTTTGAGTACGTATTCTCCTCGGTTGTTGGCATCAATAGTACAGTGAATACGGGAAACGATCGGCGAATTTAACTGGAGAGTAGAAGTGCGATCGCGCCCCAAAACTACCGATCGATTTCGCAACGAAACCGACTCCCGCGAACCCAAACTCGCTAGCGCCGGACTGGCTGGATTAAAATAAGTCACTAGCACCGGATTTCTCAAATCTTTGCCAATTCGCAACTCGATTCCGTGCTGCAAAAGACAACCTTGATTCGCAGTTACAGCAGCATCCGTCGCGACTAAAAATAACCCGCGAGTGCTGGGTTTAATCCCGTCGCCGTCATAGATGCGGTAGTCGTCTCCTTCTTGGTGCAAAATTGCTTGACATCGGGACAGATTTTCCCAATCTTGAGGAACTAACAAGTCAGATCTTTGGGTATCACGCCCCAATACGTGTTCGGCTTTTGTGAGCTCCCAGCGCAAAACCTTTCCCTGATGGTCGATTTCTAAATAGGGATTCGCGATTAAGTTAGTTTTTTTGTGTGTTTGACCTGTCATAGGATTTAAGATTTGAGATTTTGCGACAATTTGCTATTCAAAACATGATTAATGTTATATCATGTTCAATAATCAATGCTGACAAGCACCGCGCTAATCCCCAGCCGTTCCCATAGAAATAGCTTTGAATAAGCTGAAGCGGCACGATCGACTAATTTCTATCAAGCCAATTCTTCCCTACCATGAATTACTGCATAAATCCCAACTGCCGAAATCCCAACAATCCCGATCCTCCAGAGCCTCTCAACTTTTGTCAAACCTGTGGCTCTAAGTTGTCGATCGACGAACGGTATCGGGTAATCAGAGAGTTGGGACATGGAGGATTTGGCAAAACTTATGAAGTCAGAGATAGAGACGGTACTCGGAAAGTTTTAAAAGTTCTTACTTACAACGATCCCAAAGGGGTGGAACTGTTCCAAAAAGAAGCGATCGTTTTGCAGAAGCTGAGACATCCGGGACTCCCGACAGTAGAAGCTGGCGGCTATTTTACTTTCAAGCCAAACGATACGAGCAACTCTCTGCACTGTTTGGTGATGGAGAAAATAGAAGGCAATAATTTACAGCAGTGGCTGGAAAGTCAGAACTACAAGCCGATCGACTCGCAGTTAGCTATAAACTGGTTGACACAATTAACGGATATTTTGAATCTGGTTCACAATCAAAATTATTTTCACCGCGATATTAAACCGCAAAATATTATGCGCCGGCCTGACGGACAATTGGTATTGATCGATTTTGGAGCAGTGCGGGAGGTTACAGAAACTGTCCAGAGAATAACTGGAGAGGTGACAAGAATTTCTTCAGCGGGTTACACTCCCGAAGAGCAAAAAAAAGGCAAAGCTGAACCGCGTTCTGATTTTTTTGCTTTAGGCAGGACTTTTGTCTATTTGCTAACTGCTCAAGAACCGAGAAATTTGCAGGAAGATTCGCGATCGGGTAAGTTAATTTGGCGGAATGTGGCCACTCAGGTATTGAAGCCACTGGCAGATTTGATTGACGATTTAATGAATTATTTTCCGAAAGACAGACCGCAAGATACACAAGTTTTGTTACAGCGGCTGGCTAAAATGGTCGATCGACCATCCGCGTCTCCCTCTCACAAAACTCCTGCATTCGTTTGGGGATGGAAGCAAGTTTTAATGGGAGTGGGAATTGCTGGAGCAATCGCAGCCTCCGCTTTGGCTATTCAAAATTTCTCTAAAACTCCAGTTGAAAATTTATTAACTTATCAAAATTCGGCGAATCAGTTTAAAATCAAGTATCCTGAAAAATGGGAAAAACAGGAGTCACAAAACCCATTCACTCCCGACGTGGTTGTATTTATATCGCCCAAAAAGAACAGCGCTGATTCTTATCAAGAAAAAATTACAGTCAGCATAGAAAGTTTGGAAAAACCCATGTCACTTGATGAGTACAATAAATGGTCTTTAAATCAAATTAAAACTTTGAATGAGGTGAAAATTCTCGAAGAAAATGCAAAAACTGTTGCCAATAATAGTGGTCACGCAGTAGTTTTTGATGCGAAAGAAGAAGAAAAAAATATGAAAAAAATGCAAGCTTGGACATTGATCAACAATAAAGCTTACGTTCTGACTTATACAGCCGAAAAATCCGAGTATTCTGAGTATTTGAAAATAGCAGAAAGTATGGTAAATTCCTTGGAAATTCAATGACTTGACAGTGAATAATTTGCTTTGATAAAAGGGAACAGGCAATAGGGAACAGGCAACAGACTGTCCAAGGGATGGGGATTTAACCCCAACCCAAACAAACAACTTATAGAAGGGAAGAGGCAACAGTGAACAGGCAACAGGCAACAGGAAATCATTGCCTATTGCCTGTTGCCTGTTGCCTTCTTCAATAGAAGATGGGGTTTTATACCCCGATTGGGAACAGGAACAGGAAACTGTTGCCCATTCCCTGTTCCCTGTTCCCTTCTTCGATAATGTATCTGCCCTGAATCAAAGTAATTCACTACAAGTTCCTCAAAATCAGTTCTATTATGGGTAACTAGCGTTCTCCTTTGACTTACAGCGTAGGCAAATTGCTCTGCATCACTTGCTTGAAGTTGCCCTGCATCTCGTGCGGTAGTCGCATCAAACCCTCTGGATCGCAGCAACTAGGCTACCAAGACGTTGACATCTTCATCTAAGTACAAACAGATAAATAAACTGTTCACAAATTTCTCACCAATGGATCGATTAACTCGTCAGGAATGCGGTTCTGTTCAATATACCTGTTAATTTCCTCTTGATGGTCACTGTAATAAGTCAATGCTCCAAATACTTGTCCTAATGTCAGATGAGGCATCCCAATTGGGATTTCCTCGGGCGCCATCCCCATCCGCCAAGTTTCGACGATCGCTCTGACAGGTGTACGGGTTCCTTGAATAATAGGCTCTCCATGCAGAATCTCATCATCTCGCACAATGTAAAGATATTCTGTTGCTATAACCATGAACACTTCCGAATTCAACTACCTTCTATTGTATCGTTTTGTACTATAATTTAAATACCAACCTTTGTTGGAGTATTTTTTTATGTCCCTGCAACAGCTTAAAGAAAAAGCCTGTCAACTCTCAGTCAGCGATCGCCTTGAACTGCTAAGTGCGATCGTTCGATCGCTGCAAAATACACCGGAAATCGAAAATTGGCAATATTTAACAGCACGTCCTCATGCTTGGCGAAAACAACTTTACATTAAGGGGCGTAAATTACTGGCATCGACTATTTGGCGAGACACGATCGCTAATGGGATGTCTCCCGAACAAGCAGCCGAAAATTGGGATTTACCGCTGTCTGCTATCTATGAGGCAATCAATTACTGTGAGAGTCATCAGGAACTTCTAAAATTAGAAGCAGACGAGGAACGCTATCGATTGGAAGCAAAAGGAGTTCAACTTGAGTCTACGAATGCTGCTTGATGAAGATTCTCAAGCAAAGTATTTGGTCAATCTGCTTCAGGCAGTCGGTCACGATGTAGCCACAGTCAATACACTCGATTTAATGAATCGTCCAGATTCAGTCGTGCTAGACGCTGCCAGACAAAATGAAAGAGTGCTGCTGACACGCAATTGTGACGACTTTCACCAATTGCATCAAGCCAACCCAGAACATTCAGGAATTTTGGCAGTTTACCAAGATTCTGAGGCTTCTAAAAACATGAGCTATCGGGCAATAGTGAAGGCAATTGATAATTTAGAAACAGCAGAATATGACCTCAATAATCAGTTTGTTGTTCTCAATCAATGGAATTATTAATCTAAAAAGAAAGATTGAGGAGGCTGAATGAAAACTGCGATCGCCCTGCCAATCGACCAAATTCAGCAGAGTCAGATGTCATACCAAATCCGGGTTACTTACCCCTTTTATAATCTCGTAAATGTAGTAAATGTAGGGTGCGTCGCTACGAACAACTCTCGTTGCTATTGGGAGATCTCATAGCGACGCACCATACCAATTATA
>JAAUPI010000230.1 GCA_012035135.1 Microcoleus sp. CSU_2_2
TTGTGGGTGAGGAGAGCATTTCTGTATCGTGACGCCATTTTTCTGCAAGTTCTAAAAATGTGTCTTCTAATGAATGCTGAGTTTGGATGTCGGAATGCTCTAGTTTTTCCATGAGCTTTAATCGCGCGATCGATTGGTTTGACGCGATTGTAGCATTATATTGGAGGCGATCGGGCTTTGGTGAGGGAAGGGATCTCGCGCTTTAATCAGAATGCGGCATATTGGGCTAAGTTTTAGCAACAACAAAAGGAGATTCGAGGTCGATCGACCAGTTTTCATCAAAAACTTTGAGATTGGCATCTAAAATCAGACTTCTACGAGTACCTTTTATTTTTAGCTTTCCTCCGCAAGTTCTTCAGCTTTCTTTTGTCCTTGATAATACAAAGCTTTTATGTCTCTCTGAAAGTCCTGATATTTTTCGATTCTTTCCGTTAAATTTGTATCAAGTTTGTGATCTTGCTGGATCTTTTCAATCGCTTTTGTAATTGGTTCAGCCTCAAAGTTAGTATCTCCTCTTAGCAAAACATTCAGCTTATGCAAAAAACCAACAGCGTCTTCTTTGTTAGCACCGTTTGGATGATTATTAAAGAAGCTTTCCTGTAAAACCAGGATCTTCTCTGAAGCCTTTTCACGAGTCCTCTCAAGTTCTGCTTCACCAATTCGCTTATCAAGTTCGCGGAACAGAATTTTAAAGTTATTATTGAACTGATTGAGTGCCTCTAAATCTTTTGGATCTAAATGTTTTTGGTCGGTACAGTTTTTTTTATGAAGAGCCTGTACTACCTCAATAACGCTTCTGGCAAAAGGAAGCTTGCTTAATTGGCGTTTATCTTTCGATGCGGCTTCAACGCAGGAATAGACCGCTTTGAACATTGTCATACCTTCGTTGAGTTTTTTCTGAATGTCTTCCTCCTTGATATCTTTTATATCCTGCTCTGCCATCCCCCAGATAACTTTTACATACTTGTGGGCTGCCAATATACCGATTCTCAAAGGAATAAGATCTTCTATTTGAGGCTCCTTGAGTTTTTCAGGAAGATTCACTCCTAGTACCCTCAAATCACCGATTTGAAGTACATAACGTTGTTTGAGTAAAGGATCCTGCTGCCAACCATACTTTTCCTCTGTCAGTTGTAGCTTTGCCTTATTTCCATCTGAGTCACTGTCCATAAGGACAATCACTCCTGCTTGCTCACGATCCCGACTACGTGCTAAGTAAGTCATGTAAGGAACATTTCCAGTTCCTCCAGCAGGCACAATTGTTATTTCATTCAAGTTCAGTGACTTTCAAGTTCTTTTAAAAGATTATTTATTACCTCATCTCCCTTTTTTTCCTCGTTATTAGAAGATGGAGCATGAGAAATCTGTCAGAGTATCGGCAAAAATCTGACGCGGAGATTTTGTGATTCTTATAATCACGTCCAGTAATTGCTTTCTCTATCGCGGTCAGTAGGTGTGATTTACCTGATTCATTCGCACCGACAACTGCCGTGATTTGCGGCTCGATAGAGACTCTAATAAAGGGAAACCATAAGTCGCTACCATCTGTCTTAATCATTTCCCACGGATATTTTTGGATATCTTTCTTGGACTTATTGGGCTTGGTAGATTGATTGTCTGTAGCGAGATATTGCCGCGCGTGATCGACATTGAAAGACTTATAGAAGCGGATAAAAATTGTATCTAGTCTCATACTTAGGGAAAAATGGGGGAGTACCGAAATTCATTATAACTCAACAAGGAGAATCGCAACAGGCTCGATCGCCCTTATAATATCATTAATATTGGCAAGCCACAAACTATGTCACTCACGCAAACCCAAGTAACTTCTACTGAAGCTAAGGCAAATCTGGATGAACTTTGCGAACAAGTCATAAACGATCGCGATGCCATCATCATCACCCGCAAAAACGGCGAAAACGTAGCCTTAATTGCCGCTGACGAATTGGCAAGCTTATTAGAGACTGTATACCTGCTGCGATCGCCCAAAAACGCCGAGCGTTTGTTAAGCGCTCTGAAACAGGCAAAAGCCAGAACAGCACAGTGAATAATCGGGAATTTGGAAATGCCCGATCGAACTTGATTTATTGAATTGACTCTTCAGTCCTCTTTGAGAGGACTTTCGCTATGAGACGGGGGTTTTCAACCCCCGGCGGACTTGCGGGTTATCGAGGGGATTTTGGCGGTTCAAAAGTGCGATTCCCTACGAGATAGCTACGCACCCGCCCACTTTTTCCACCTCATTCTCTAATATGGAATCCAATCTAACTTATCGATCCATTCTTCAGCTTCAGAACTTTCCCAAATAAAATGAATTGTTTCTGCCCATCTGCCAATACTTCCACTTGGACGCACCCAAACTAATCCCCAACTTTGTCCCCCTGCGGCCCAATGTTCCTCCAAATGTCCGGGAATACTTTTGCGGTTATCTGTTACCAATAGTCGTTTCGATGATTCCAAATAAATCAGAATCTCAGGATCGAGAGTTCCTAATGGCGGTGCATTTGAATCACCCACTCGCAAAATATCTATCTCCGGCTGAAGCTGTAAAACAGCACTTTTGAGCCTAGAAGGCAAATTTTCATCAATTAAAAAACGGATTTTCACTTTAAGTTAAGTAACTCCTGTTCTCGCTGTGCTTTGAGCGCTCTCAAACGCAATGCTAGAGGAGATGGATTAGCCAACCATTCCTGATAGCGTTCTTCCCGCCACTTCGCCAGCCGCAACATATAAGCATCCACCTGCTTCCGATTGTGCAGATAATAGGTTAATGTCGCGTAAATTTTCTCTAAATTTAGACTCGGTAATTCTTCCAGAATTTGGTCTGGTGAATATCCATCCAAGTAATAATCAATCACGTCGTCAATGCCGATCCGATGTCCTTTGATGCGGATGTCATCGGGGTCGAGAAACTCAAAATAGTCTTCTAGTTGCATCGGTTTATCTCCCAAGACTTATTTAATAATATTTTATCATGAATTGCAAAGGGCGATCGACCTTGTATAATAGACATCTGGTAAAAAAGAAATTACGCATTAGAGATCGCTCGGCCGCAGGTGGGGCAGGGTGAAGCATTTGGACATAAAATCTGCAAGTTTGAGGCACAGACTTTCGCCCAAATGCTTCACCCCTACATCCCTCGCCAAGCTTGAGATTCTTTTTATCAGATGTCTAATAGAAACTTGTGGCGATCGCCCTCGTTTCCCCCTACTATGTTTCTCATCCGCCGCCATTCTTCCAGTAACTCCATCTCCCTACTCTAATTACGCCGATCGCACAGCAGCCGATTCAGCAACATTCCCTTCATCTTTGTCACTAAAACCCGTGCCAAATTCAGTGTACTGCCGCACTCTCGGATGGCGAAAACCCAGTACAATATCTTCTTTAGGAACACCTGCTGCTAGTAAATCGGTAGCCACTCCTTCTTCAGTATCATCATATTGAATCCAGATTTTACCGTCCATTAAATTGATGTGAATTGGTGTAGCGTGAAGGTAATTGTTCTCATTCCAACCAATATCCAAAACTAAATATCCTCCTCGATCATCATCAAATAACAGTTGAGAATGATAGCCGTCAGGTATAGTATTGCGGAAGTTAGCGTGTTCCTGAAGTATGGTTTTGATAATTTCTTGGTATCTCAATCGGGTATCCATTGAAGTATTGCCTCACTTTCTTTATCAAAAACAATCAGTTTAACGATATTATTCTTTAATAACACTTGCCCTAATTCTATAGCAAATACGCTGTTAAAGACCTCCTCGGAAACAGCTAGATATAAAGTTCGATCGCTCTGCATTTCATTAAGCACTTGGCGGTAAAGAACGTACTGTCCCAAAGCCTGCTCCAAATCTTTGACATCCGATCGCCCTACAAAACTCTTGACCTCAACAACAATTTTTTCGGTTCCTTTTTCGGCACTAATTAGACGTTCTGCACCCAAGTCAGCAGATAAGCGCTTACGACCGATTTGCATGGGAAATGGATCGTGAGTAATTGTCCACCCATCGTTTTGCAAGGCACGCTTAACTGTATCGTGAAAAATATCTTTAGCTGACACGCATTAACACTTAAACTAGGAGGATTTACTGCAACTATTATATAATACATTAGAATCTTTGACCGATCGCCCTTTCTCCCCCTTACTATGATTCAAATCCGCCGCCGTCCGCCCAGCACATCAGTCTCCGTACTCTACCTCAGCTACACAATCGCCGTACCTGACGCTGAACCCCAGCACATCCTCGAAGAAATCGTCTGGCAAAAAGAAGTAGAAGTCGCCCAAAAGCGCGATCGCACTCCCTTATCCGAACTTCATAAAAAACTCCCCTTCGCACCACCAACTCGCGACTTTCTCGCCGCCCTGAAAAATGGTAAAACTCAACCCGCTATCATCGCCGAAGTCAAAAAAGCTTCCCCCAGCAAAGGCGTAATTCGCGAAGATTTCGATCCAGTTGCGATCGCCCGATCGTACCAAGAAAACGGCGCCAGTTGCATCTCCGTACTCACCGATGAAAAATTTTTCAAGGCAGCTTTGAAAACCTCAGAAACATCCGTTCTGCCGTTGATTTACCCCTGCTTTGCAAAGAGTTTATTATCTATCCCTACCAAATCTATCTCGCTCGTTTGCACGGCGCTGATGCAGTATTATTAATTGCAGCCATTCTTTCTGACAAAGACTTACAGTATTTTGTAAAAATTGTCAAGACTTTAGGCATGACTGCTTTAATCGAAGTTCACACTCTTGCAGAACTCGATCGAGTATTAGCCCTAGAAGGAGTTAACCTGATCGGCATCAACAACCGCAACCTAGAAAACTTTTCCGTCAGCCTAGAAACCACCAGCCAACTATTAGCCTCGCGCCTCCCCCAAATCCAAGCAAAAGGCATCCTCGTTGTCAGCGAATCAGGAATCCACACACCCGCCGATCTCGCTCAACTTGCCAGCGTCGGCGCAGCAGCCGTTCTCATTGGCGAATCTTTAGTCAAGCAGCCAGATCCGGGCACAGCCTTAGCCAAGCTTGCTACTGAAATCGCCACTCCCCATTCCACCCTGTGAAAGGCGAGACCGCTTGACAAATAGCCCTTAATTCTGATAAAAAATGATCTAGTAGGCAAGTAATCAGAGTTTCTAACCTGCATCGACTCAGGCGCTTAAATCTAAAAAAATAGCATTCACAGCTATATTGCATAGAAATATCTTGCAACAAAGCAATTAAATCTATTCGCTCAGCCTGTCGATCGCAAAATTCAGCGTTTTCCACGCACCCTGCCCCGGATATTTAATCGGTAAAGTAGGGGTTTTTGTACTGTTAGAAAACACATAAAAATCGGGCATTTACCGTTCACCTATGATGCCCTCATACGAATTGTAATGGGGCATCTGTTCGCTGAGGTATATTAGCTTTCATGGAGCCAATTCCCCTTCCGTCGTACATTCACTACGAATTGCTACTTCAATTGTTAGAACGTAAAACGATGTTTGCTGTCAGTCCACAATCTCCGCAGCAGCAACAAGTTCACCAACTGATTATTACCCTTCGCAAAGCCCTCGCGATTCAGAAGCAATTAGAACAAAGTTGCGAGCGATCGAACTTAGCAGTAGAACATCGTTGGTCTTTAAATGAGGCTAATCCTATGGGAGTTAAAACTTAAAAAACTTAGGGTGGAGATTGGGCAATTGAGCTTTTTAATTTATCAGAAAAATGGGTTTAAAACCCCGTCCTGATAGTCTGGCTTTAATTGTAAACTTTTGCTGCGACACAATTATGAAGAAAACACTATCTACTAGAACCCACGTTTGTAAATGCGGGTATAGATTGGATAGGTCCCGTAAATACTGTTAGGACAACACATGGACAACAAATTAATGTTGATGATTCCCGGCCCGACGCCGGTGCCGGAGGCTGCGTTGCTAGCGATGGCAAAACACCCGATGGGCCACCGCAGCAAGGAATTTGACGCGATTTTTGCAGAATGTACCGAAAACCTGAAATGGTTGCACCAAACGAAGAGTGACGTGCTGAGTTTAACCGTTTCCGGTACCGGCGCGATGGAAGCTGGGATAATTAATTTTCTGAGTGCGGGCGATCGAGTTTTAGTTGGCTGTAACGGCAAATTTGGCGAACGTTGGGCTGAAGTCGCCGCAGCTTATGGCTTAAATGTCGAAATCATCAAAGCCGATTGGGGTCAACCTTTAGATCCGGAAAACTTCCGCGAAAAATTAGAAGCAGATAAAGACAAGCAAATCAAAGCTGTCATCATCACTCACTCGGAAACTTCCACCGGCGTCCTCAATCCTCTCGAAACTATCAATCGCCACGTCAAAGCCCACGGTAAAGCTTTAATTATGGTCGATGCTGTCACCAGTTTAGGTGCGGTCAGCGTACCGATGGATGATTGGGGAATTGATGTCATTGCTTCAGGTTCTCAGAAAGCTTACATGATTCCCCCTGGTTTGGGTTTTGTCGCTGTGGGCCCCAAAGCTTGGGAAGCTTACAAGACTGCGAAATTGCCTCGCTATTACTTAGATTTGGGCAAATATCGCAAAGACGCTGCCAAAAATACGACTCCTTTCACTCCACCAGTCAATATGTTTTTTGGACTGCAAGTAACATTGCAGATGATGAAAGCCGAAGGACTAGAAAATGTCTTCGCCCGACACAAACGGCTAATGACTACTACCCGTGCCGCCGTACAAGCTTTAGGTTTGCCATTATTTGCCGCCGACGATGCCGCCAGCCCTGCGATTACCGCAGTTATGCCGCCCGCAGAAGTAGATGCTCAAAAAGTGCGGACTTTGATGAAAAAGAGATTTGACATTGCTCTTGCTGATGGACAAGACGATTTGAAGGGCAAAATCTTCCGAATAGGTCATTTGGGATTTGTGTGCGATCGCGATATTTTAGCAGCAATTTCTGCCTTAGAAGTCGTGCTGCGAGAATTGGGTTACGAAGGTTTTAATCCCGGTGCCGGCGTTGCCGCCGCTGCGAAACTATTGGCTGAATCTTAATCCAAGTTTTTAAAGGATTTTGGATTGTAGATTCTATCTGAAATCAAAAATCTAAAATCCTTTTAATATGCTTTGGCTAACCAATCAAAGATTTTATCCAATTGTTCGAGCGTCACCAAACCGTACTGCCACAAAACCATTGGCAGGGAATTCGGGTCTCGATCGCGTTGCCGCTGTTCGTCGCCACCGACGCGTTCAGCAACAGCAATTGACGCAGGAGAAATTGCCAAATCTTCTTGTAAAAATCGAATTAATCTAGTGTATGTAGCGGGTGCCATGAATTTCACCTCCGAGTGTAGGACACCATTGTCTGATGCGAACCTGATGTTTTTGACTGACTATAAGCCAGTTGCCGATCTGTCTTGCAACCGTTGATATCTGCGATGACAGTGTTGGCGGTTACAATTGCGAAACCTGTTGCTGAACGAGACTCTAAAGCTAACCTTTTACAAAAAGCGAAAGGTTTTGGACTTTTGCTGTTTTTGGCTGAAGCAACTTGCGATCGGCCTCAAGCCTAAACTGAATACCTCATCACCTTTGCAGCAGTAATATCAATCACTTCTGCTACTTAACACTACTAAAACAGGTTCAGAGCTTAACTTCATCTGCCAAAATACAGAATCCGCAAATTTACTTGTGAAAAATAGGTTAGATATTTCGATCGAACCCAAACCCTTGACCCGAAGCTAACTTGGCAAGTTAATTTTGCTCGTAGCATTTTACTTCAGATAGGTTTAGTAGATTTAGCTTGATTAAAAGAAGTTCCAGAGAATTTCTCTTTTCACTGCTAGCCTTTGAGACTGACCATCGTTTCTCAGGATTGGCAACCAGTCGCTGACTCGTTTCGGGCACCTGTGATGAACAATCTACAACTTGAGCAAACAAGCTCAAGCCTAGACTAACTAAGACTGACATCGTAGCAAATCTTTTTGCATCTGTGCTGACTTGACTATTAATAGTTTAACAGATTAAATCAATATTTGTAAAGTTTCTAAATTTTCAAATTGATGAACTCGGTTTGTGTCAGATCGTGTGCCGTCGATCAAGCAAAATTAGTGAATTTTTAGCATAAATTTCTATCGATCGAAGCATTTGCGCCGTAAATCCACAGATAAAACTAGAGATTTTTCGCGCAAATACTTCGCCAAAATGTTACTTTTACCAGAGATTAAAATCCTCTGGTTTTCACATCTAAATTAGTAAATTAGATGAGTTTGACAGCCCGCAGACCAAACATCAGCACTGTCGCCACGCCCAGCATTCCACCAAAAAGCGCGAAATAAGTTATTGCTCCGCTAAGAGTCATTGCAATTTCTCCAAAACAATCAATAAAAAGACATTTGACACTCCCGGACCTTCAGGCGTGGGGATTCTTGGTTCACTGATACACCTTAAAACTGTCTATCCTTTCGGCACTACTTAAACCCAAAAACCCGTTTAATAGAACCAAGTTTCGAGTCTAATTTAGAGCAGTCCCAGCGGGCTTATCTCCGCAAGCTTTAGAGGATTACTCCCCTTGTTGTTGAACTCAGGACAGGGAATCGCTCCCCTGCCTGGTCTACAGAACCGTACATGAGACTTTCGTTCATACGGCTCCTCAATAATTAGGCACTTGTCTTGTGTACCTCATCATGACAATGGCGAT
>JAAUPI010000231.1 GCA_012035135.1 Microcoleus sp. CSU_2_2
TCCAGGGAGGGGTTAGGGGTGGGTCTAGCTCAATAGTGTCGAGAAGTCAAGGGATTCCATAGTTGGGAAAAAGCTAAAAGCCGACTTTTGATGTTATTAACACCACCTTTAACATTAGATTCAATGTTCAGCGGCATTACAGGATCGTGCAGAGATAAACGCAATAAAAACCAGCCATCTTCGTTCTCAGAAGAGCAGGAAATCCGCACGCCTTCGTAGTTATTCGGAACAATTTTCCAGTCTATTTGTGTAACAGCAAATTTTTGCATTTGCTCGATTACCGAATCGCCCAGAGACTTGAAATCATCCGCGCTAATTTTGATCCGAAATTCTGCACTCTCTTCCGGCTCTTTTAAATTGGCAATTAAATCCGGCAATGACTTATCTGCCAGCTTGGATTTAGCCAATTCAATCAATAGTTTGCTGACCAAATAAGCGCCATCATCCAGAAAGTAATTTTCTTTCAAAGCACCGTGTCCAGAGGTTTCGATCGCCAGCCATGATTCTTGTCCGCTGCGATCGAGCCGCATCGATTCGTCAATCACATTTTTGTAGCCTCGCTTAAAGCGATGGTGTATGCCCTTTAAGTCCTGTTCGATGAATTGCGTTAATCCATCAGAGGTGATAGAATCGGTGACAATGGTAGAACCTGGGTGTTCTTGGAGGACGATCGCCGAAATTAAGGCAATTAAGCGATTGCGGTTGAGTTCATTACCGGCGAAATCGACTGCTGCACTGCGATCGACATCCGTATCAAAAATAATCCCAAAATCCGCTTTGTTTGCAATTACCGCTTGACAAATCGACTGCATTGCCGCTTTATCTTCTGGATTTGGCACGTGATTGGGAAAAGTGCCATCCGGTTCTAAAAACTGGCTTCCTGTGGTGTCTGCGCCTAAGGGTTTTAAGACTCGATCGACATAGAATCCTCCTGCACCGTTACCAGCATCCACAACAATTTTTAATCCGGTCAGCGGCTGCTCAAAATTATCGGGATGATTGACTGTTTCCCGAATTTTAGTCACAAATTGGTTAGCGTAAACTGAAATGAAATCGTGGTTTGCAATGCTACCTTCAACGGTAGCTTTCTCAAATTCATTGAGTTCAGCCAATACCAAGATATCTGTAATATCTTTTTTTTGTAAACCACCTTGGGCGGTAAAAAACTTTAAGCCGTTGCGATTAAATGGCAAATGACTGGCTGTGAGCATAATCGCGCCGTCGCAATCGAAACCTGAGGTAATCGTACTCATAAACATCGCCGGAGTTGAAGCCATTTCAAAGTTGTAGACTTGGCTACCAACTGAGGTAATGCCCGCCATGACTGCCTGCATTAATGTTGGTCCAGATAGACGGCTGTCGCGCCCGATCGCGATCGTTAATTCTGTCGCAGGTTTATTGACTTTTGCTCCCAACCAAGTTGCAAATGCTTGCCCCAAAATAGTCGCTATTTCCGGGGTGAGGTTAACTTTTTCATCGGGCACTCCTTCGAGAGCGATACCGCGAATGTCTGAACCATTTTGAAGCTTTTTCCAATTATAGTTTTGCATAATCATCATTTCATTAGGTGTGCGTAAGTCCTGTTATGGTAAAACATTATTAGGCATTACGGTGACAGAGTATTTCAATCCAATCATGAAAATTATAGCCCCATCACCGCTAAGATTAATCACTCAATCCTTAATCGCGATCGACACTGTAAATTGCCACCAACCGGAACTCTCCATTGGCAGGAACTTCTACAATATCCGTCGCCGCATTGGTTGTTTCCACGCAGATTAAACGCTGATAATCGGCATCATCAAGATCGGCCATACTTGCAGCAATTTTTACCCAGGGATTCCACACGACAGCGGATTTGCTACCGGAGGATTTAATGCGGATGCGCCGATCGAGAGCAGCATCGTCAATGACTAATTCATTGGTAACATCGAGATAGATGCGATCGACTTCACCTGCGATCGTAATTCCACCAACTTGAGTTTTTTCCACACCACCATCAGCTTTATCAAGATACTGGGTATTTTCCAATCCCAAAACCTGCACGCGGTTGATATCTCCTACTAGAAAATAGGTGTGGAAAGCTTGGGTGAGGGGAAAGGCTGTGTCACCTAAATTGCGGGTGATTAATTCTACTGTGAGGGTAGTTCCCACGGTAATCGCGATCGCCAATTCAAAGGCTTGAGGCCAAATTGCTCTCGTTTCCTCAGTATCCTTAAGCCCCAGAATAACTTGAGTTGCGCCCTCCGGCGTGGTGCTGGTTGATACCACATTCCAGAGGCGATTGCGCACAAACCCATGACTCGGGCGCCCCAAGCCTTCGGGATCTGGGCCAAACCAGGGCCAACAGATGGGAATACCGCCTTTGATGGCTTTCCCTTCCGCATAGTAAGCTTTGTCGCTGAGAAACATCAAATCTGCGGTTTCGGTGGCGGGTTGGAAGGAGAGCACTTGGCCGGAATACACTGATATCGAGGCTTTGGCTTGGCCGTTGTCGATGTGAATCATCGGGAAACCACCGTTTCCGGCGGCGAAGGTGAGATGGCCGGCAATGCCGTAGTCGGTGTTTAATTGGTCAATACTCATGCTGTTGGCCTGGTGAACTTCTTTACATACGCATCAGTTTATCAGCCTCGATCGCAGCAGTCGCTTTAACAAAAGGGGCACATCCATACTCGCTATCCAATAGAGCGATCGGTCGATATTAAAGATACTGACACACCCCGACCAATTGTTGAGCGCCTTTAACGAGGGGATTGTCACAACTGGTGATGCCTTCGTGCTGTAAAGACAGTGCCCAACTCGTTAGCCCCAGAGAGTTGAATTTCGCTTCGCTCAACCCAACCTACAAACTTACCTTGACAAAAATACCAGAATCGCCAATAATAGTAGATTGTCTGTCTAAATCCGGCTCGGATCAGGTTAAGACATTCCAAAAGCTGGAGAGCAGTCCACAGCCAAAAGTTCACAACAACTAACAACTGTCAACTGACTACTCAGCTACCTGTACGGCAATTTCAAAAACCATCTCATGACTTACGCAATCATTGAAACCGGCGGCAAACAATTTCGGGTAGAACCAGGCCGCTTCTACGACATCGAACTGCTTCACGTCGAAGCCGAATCAAAAGTTACGATCGACAAAGTATTTCTGGTCCAGCACGAAAACGACGTTCACATCGGTCAACCTCTAGTAGAAAATGCCACAGTAGAAGGAACTGTTATGCGGCATTTCCGGGGCCGCAAAGTCCTCGTCTACAAGATGAAGCCGAAAAAGAAAACTCGGAAGAAAAAAGGGCACCGCCAAGAAACAACTCGCTTTATGATTGACTCCATTACCGTCAATGGTGTTGTTTTGGCGGCGAGAGATTTAACTCAAAAAGTTGTTGAAACTCCCCAAACTGGCGAAAGTGATTCAGAATAAGAAATAGTAACAAATACAGTTGAGGAAATTATGGCTCACAAGAAAGGTACGGGCAGCACACGTAACGGCCGCGACTCTAATTCCCAGCGTCTGGGTGTCAAAAAGTACGGTGGCCAAGTTGTCAAAGCGGGCAATATTTTGATCCGTCAACGCGGCACTAAAGTTCACCCTGGTAATAATGTTGGTATCGGTAGAGATGACACTTTGTTTGCTTTGGTTGATGGGGTGGTGACTTTTGAAAGAAAGGGCAAAACTCGCAAAAAAGTCAGCATTTATCCTGTTGCAGCAGCACCTGTGGCCGAAGCTGTAGCAGTTTAATTTTGAGATTTTGCGGCGTTTCTGAAGTCTCTTTTGTTTGTCTCGAAGTCTAGATACCCCCTTAACGCCCCTTAATAAGGGGGGGACAAGAAAATTTATTCAAAGTCCCCCTTTTTTCCCCCCTTGGGGCAGGGCTGTTTCATTCTCGGTTGATGGGGAGAGGAGGGGTGGGGGATTTAGGGGAATCTAGACTTGACTATAAGCGAGATTTATTGGTTTCTTGGTTCTTAGGTTCTGCCTATTGGTGACAATTTAAGTTGCACCGGAATAATATCGAGGACACGGCAATGCCGTTTCCCTACCCCGAAATAATCATGAGTCCTCTATCAGAGATGTAAACATCGCCCGCTTAATTGTAGGAAACGGCACTGCCGTGTCCTGATAATTCGACTAATCAAAAGGATTGATTAACAAATTTCTAGCTAACCTCCTCCGACAATTGTTACAATTTCCAAGATGTCGCCTTGTTGCATCTGTGTGGTTTCCCAAAATTGTTTGTGCAGAATTTCGCCGTTGTACTCCACAGCCACTAATCGCGGATTTAAACCTAGTTGTTTTAATAATTCTGGTAGCGGTGTTTCGGTGGCACAATTACGGGTTTCTCCGTTGACTTGCAGCGCAATTTGATGAGTCATTTGTTATTAGTTATTATAGCGGTTGTCAATTAAATGAAATCCAAAATATGTAGGTTGGGTTGCCCTTCGACTTCGCTCAGGAACCGGGACGAAACCCAACTATTCATTTAACAGTGGACAATTGTCAATTATTTAAATCCCATCCTAAAAACCTCGCTGTCAACTGTCAACTATTTTAAATAAGGTGTTGGGTTTCGCTATCGCTCAACCCAACCTACAGCTTAGCGCTTTCGCGGTTAATTCGATCTTACTCCATCCGCTTAAAACTAGCTTTTGATTTGCAGACTTTTGTGAGCTTTGAGATTCTGCATCCGCATCAACTGCGAGATGAAAAACTGCGTGACTAGAGTAGGCTGTTCCGCTTCCATAATCGCGCGTACAGTGGCTACTCTTGGAGCTCCGGCATTCAATACTTCATCGAGGTTGTTGATATCAATTCCCCCGATCGCAAACCAAGGAATCGGTGACTTAGTTGCTGCATACCGCACGTACTCCAAACCCGCAGCAGGCTTATTCGCTTTTGTAGGAGTCGCGTATACTGGCCCAACTCCAATATAGTCTGCTCCCTCTTCAACAGCTCGTTGCATTTCCTCCGCATTCGTCGTCGATCGACCGATAATCCGTCCCGGGCCGAGCAACTTACGGGCTTCTACCACAGACAAATCTTGCTGTCCTAAGTGTACGCCATCCGCATCCGCAGCGATCGCCAAATCCACTCGATCGTTCACAATCAGCAAAGCCTCGTAGCGATGGCAAACTTCGCAAAGCTGGCGCACGTTAGCCAACTTCACGGCGTCATCTGCGGTTTTGTCGCGGTACTGTACCAAAGTCACTCCCCCTTGCAAAGCAGCTTCCACGACTTTTAACAAATTGTCTCTGGGCGAAGTTACGAGGTATAACTGCGATCGGAGTAACTGTTGGTAGCGTCGATAAGCCAGCAAATCGCTTTCGAGAGTGTAAACCCGATAGCGCATCTGCTTAAAAGCCACTCCCATATTCGGATCGTAAATTTTGCCGTACTCTTCGAGTACCCGCAGTGCTTCTTCCACCCGACAGAAATTCGCCTCCAGTAGCTGTTGAATGCTAGAACGCTGTTCTTCCTGCGGGTGAGTTAGTTGCGTACCCGGATCTCCGGGCGTATCCCTGGCAATTCGCAGTTCTGCGACGTGCCAAAAAGCCAATTCCTGGCGCAGTTGCTTGCACTCGCCAGCTAAATCAGCGCTGTTGAGACCAAACCTGCACCATTCTTCAATAATTCTCAGCCCTTCACGCGATCGATCTAAATTTGCATCTAAAATCCGGCAGAGGGCTGGCTGTGCCGGTAAAGTTCTGTTTTGTTTCTCGCTCATCAGAATTACCTGAATGATGGTCAATCTTAGCAGTCTATCGGCTATAGGCTTGCACCGCAGCAATTTAAACAGTTGACAGTTGACAATTGACAGTTGCGGGCTGGGTTTTAAACCCCTGAATTTTGATGAGAGTTAGGCGATCGGCCAATCTTGCCATTAACCAACTTAATTTAGACAATTTTTTAAGATTTATTTAAAGTAAGGAAAACGAAGCATAATAGAGCAAACTTACTTAGAGTGGCACCGTTAAACTGCACACCACACTTCGCAGGAGAGCCGTGATGTTAGCAGAAAATAAAAGATTAAGGGAGAAAACCGCCTGTAAACGGGTGAAATTAAACTTTAATAGCGTTGGCGAAACTCTGATCGAAGATAAATTGTGTTTTTTTATGCTCATTTACTCAAAACAAAGCGGGTGCAAAGGAAATCGATCGCGGAGTCAAGGCTTGAGTTCTTGCCTTCTACTCGTCTTTGCCAGCGCTGCTTTTTTCTGGCCTCAACCATCAGCGAGCAACGCCCAGACGCCCTCGGTACAGCTACTTTCTCAGGCGTCACAGAGCGATATCAACATATTGTACGTCAGCTCCTCAGGGGGAAGTGACACCACCGGCAACGGGAGCGATCGAGAGCCCTTCAAAACCCTAACCTACGCCTTAAGCGTGGCCCCGCCCAATACAGCCATTTTGCTAGCGCCCGGTACCTACAGCACTCAAACTGGCGAGCAATTTCCGTTAATGCTCAAGCCCAGCGTGACAGTTCAGGGAAATCCCAACACTCGCGGCCAAAATATTCTGATCAAAGGCGGAGGAGAATTTCTGAGCCCCACTTCGGCGGGTCAAAATATCACGATTTTAGGGGCTGACGGGGCCGGACTCAGCGGGGTAACGGTAATGAATACCAATTATCGGGGTTACGGTTTGTGGATCGAATCGAGTTCTCCGACGGTGGCTAACAATACTTTTTCTGGTAGCACTCACGACGGAATTTCGGTAGTAGGAACTTCCAAGCCCAAAATCAGCAAGAATTTGTTCTCGAAAAATGGAGCTAACGGGATCACGATTTTTGGCAGGTCTCAGCCGGAAGTTCGAGAGAATGTGTTTGAAAATACTGGATTTGGGGTGAATGTAGCGCAGCACGCCTCTCCTCTGTTGATTGGTAATCAAATTACTCGTAATAAGGATGGCGTGGTAGTGCAAGCTGAGGCTAGACCCATACTGCGCAACAATTATATCGAAAGAAACCAGCGAGATGGAATTGTGGCGATCGCCCAATCTCTACCGGATTTGGGAACTTCGACCGCACCGGGGGGCAATGTTATTCGCAACAATGGTCGGCATGATGTGAATAATGCGACGAAAGGTCTAGCAATCTCGGCTTACGGGAATCAATTGTTAAGCAACCGCACGGTGGGCGCAGTTGATGTGGCGGGAACTTTTAACCCCTCGCAGCCCATTAGCAGCAGTGCTTTGCAGTTAGTGGCCGATCGACCTCCCAGAAGTGGAGTCCAGAAAGTTCTCTTCCTACTTACACTCCCGGGCCGCTAACTCCTAGAACTCAAAGAGTACCGATTTCGCCGTCGGTGCAAAATCGATCAGTACCGGGGCGCACTCAGTTGCAGCCTCTTTTACCTCCGAGAAATGCCACTCCTGCGCCATCTTCCTCCGAGGCGATCGCAATTCCAGTACCCAATCCGGATGCTCGATCGGTTTCGGAAATTTCGGTGCAGCAGCCAATTTTCCCTACCAATTTTGAAGGTTCGAGTTCGGTTTCTGCCGAAGGTAGATTGCCAGTTCCGGGCCGCAACATTCCTGTGGGAAGGGGTGGCTACGTACCAGCTCCTTTAGGTGGCACTTCTTTGCCTAACCTCGAGGAGAATTCGCCGTCATTCGATCGTGCTAAAGCTTTGGGTTTCCGGTATCGGGTGGTGGTGGATGCCCAGAGTCAGGGCGATCGAGAAAAAATGCAATCTCTAGTTCCCGATGCTTTCCGTTCTTTTAGCAATGGGCGATCGGTGATGCAAGCCGGCGCTTTTCGGGAACTCGAAAAAGCAGAGGAGTTGGCACAAATGCTCAGCCAAAACGGTTTAAATGTGCGAATTGAAGAGATCCAATAGTTATTGATTATTTGTTATTTATTATTCGTAATAACTAACAAATAACAGGTTCGTAGTCAGGACTTTAGTCCTTTCCGTTTCGTAGTCAGGACTTTAGTTTTTTCTTAAAACTGTTATCTAATCAGGACTTTAGTCCTTACTACAAATCCGTTAACTAATAACAAATTTTGAGGGCCTAGCAATCGGATTGCAAGACCCTCAAAGGTTTGTAATTTCAGTTGATTCAAGTAGGTTTGAGCTAAGCTGATTTGAGTAAGCTACAACTAAAGGTGTACTTTTGGTGCAACTACTTTGTTCTGAGCTAGGCATTGGCGGAGTCTATTCAGACTTCTGTGTTTGAATGCATCGTAACTTTCGCTTAATGCAATAGTCTCAGACTATCTCACGAATTTCGATCGCAATATCAACCTTCTTTCTTTGCCAATACCTTACAGGATTTAGGTGTTGCGTGCAAACTAGAGTCGATGAGAACAAATACTCTAATTCCAAGTTTTTTATCCAAGTTTTTTGTGTTTCTTGGTTTTGCCCTTCATGTTTTTAAGTTAACACTAACCTCCGCACGATCGCCGATCTTTTTTACTAAACTTAACACTTTTTGATGTTTTGAAATACTTGCGTAAAAAACATAACACCTAGCTCTCCAATTTCTTTAAGAAGTTGGAGAGCTAATCATACCAAATCCGGGTTACTTACCCCTTTTATAATCTCGTAAATGTAGTAAATGTAGGGTGCGTCGCTACGAACAACTCTCGTTGCTATTGGGAGATCTCATAGCGACGCACCATACCAATTATAACG
>JAAUPI010000016.1 GCA_012035135.1 Microcoleus sp. CSU_2_2
AAAAACTGCCGTATCTGCTACCTTAAGAGCGGCTTCAAAATCTATTAGTTGTTCATCTGTAGTGTCTTTCATAAAAAAATAGCGATATATTATCGAGAAATTTTATGACTATTATAGTATTTTAAATTCAGGAATTACGCAAGCACTCGCTTATACAAAATCCGGGTTACTCATCCCCTATACGATCGTATGGTGCGTCGCCAGGAATTTCTCAAAGTAGATGAGATTATCGCTGCGACGCACCCTACAACTTATAACGGGTACGAACACCCTCCGCTTCGCGCTTGCCCGGATGTGGTATTAACTGTCGATCGGGCGCAAGTTCACTTTGTTGACTGGCGACTTCCAGCCAACCTTGAACAGCATCTTCCAACATCTCTAACAACTCTCTCCCCATGTTTGATCACCTGGAAGTGCTGGAACTGAGCCACACCATAGGCCATCTTCTTGCCAGATAATCGCCTTAATATTCATGAGCAATCTGTCTACTTACTTTTGGGCAACAATTGATTTAGCGCACCACACAAGTATTTCTTTACAGTGTTCCTACTTGCACCCACGCCACTGGGAATGGTAAAAATCATCTCGACAGTTAATAGAGTTCCGTCGGCGGAGGCAAAGACATCAATTGGCAAAGCACGCTGAAATGCTGTTGCGGGATTTTCTGCTTTCATGACACCTGTGCTCACATCGGTGCTGATAGTTCTGATGCTCTCGCGGGCTAAAATTGGTCGTAGTTGGGAAAATGCTCTTTCTATCGATAACCCCTCAACCTCAACACGGGCAGAAAAGGCGGCACCATTGAAAAAGTCGCCTTTTTTTTGAAAGCTTTCTTCGCAGGTTGTGGCAACTGCGGGGGTGGCTAAAGACATGAGGGCTAGAGTCAAGAGGAGCGATCGCATATGGAGTTAGAAGAATGAAACAATCATAAAACAATGATGAACCATCATGGGATTGTTTGGCAAGAGGTCCACTTTTTAACCTATTAAATATCGAGAGCGATCGCCCTTGACAAAAATCGCATTTTTCGCTGAACAATAATGCTAGAAACTAAAAGATCGATAAAAAAAGAGGGGACAAGAGTATTCTTTCGTCCCCCTTTTTCAGGGGAGACAGTGCGATCGAACAGCCTCCCTATGTCGAGCAAATGCCGTGGATTTAGCGCTAGCTGAATCTCATTGAAAATGTCAGAAAACTCGTGCTAACCGCGCTGATTTAAAAAGCGGCTGGCCATCGAAATTGTGTCGGTAATATCGACATCTCCGTCTCCATCGGCATCTAAAAACGCACTCAAAACAGGATTGCCGCCCTGGGTGGGATTTTGGGCGTTGCTACCGGTTTGCAATAAATTCAGCACCAGGGGTACTAAAACAGGGATCATCGCTTGCACTGTGTCGTTGTTCAAGCCAGTTCTTTGTGCTATGTCCTGCACTATTTGGGTTAATTGGTTGCCGCCGAACAAACTTTGAACTGCTTGCGAATTGGGGTTTGTGCCGCTGAATTGGTTGACAACTTCTTGCGCTTGTGCATCCCCGGAGTTCGATCGCACGTCTTGTAAAGCCGATCGCACGTATCCGCCCAGAACCGACATCGCTAGCTGAGTCGTACCCGCATCGACGCCCTGGTTGCCACTCAACTGTTCTACCGCACCCAGAATCCCGCCCAACTGATTCGGACTTGCTTGTTGGTCGGGATTGTCGATCGCGCTTAAAATTTGGTCAAATAGTCCCATAATCTTCGCTCCTTGTTGTAATTGCTCAACTCTAGATTAGCTCCTATGGAACTTACATAGGAGTCAGAAACCGGGTTTTTGCAGAGAAGACGCGTTGCAGTGACAAAAACGGCTAAAAACCCGGTTTCTTGGATTATGAGTAGTTTTGACAGTCAACTGTCAACTGTTTAATGCTTAATTGGCAGTGCGATCGCAAATTCTGTTCCCGTTCCTACCTCAGACCAACAGTTAATCGTACCGCCATGTTTCTTCACGACAATCTCGCGGCCAATCGCCAATCCCAAACCAGTACCGACACCTCTTGGTTTAGTAGTAAAAAATGTTTCAAACATCTTTTTTTGACTTGCCGGCGGTATTCCCGTACCGTTATCAGAAATTCGCACTACCACTGACTCGTCGTCCAAGTATTCTGTAGTAATCGAAATTTTTGGCGAGAAACTAGATACTGTCTGTTCTCTTGACTCCGGCGGCAATTGGTGGTTAACCTCCTCAGAGTGGGTTTTCTCAATTTTTACTTTCTCTTCCAAAGCATCGATCGCATTGTTCAGAATGTTCACAAATACCTGGTAAAGCAAGCCCATATATCCTTCAATATTAGGGATGTTACCGTAATTGCAAACTACTTCAATCTCGTGTTTAATCCGGTTGTTGAGAATCAGCAAACTGCTGTCTATACAAGCGTGCAAATCTACCTGATTTGGCGTTGCATCATCGATACGTGAAAAATCTTTCAGACTTAAAACGATCGCTTTGGCTCTTTCCGCACCAACTTGCATCGATTGAAATATTTTCATCAAATCTTCCTTCACAAAATCGATGTCGATTTCTTCGGCGTGCGCTAAAACTGCTGGAGGCGGATTGGGAATTTCTGTTTCGTAAGTTTCCAGCAACTCTAAAATATCTTCAACGTAGTTTCGAGCCGGGTCTATATTGGCGTAGATAAAATTGATCGGGTTGTTAACTTCGTGAGCAACACCGGCTAACATCCGCCCCAAACTTACCATTTTATCGTTTTGAAGGATTTGCGTTTCTTGTTCGGTTTTCAACTCTGCTAACAAGTGGTTTACCTTCATTATTAGTTGATTCAACGAAGTTGCCAAAACTCCCACTTCATCGGTGCCAGTGACTGGTACTTGCAACTCAAAATTCGACTCTTGAGTAACTCGCTGAGCGATATTCGTGACAGCGGCGATGGGCTTAGCAATGGCGCGGCTGGTGAAGTTGGCCAGCATGACTGCAATTACGATCGAGAGTGCCATGCTAGAAAAAATTATTTGCGCCCGCAGCGCCCTGGCCTTCAGCAAAGCTTCTTGCACTGCATCTTCTTGGTTTTCGACTCCATCGATAATTTCTGCTAATTCATTGGCCGCGCTATCTAGTTGCAATCCTATTTTATCTTGGGCAAAATCCGAGATTAATTTGCGTTTCACACTGGTTTTGGCATTGTTTTCTTGCAAAATTTTGAGCTGTTCGGTAACTGTTTCTATCTTTTGAATGTAAATCGATACGATTGGATTGTAAACTTTTATAAAATCCTGGAAGCCTTCTACGTGTTCCATTTTTTCCTGACTTTTAACTTCCGACAGCAACGACTTTAAAGTGTCTGTATTCTTTTGTAGCTGTTGGTATTTATGTTCAAAGATTTCTGGCCGATCGATCCCGTAAACCATTTGCTGTTGGTAGGTTTGCGTGCGCAGCAAAGCTACTTGCAACTTGTTCAAAAGTGGACTTTCTCGACCGATGTTTATTTGGTTGTTAGTTCTTCGATAATAACGATCGCCCGCTAGCATTCCGAGGGTTGTTCCCCCAATAGCAACACAAAGAGCAAGTGCATAGCCACGGCTGATTTTGTCGCTAATACTGAGGTTGCCGAACTGCCTCGCTATCCAATCTAAGTAATTGGGTAGTGGTGGTTGGCTCTTTTTTAGGTTATAGTCGCAAGAGTTAGCTAGCTCTTGTTGAGTTTGGTTCGGCTTTTTGACCTGCATAGATGCAAAAGTGTGAGTAATTCACGCACTGATAATTAAGTTTAACTTAGTTCATACTGTATTTAATGGTGTATGAGCTATACTTAATGACCAAGAGCTATTTGGTGACAAGTGCAAAATTAATTTATATAAAGTTTAATCAACTTCGCATTATCAAGGGCGAAAAGATTTGTCTGTTGACTCAATCTCAAATCTCAAATCTCAAATCTCAAATCTCAAATCGCCTGACTGCTGCGCTCGCAACATCTTAGTTGTTGTTACAAAAATACAAAAAATTTATGAAAAAAATAAGTTGGCTTTTAGCATTATGTCCGGTGCAAGCTACACTTGCTGCAACCGCATTCATGTACTTTCAATCAGCGCCTGCTGCTGCTCAAACTCTGCCAATCACTCCCGCAGCCGACGCTACTGGCACTGTGGTTGTGCCCGATCATCGTGAGCGCTTTGACATCACTGGTGGCAAAACATCTAACGACGGTGCTAACCTATTCCACAGTTTCCAACAATTTGGACTCAGCGAAGGTCAAATTGCTAACTTTATTTCAAATCCAGCTATTAGAAATATTTTCGGGCGGACTGTTGGCGGCAGCCCTTCTTTAATTAATGGATTGCTGCAAGTTACGGGGGGAAATTCTAATCTTTTTTTAATCAATCCTGCGGGTATAATTTTCGGACCAAACGCAAGTTTAAATGTACCAGCAGCATTTACAGCGACTACGGCTACTGGACTCCGTTTTGATAACAATTGGTTGCAGTCGATCGGTCCCAACAACTACGCAGCATTAACCGGAACTCCGAGTGCTTTTGCTTTTACAACAAATCAACCGGGAGGGATTGTCAATTTTGGCAGTTTAGCCGTGGAGTCTGGACAAAATTTAACTTTGTTAGGCGGTGCAGTCTTGAATTCAGGGCAGTTAAAAGCACCGTCGGGACAGATTACGATCGCCGCAGTGCCGGGAGAAAGTTTAGTCAAAATTAGTCAGCCGGGACATTTATTAAGTTTAGAAATTCAACCAATTGGCAATTCTCAATTACCCCTTGCTAATCCTCAATTTTCAATTCCCGATCTTCCCCAATTGCTGACGGGGGGCAGCGGAATTCATGCCGATCGAGTGCAAGTTAATGCCGACGGTAGCGTGCAGTTAACGGCAGCAGGGCCGACGATTCCGGTGGCAAATGGAACTACGATCGCATCTGGGTCGATCGATGTTTCGCAACCTCTTACTCCTGGAGTTGGGGGAGAGGTAAACATTCTCGGCAGCCAAGTGGCAATTGTTGATGCCATAATCGGTGCATCCGGTGCAAATGGTGGCGGTACAATTAGAATTGGCGGCGACTACAAAGGAGAGGGGACAATACCTAATTCTCTGCGGACTTTTGTAGGCAACAACTCCACAATCAATGCTGATGCTTTGCTCGACGGAAATGGCGGAAAAGTCACAATTTGGTCGGATGAAACTACCCGTTTTTTAGGCAATATTAGCGCTCGTGGTGGCAGCAATTCTGGCAATGGTGGTTTTGTGGAAGTTTCCGGCAAACAAAATTTAGATTTTCAAGGATTAGTAGATTTGCGATCGCCCTTTGGCAACTTAGGAACATTACTTTTAGATCCGACTAATATTACCATAAATACCGATCCAGATATCGGTGGCACGATATCGGGCGGTATATTTAATGCTACTGCCCCTACTTCTACAATCTCGAACACTACGCTGCAAGATAACCTAGCTTTAGGCAATATTACTATTTCCACTGCTTCTAGTTTTCCCAGTGTAGGTGACATTACAGTCAGCGCACCGATTGCTTGGAATAGTGGCAATTCTTTAACACTGAAAGCTGACAATGATATAACTGTAAATTCGGCAATTACGAATTCCGGGAGCGGGGCGATCGACCTGCAAGCAAAAAATACCATTTCTGTCAATCAAAATATCAGCACTACAGGCGGAAATATTACTTTTAATGCTAATAGCGACGGAATTAACGGCGGTGCAATTAACCTCAATAATTCGACAGTCAATTCCAACGGCGGTAGCATTACGTTGGGCGGAGGCAGTATCCCATTAACTATTCCGGCTACGGGGACGACACTAAATTCTGTAGGCGTTCAAATTAGCAATTCTACCCTCAACGCCGCTGGAGGCAATATTTCCGTGCAAGGTGAGGGATTGTCGGGTACTGGAGGTAATTTTCACGGCATTTCTATTACTAACAGCAGCAAAATTCAAACAGTCGGCAATGGCACAATTGCCCTAAATGGTACTAGTGGCAGCAACACGAAATCAAATCACGGAATTGCCATTTTTGGCAACAACAGCAGCATCAGTTCCGAAATGGTAACATTTCAATTACTGGAAACGGCGGCGTAAGTAGTACCAGCAGCTACGGTATTTTAGTAAATGGTAGCGTGCAAGCAACGGGTACGGGAGCAATTTCATTAATTGGAAAGGGCGGCACTGGTACGGACTCAAATCACGGTATTGTTGTTAACAGTGGCGGTCAAATTAATTCTAATGACGGGGCAATAAATCTGGCTGGTAATGGTGGCGCTACAACTCTCAGTAGCAGCGATGGTATTTCGATCGACGGTAGCAATACTAAGATTAGTTCGACTAACGGCGATATTACGATCGACGGAAATGCTGGCGCCTTAAATGGATATGGAATTCATCTTTTTAACAATGCCTACTTGCAGTCAGCAGGAAAGGGGAATATTGCTCTAACCGGGACAAGAACCGGAACTTTAGAAGGCATTAACATAGATAGCGGTGGTTCGATTAATCCGGTGACTCCCGGCGGCAGTGGCAATATTTCTTTGACATCAGATGAAATAGCTTTAGCTGGTATGATTCGAGGAACTGGTACGCTGCTTTTGCAACCGCTGACTCCGAGTTTGGGAGTTAGTGTTGGGGGAATTATCCCCGACAGTAGATTGAATTTAAATAGCAGCGAAATCGACAATATTCAACCGGGATTTGCTCAAATTACTATTGGGCGTACCGACAGCAGCGGTGCAATTTCTGTGATGGGTGATGTTAGTTTTAACGATCCCATAACTGTTCGATCGCCCGTTGGTACAGGTTCGATCGATACTGCCGGATTTAATATCAAAGGTACTGGCAGTTTGACTTTGAATGCTGCCGATACGATTAGTGTGAATAAGTCTATTATTTCACCAGTTACAGGTGCTCTGAACGTCACTCTAACTGCCGATGCAGACGGGAACAAAGTAGGGGCGATCGCGATGAAGGGAGCTACTATTAACACCAGTAACGGCAACATTACGATCGGCGGTGGCAACACTATAACTAATTCGGCCTACGGAACGACAACCACTCCTAGAGGAGTAAATATTCTTAACAGTAAACTCGATGCTGGTAGTGGTAATATTTCGATTCGGGGAACCGGAGTTAATGGCAGAGGTATTAATATAGAATCCAGCAATTTGCAAGTTACTGGTGCAGGAAATATTACCCTAAACGGCAGTGCTAGCGGCACTTTAGGTAGTTTCAACACGGGAGTATTTTTATTTGATGGAACTAGTAACAGTACCCTCAGTTCTGTAAATGGCAATATTAATATTGAAGGCAATACTACTTCTTCCCAAAGTGACAGCAGGGGAGTAGAAATTACTGGTGTCAAATTACAGGCAACTGGAACCGGAAATATTCAAGTTACTGGCAGCAGTACGGGGGGTGCAGTTAATGGTACTGGAATTACTGTCAATCAATTACTCAGTACCGCTGGTGGCAATATTAGTTTAACAGGTACTAGCAAGTCTCAAATTGGTGTCGATATCAACAGCCCAAGCGGAGGAACGGCGACTGTAGAAACCACAGGAACGGGAAATATTACGATTACCAGTACTGGCCTCACTAACGGCGTTGCCCTGCGCCGAAATGAGGGCAATAACGCTATCTTACAAACGCTGGGAACTGGCAATATAACTATTGTTGGGACTGGCACTTCTGGGGAAGGAATTGCGTTGAGTGGCGGTTCGATCAATCCTTCGGGAACGGGAGGCAGCGGTACTGTCACGCTACAATCTGAGAAGATCGCGATCGACTCAAAGAGTCAAGTTAAAGGAACGGGTTTGTTGGAGTTTTTGCCATTGACCTCAAATCTAACTGCTAATATTGGTACGACAACTTTAGGCAAGAATTTTGCTCAGGTAAATGTGGGTAATGCTGATACTAACGGTACGATTACTTTTAGTGGGAGTGCTACTTTTAACAACCCAGTCACAATTCAAGCTCCATCGGGTGCGGGTGCAATTAATACGGCGGGTTACAATATTAATGGTACTAACAATGCTACCATTGATTTGAAGGCGAATCAAAATATTGTAACTGGTAACATTACCAATCCCGGTCGATCGATCGCGATCGAGAGTACCAATGGCAGTATCGATACAAGCAAGGGAACGATCGATACTATTTCAACGACGGGAAATGGCGGTCAAATTACTTTGACTTCGCCTGGGAATATTAATACAAGTACCGTACAAAGTCTGGCTGAGAATACAGGAACTTCTGGAAGTATTACTTTCACCAGTACGGCAGGTAAAATTACCAGCGGTATTGTCGATGCTTCTTCCCGGAATACTGCTAACGGTAACAATATTAATATTAAAGCTAGCGACAGTGTTAGTGCGATAAATGTCAGTGCTGCTGCATTCCTTGGGGGTGGAGCGGGAAATGCGGGGAACGTGACAATTTCTACTAGCAATATAGGTACGATCGACCTTGGTTTGCTCGACGCTCGTTCTAACCGCATTAACGGCAATGGAGGGACTGTAACTCTCAACTCTGCACAGGGAATTACCGTCGCTACTGATATCTTAACTTATGCCGCTCCTCTGACTGGGAATACCGGCACCGGCGGGGCAATTAATCTGACTGCTATTAACGGCAATATTAGTGCAAACAATGTGTATTCTTCGACTCGCACCAACAACGGTAATGCTAGCAATGGGGGCGACTTTACTGCAACAGCTACTCAGGGCGATATTACTTTAGCAAACGTGCATTCTGGTGCTTATGTTTTAGGTGCTGGTAGTGCTGGAAATGCGGGAAATATTGCAGTAAAGGCTGGCGGCACTATTACCATCAGTACCAGGGCAGATTCTACTGCATTTGGTACTGTCGGCCAAGGCACTCCGGGAAGTATTGATTTGAGTGCTAATCGGCTGTCTATTGGCAGCATTAATACTTTTAAAACAGATGTTTCACCCACCACATCTGCGACAGTTCAATATGGAAATATTGCTTTGATGGGAAATGAACTTAATTTTACTGGGGGAGCAAATCGAGTTATTGGTACGGGAACAATTTTATTGCAGCCGTTGGCGACGGGTCAAAATATGGTGCTTGGTGGCACAGCCCCTAGCGGTGTGGGAAATCTCGATTTAACTGCGACGGATTTGGCTGCTTTGCAAAATGGATTTAGTTCGATCGTCCTCGGTCGGAGCGACGGCAGTGGTAAAATTAGTTTGGGCGGAAATATCACTTTTAACGATCCGGTAACATTTCGATCGCCCGCAACTTCCGGCTCTATTAATACTACAGGTTTTACCGTCACTGGCGCCGACAATGCTACAATCAATTTTGTGGCAGATGCTAATATCGCTACTGGAAATATCCTTAATCCCGGTCGATCGATTGCTCTAAATAGTAGCAACGGCAGTATCGATACCAGCAACGCCATTCTCAATACTTCCAGCGCCAACAGCAGCGGTGGCACGATTAATTTTACTGCGAAAACGGGGATAAATTTAGGGGCGATCGATACCAGCACCGCCGCCACTTCTAGCACTGCCAGTGCCGGAATATTATCGCTCAATTCTAGCACTGGAAATATTCTCCTCAACGGAGATATCAATACTTCTGCTGTCACCGGCAGCGGCAGCAATCTCAATTTTAACAATAACGCCAGTCTCGCTAAATCTCTGACAATTAATACAGGTGGCAATGCTGGTAGTGGCAGCATAATTTTCAACAACTACCTCGACGGCACAACCGCTGGCAGTCAGAACTTGATCTTAAATGCAGGCACGGGAAATATTGCTTTTAGCGGTGCTATTGGTGGCAGCACTTCCGTAGGTAATTTAACAGCCAACAGCACCGGTTCAACTTTATTTAATGGAGTCAGTGCGGCGAGTTTGATAACTAATGCGGGCGGCACTACTCAATTTAACAGAAATGTCAATACGATCGGCCAACAAACCTATGGAGATGCTGTAGTAATCGCTAATAATCCCATTTTGACAGGCACGGAAATTGCTTTTGGCAATACAGTTAATGGCAACAGCAATTTAACCGTAAATGCCGGGACGGGAAATATTACTTTTAACGGTGCGATCGGCAACAGCACTCCACTCAATAATTTAACCGCAAATAGCACGGGTACTACCGTATTTAATGCCGTCAGTGCAGGCAGTTTGACAACAGATGCGGGCGGAAAAACACAATTAAATGCCAATGTCAATACCACAGGAAATCAAACTTACAGAGATGCTGCGATAATCGCCAACAATCCGATTTTGACAGGTAGCAATATAACTTTTAATTCTACTCTCGACGGCGACAGCAACTTGACAGTCAATTCTGGCACGGGAAATGTCGAATTCAAAGGGCCGATCGGCAACAGCACTCCACTCAATAATTTAACCGCAAATAGCACGGGTACTACCGTATTTAATGCCGTCAGTGCAGGCAGTTTGACAACAGATGCGGGCGGAAAAACACAATTAAACGCCAATGTCAATACCACAGGAAATCAAACTTACAGAGATGCCGTGACGATCGCTAACAATCCCGTACTTGCGAGTAAAGGAATTAATTTCAATTCTACTCTCGACGGCAACAGCAATTTAACAGTAGATGCAGGGACGGGAAATGTCGGATTTAACGGTGCGATCGGCAATATTTCTAGACTCGGCAACCTGACAGTCAATAGTGCAAGTGCGATCGACTCCGGGAAAGTAGCAGCCAGCAGCATTAATTTTACAGCTAGCAACACGATTGCTACAGGGAATCTCGATACGAGTTCGACAGCAGGAAATGGCGGAAAAATTAGCCTTTTTGGGAACAGCGGCATTGCAACGGGCGACATCAACGCTTCCTCCAGCAGCGGAAATGGGGGAGAAGTGAGGCTCAAAAGTGCGATCGGCAGCACTGTCGCAGGCAATATTAACACCTCTGGTAGTAGCGGAGGTGCTGTTGATGCCGGCGCTAACGGTGCGATCGCGATCGGGCAAATCAACTCCAGTGGCACCTCAAACAGCGGTGGCAGCCTCACCCTCAATACCTCCGATCACATCCGGATTGTTTCGATTAACGCACAAGGCGGTACTGCTAGCAGTGGCGGCAGCATCAATGTGACTGCGGGCAACTTGTTTCGATCGACAGGAACTTTTACCGATCAAAATGGGATTAATGCCAGCATCTCCACTAACGGCGGCGCAATTACCCTCCAACACGGCGGTGGCACCGCAACTCCTTTCACCATAGGCGATGCCACTACTAACGGCACTGCCGGTGCTATTGTCAGCGGCACTAATAATGCGATCGTCCCGGATCTTTCTGTGCCCGTACCCCCCGGCACTTACACTCAGGGCAATATCAATATAATTACTAATGCGCCAACGCCAGCCCCAGCGCCATCGCCAATTCCCCCCGCACCCCAGCCTGGAGTAACTCCGCAGCCTCAGCCGGGAGTAAATCCGCAGCCGCCAACCAATTCTTTGCAATCGCAGCCGGGAGAATCTGGGCAGCCGTCAGGATCGCCTGTAAATAACCAGCCCGGGCGATCGGCAAATACTTCTGAAACCAGTAACGAAACTACCAATTCTAACAGTACAGCAACTGCTACTAGTGAAAATCACAATCTCAACAGTGGCGCGCTGGAAAATCGAAACATACTAGTTGTTGAAAACCACAACCAATCTGTCTCTGGAGATGCCAACAGTCAACAAACACTTCGAGTTGAAAGTACGGGCGATCGAGTTGTTTCCGGCGACATTACCAACGATCGACCGATCGAAACTCAACAAATACTGCGGATCCAAACAAATTCTAGCAATATTTTAGCTGCACCAAGATCCTCAAATTCATCAGCTTCTGTGCCAGCAACACCCAGCGCTGGCGACAGCACAAACCAAGTTTCCGCCATCAACTCTCCTGACAGCAACAACTATAACAGTATCGGCATTTCCAACACTTCAAATCCAGCTTCCATCACATTAGCCCGCGCCAGCGCAACTCAGACCCTCGACTCCGGCAAAGTCGAGAATGCCGTGGTTAAAATAGAGCAATTATCCGAAAATTCCTACTCTAATTATTTGGGTGAAAACATCTCCTCGGAGTCCCCAATATCCGTTCAAAGTACCCGAGAAACCCTATCCAAAATAGAGAGTCAAACCGGGAATCGATCGGCTATTATTTACGCGATTGTCCGCCCCGAACAGTTAGATCTAATTTTGTTCTCTGCCAATAAAACCGTTCACCGCACAGTTCGCGCAGCCAACCGCCAAGCACTTTTAGAGACAGTCCGCAACTTGCGATCGGAAATTACCAACCCCAGAAAACGCAAAACAACCAGCTATTTAGCATCCGCTCAAAAACTCTATCAATGGTTAATCAAACCTCTAGAAACCGAACTTCAAAATCAAAAAATTGACACGTTGCTGTTCAATCTAGATGCTGGACTCAGAGCTTTGCCGATCGCGGTACTGCACGACGGACAGCAGTTTCTCGTTGAGAAGTACAGTATTTCGCTGATCCCCAGCATCAGTTTAACCGACACCCGCTACCAATCCCTAGCAAATGCCCGGGTTTTGGCAATGGGAGCATCGGTATTTGCAGATAAAAGTCCACTACCTGCCGTATCAACAGAACTGCAAAACATTACCACAGAATGGCCGGGCAAATCTTTCCTCAATCAAGATTTTACCCTCAACAATCTGCGATCGCAGCGGGCAGCTACAGCCTCGCGAATTATTCACTTAGCAACCCACGGAGAATTTAGCGCCGGCCCCAACAATTCCTACATCCAGTTGTGGGATACCAAGCTGCTGCTAAGCCAACTTCGACATTTAGGCTGGAACAACCCGCCCGTCGAGTTATTGGTATTAAGTGCCTGTCGCACAGCCCTAGGAGACGAACAAGCAGAATTAGGATTTGCAGGCTTTGCAGTACAAGCGGGAGTGAAGTCAGTGCTAGCAAGTTTGTGGTACGTTTCAGATGAAGGTTCTTTGGCATTAATGACTGATTTTTACAGTCAATTGCGCAATGCTAATGTCAAATCTGAGGCCTTGCAGCAAACACAAATTGCCATGATTAGAGGAAAAGTCAATGTAGAATCCGGTCAATTGCGAGGAATAAACTTTGTCGAAAGCGGGGTGACGCCACCATCGGCTAATTCGGAAAATCGAAGTCTGTCACATCCTTTTTATTGGTCTGGCTTTACAATGATTGGCAGCCCTTGGTAAAACAGTCAACTGTCATCCCCCCTTGAGGGGCGAGGGGGGTTGTCAACTGTCAACTAACTAACCATGCCTTTGCCGCGCTTGTTAACATTAATTGCTGCTTTCTGCCTCGCCCTGGGGCTGATTATTTGGCTGGTAAGTTCCCTAACTGGGCTTTACGGTCAAGTTGCGCTGTCAGCTTCTCCGTTGCTGGCTAATTTGCTGATATTGGCGATAATTGTCCTTTTGGGTACGCTAATTTTTGCGCTATTTTACTATTTGAAGCTGCTACAACGCCCTCAAAAAGTTAAGGGAAAACGAATCTTAAAGCCAAAAATTCCAGTTGTTAAAACTGAAGCTGCTTCGGAAAATCTCAAAGCAATTCGGCAGCAAGTCGATCGAATTCAAGATGAAGTTGCGCGGCAGGCTTTGCTGTTGAGAGCACGCGAAATAGAAGCTAGTATGGCTCGCGGCAGCGTTCGGGTAGTTGTTTTCGGTACCGGTTCAGCGGGCAAAACTTCGGCTGTAAATGCCCTCGTGGGACGGATGGCGGGACAAGTGGGCGCGCCGATGGGAACTACTGAAGTCGGTGAAACTTATACTCTGAAAGTGAAAGGAGTTGAGAGAGAATTAGCTATTACTGATACCCCAGGGATCTTAGAAGCTGGAATCGCAGGAACTTACAGAGAAGAATTAGCCCGACAGTTAGCAGCCCAGGCAGATTTAATATTATTTGTTCTCGACGGCGATTTGCGAAAATCCGAGTACGAACCGTTGCGGACTTTGGCAGAAATTGGCAAAAGGTCGATCGTAGTTTTTAATAAAGTTGACCTTTATCCAGACATCGACAGAGATGCAATTCTCTCACGACTCCGAGAAAGAGTTAAGGGTTTTGTATCAGCAATGGATGTAGTAGCAATTAGCGCCAATCCCCAAAAAGTTGTGCTGGAAGACGGGACAATTTTTCAGCCAGACCCAGATATTATGCCATTAATTCGGCGCGTAGCTGCGATTTTGCGAGCTGAAGGAGAAGACTTAATTGCTGACAATATTTTGCTGCAATCTCAGCGCTTAGGAGACCAAGCACGCAAGTTAATTGACGCTCAAAGGCGCAGGCAAGCTGATAAAGTAGTAGAGCGATTTCAGTGGATCGGAGCCGGCGTGATTGCAGTAACGCCATTACCCGTTGTCGATTTGTTGGCAACAGCCGCAGTTAACGCTCAGATGGTAGTAGAAATTGGCAAGATTTACGGCTGTGAATTAAATATCGATCGAGCTAAAGAATTGGCGCTTTCTCTAGCAAAAACCCTAGCAAGTTTGGGAATAGTTGAAGGTGTAATTCAAGTGGTATCGAGGGCGCTTCAGTTAAGCGGAGTTGGGTTTGCGATCGGCAAAGCAATTCAAGCAGTCAGCGCCGCTTATTTAACCAGAATTGCGGGTAAAAGTTTTATTGAATATTTTCGCCACGATCAAGATTGGGGTGACGGCGGTATTGCCGAAGTCGTGCAAAGGCAGTTTCAGTTAAATCGGAAAGATGAGTTTGTCAAAGCCTTTGTCAAAGATGCGATCGCCCGTGTTGTCGAACCTCTAAATATTTATCAACAGGAATCGGAACCGGAGTTACAAATGGAAGCAGAAATAGAACCGCAACCCCTGTATCAGCCGCGAGATTACGACGATTGGGAAACTCACAACAACAAGCAAAACGATGATTGGTAATTGATAATTTGGCATTCGGAATTATATATGCTGTAATTCCGATGCTACCGGATTTGATATCATATCGTGTCCGGTAGCATCGGTTTTATATACTTGTAGGGGTGAAGCATTCGGGCGATCGTCTCTGCGATCGATTACAGGTTTTAGATCCGAATGCTTCACCCAGGCTCTACTAGCAAAGAAGAATAGTTTTTAGTTTTGATTTAAAGACACTTCCTAACGCACAAATTGCATAAAAGCAATCGCCCATCCGATCCTTTGAGGGAAATCCAGAGGGCGATCGACATAGATTTTTTTTGTTGACTGAAGCACCGCATAAACTTAGCAATTACCAATTACAAATTAATCAATAGGCTATTAAACCATATTTGGTATTACTTGCGTTTAGAAAGTCCCGCCAGCGACCAAGTTAAACTTACCATCACCAAGCGGGCTAGAGCCTTCAAACCATCTTCACCGTCATTTTTAACTACTTGGGACTGATTTGAAGGCTCAACATTTTCCGGCAATTCTTGAGTAGTTGCTGCTGTTTTTTCCAAATCTGCGTTTTCAGAAGATATCTCAAGGCTGACTTGTGGCTGTTGATTTTCTTCTTGTATCATTTTCTGAGTCACCTCCTTGAGTTATTTGATACATAACCACTACTACAAATGTGAACTATGTGTATCCGGCATTTTGTGATAAAAGTTTTCCGGACTTGGTGAGAACGATCGGCAAATGACGTGATATTCATCACTTAAGTATTATTTTTACTTGATATCAATATGATTGGGGATCTGGTATGCTGACAACTAAAGCATCCATTTCGGATGATTTGTCTCAAGCTGAAACTAAGTGTCTGGAAAATAGCAAATAGAAGGTGTAGAGCAGATGGCAATTTACGTTGATACTGCAATTATAGCGGAAGCCAAAATGGCGAGCAAGTTCGGGTGGATAGCGGGAATCACTACTAATCCGACACTTTTGGCAAACAGCGATTTATCACCGGAAGATACGCTCAAACAATTAGCGCAACTAATTCCTGGCGAAGTGTATTATCAACTAGTGGCATCTGATGCAGATGGCATGATCGCAGAAGGAAAAGCTGCTTTTGACTTAATTGGACAGCAAACTGTTTTGAAAGTTCCAGCAACGGCTGCTGGTTTTCAAGCAGTAGCGTATTTGTCCGCCGAAATTCCTTGTGCTGTGACAGCGATCTACAGTGCGGCTCAGGCAGCGGTGTCAGCGGCAGCGGGGGCAAAATATGCGATCGCCTACGTAAATCGTGCCACCAGACTGCTGGGAGATGGTTTTTCCTTAGTACAAGATATGGCAAATATATTGAAGGAAACTAATACTCAGATTTTAGCAGCTAGCATTAAATCACCCGCAGAAGCTGTAAAGACTTTGTTAGCTGGTGCCCATCATTTGACATTGCCTTTTGACGTATTGCAAGCTATGACAGTCAATGAATTGTCACACCAAACCGTTGATGAATTTACTAAGAATGGGCGAGGGATTAGTTAGGGGGAATTGGTAATGGGTAATGGGTAATTGGTAATGGGTAATTGGTAATGGGTAATTGGTAATTGGTAATTGGTAATTGGTAATTGGTAATTGGTAACTGTCAACTGTCAACTGTCAACTGTCAACCTCTCCCTTCGCGCCCTACCCTACTCTTCTGTGAACCTGTGGGGAACGGCAACGGCTTCACCGAACGCGTCGATCGCGGTTCCATAATTCGGTACTTTTGCAGTTTTGCGCTACGCTAAACAACAAAATCTCAACAAGCGTACACAGCAAGTGAAATACTTTTTCTTATCCGACGGCTGGATAGTCGGGCGCGTCTGGGGAGTTGGTGGCGAGTGGACTCACGCCGCCTGGAGACGCCAGCCCGACATTACACAACTCGACGTTTGCCTCTGGGATCAAAAAGAAAAAATGTGGCTCTACCGCGTAGAAGAAGCTGTACTCATGGTAGAAGTCAAACCCACAGTCCCCGTAGACCCTACCGATCCCTCCAAAAACATTGGCAACGTCGTACTCACGAGGTTCATCGATGCGGAGCAAGTGATAGAGCGCCTTGGGACGATCGCAGCCCGATGTCAAATCGGCAACCCCCAACTAATGTAATGCCGACATATTGCAATCGGTTCTAACTATCGATACACTTCTTTAGATAGCTTTCATTTTTATCACAAAAATGGGTTTAAAACCCCGTCCTTTGAGGACGGCTTTACCTTCAATCTCTGCATACTCACTCGTGTAGTATGTAGAAAAAGTCGGGACAGGGCATTGCCACGACTCTAAACGGACACAGAGGGAGAGTCAGACTGCGACTGTAGCATCACCCGGTGAAGTGTCAATAATCACCGCACTTTTAGGACGGTGAGTATGTCAAGCCTCCACCCTCGAAGGCAGAAAGCAGAAAGTAGAAGGCAGAATTTAAACCCTGCCGATCGCTTTTGGGAATTAAACATCTGACCATTCGGTCAAAATAAACATCAACACTTACACCTTGGAGAAGCGCCATCAATGGGATTACCCTGGTATCGCGTACACACAGTCGTCTTAAATGACCCAGGCCGATTGATTTCTGTACACTTAATGCATACTGCCCTCGTGGCAGGCTGGGCCGGCTCAATGGCCCTATACGAACTAGCAATTTTTGACCCCACAGACCCAGTTCTGAACCCAATGTGGCGTCAAGGTATGTTCGTGCTACCCTTCATGACTCGCTTGGGAGTTACCGGTTCTTGGGGTGGCTGGAGTATTACTGGCGAAGGTAATGTCGATCCCGGATATTGGTCTTTTGAAGGCGTCGCCGTTGCCCACATCATCCTCTCTGGCTTGCTGTTTTTAGCAGCAGTTTGGCACTGGGTATTTTGGGACTTAGAACTCTTCAGAGACCCACGCACCGGTGAACCAGCCCTCGATTTGCCGAAAATGTTTGGCATTCACTTGTTCCTTTCTGGCTTACTGTGCTTCGGCTTCGGCGCATTTCACCTATCGGGACTCTTCGGTCCGGGAATGTGGGTGTCCGACCCCTACGGTCTGACCGGTCACGTCCAGGCAGTAGCGCCTGCTTGGGGCCCAGAAGGCTTTGACCCCTTTAATCCAGGCGGTATTGTGGCTCACCACATTGCAGCGGGCGTAGTTGGCGTGATTGCTGGTTTGTTCCACTTGACTGTACGCCCACCGGAACGGCTTTACAAAGCCCTGCGGATGGGAAATATCGAAACTGTACTGTCTAGCAGTATCGCTGCTGTTTTCTTCGCAGCTTTTGTGGTAGCCGGTACAATGTGGTACGGTTCTGCTGCTACTCCGATCGAACTTTTTGGCCCAACTCGCTATCAGTGGGACGGTAACTATTTCCAACAAGAAATCGATCGCCGAGCTCAAGCTAGTTTAGCCTCCGGCGCTAGCATCCAACAAGCTTACGAGCAAATTCCTGAAAAATTGGCTTTCTACGACTACGTGGGCAACTCTCCAGCAAAAGGTGGTTTGTTCCGCGCCGGCGCAATGGTTAATGGCGACGGTATTGCTAAAGGCTGGCTGGGTCACCCAGTATTTACTGATAGCGAAGGTCGGGTATTGTCGGTTCGCCGCCTCCCGAACTTCTTTGAAACTTTCCCAGTGATTTTGACAGACAAAGATGGGGTCGTTCGTGCTGACATCCCCTTCCGCCGTGCTGAATCAAAATACAGCTTTGAACAAAGCGGAGTTACAGTCAGCTTCTACGGTGGCGAACTTAACGGTCAAACGTTTAATAATCCTCTAGATGTTAAGAAGTATGCTCGCGCCGCTCAAAAGGGTGAGGTGTTTGAATTCGATCGCGAAACTTTGAAGTCTGACGGGGTTTACCGCACTTCAACTCGTGGCTGGTTCACTTTTGGACACGCTTGCTTTGCTTTGCTGTTTTTCTTCGGTCATATCTGGCACGGTTCTCGGACTATCTTCCGCGACGTGTTTGCTGGAATTGAGGCTGACTTGGAAGAACAAGTCGAGTTCGGCTTGTTCCAAAAGTTGGGCGACATGACGACAAGAAGAGAGGAATCTATCTAGATTTCGCCAACCATCGGGCAACAGCAATGTTTTCCGGTGCTGAAAAAAACCCCGGTTTCTTGAAGAAACCGGGGTTTTTTTGACTGAATATACCAACCGACCCGGTTATTAGGAGGTTATTAATTGCTGAAACCATTGCTGTGATTGAATCTTATTTCTTCCTTGTTCCTTCAAACTTAGCCCCTTGGAGGTAGGAGGGATTGACTTCTTCCTTCTTCCTTCGGCTTCGAGTTTTCGGAAATATCTGTGAATTGCAAAAGCAATAATTGGGATAAAATAATACGGCAAGGGAAGATAGGGAAACTTTAACATGGAAAGTGTTGCTTACATTTTGGTTTTGACTTTAGCCTTAGGCGTACTATTTTTTGCGATCGCCTTCCGGGAACCTCCCCGGATTGGTAAATAACTAGGTGCCCAAGTCAGAGCTTTCTGTTACAGAAATCTTCTGCCTTCAGATAATTTTCAGCATTCTGTGCTGAGTCATTTTTCTAGTCCAGCCATTCATCATTTGCGCGATCGCGCAAATGATGAATGGCAATTTACTTGCAACGCCTGCTACAATCAGCAATCATGCGCTGTCCCTCCTGCCAACACACAAATAGTCGCGTCCTAGAGTCGCGCTCAGCCGAATCAGGTCAAAGTATCCGGCGGCGACGCGAATGCTTGAGCTGTCAACATCGGTTCACAACATACGAACGCATAGAATTTGTACCGATTACTGTGATTAAGCGGGACGGCAAGCGCGAATCCTTTGACAGGTCAAAATTAGTCAGGGGACTGATTAGGGCGTGCGAAAAAACAGGCATGGCAACAGGACAACTAGAAATCTTAGCAGAAGAAATCGAGGCAGAACTCCAAGGTCGATCGATCCGGGAAGTCACCAGTTCGGAAATCGGAGAATTGGTACTTTTGCACCTGCGGCCCCTCAGTGAAGTAGCTTACGTCCGTTTCGCTTCTGTATATCGGCAATTCCGAGGCATCCGAGATTTTGTAGATACCCTCAATCATCTTCAGACTCCGCTCAACGAAACTGAATCTCCAGAAACTCCGCCAGTGAATCCTCCAGGTGTGCCCGATGTGTCCCCGACGGATGCGGGCGATCGAGAAACCCCTGCATCCTGCGCTACTGGGAGCTAGACTTCTCTAAATTAATTTCACAACAGTATTCGGGTAAGCGATCGAGAAAATGGGTCTAAAACCCCGTCGTAAAAGGACGGCTTTCTGCTATGCTGTTTTAAAAGTCGGGATAAGGCATTGCCGCGACTGTAAACGGACATCGAAGGAGAGTCAGACTACCGAACGGTAGCATAACTCAATGAAGTGTCAAGAATCACCGCACTTTTAGGGCGGTGAGTATGTCAAAATAGGCTACTTGACTCCGAATGTTAAAATGAAACGTTTTAACGCAGAGTTGGGAGTAGTAGCAATGGCAAGGGCGGGTGTGCGGTTGCACCCGGCAAAAGTTAGCAAAAACTGACTTTCGTAACAGATTTTGCAAGAAGTTAACCGCTTTTTCACCAAAATCTCTAATATCTGCCTGCACAAATGAAAAACATGAAGGAGAGAAATCCTAGGAAATTATTCGCATGGTCAATCTCAAAACCACAGTCAAAGACATCGGCTTTACTCACGAGGATTTTGCAGCCCTACTAGACAAATATGACTATCACTTTAGCCCCGGCGATGTAGTAGCGGGTACAGTTTTTAGTATAGAACCGAGGGGCGCTCTGATTGATATCGGTGCTAAAACAGCAGCGTACATTCCCATTCAGGAAATGTCGATCAATCGAGTGGAAAGCCCTGAAGAGGTATTGCAATCAAATGAAACCAGAGAATTTTTCATCCTCACCGATGAAAATGAAGACGGGCAATTAACGCTGTCGATCCGACGCATAGAGTATATGCGGGCCTGGGAAAGAGTGCGGCAACTGCAAGCAGAAGATGCCACAGTCCGATCGCAAGTCTTTGCCACCAACCGCGGCGGCGCACTGGTGAGAATTGAAGGGTTACGAGGCTTTATTCCCGGTTCTCACATCAGTACCCGCAAACCGAAAGAAGAATTAGTCGCCGAAGAATTACCATTAAAATTCTTAGAGGTAGATGAAGATCGCAACCGCTTAGTCTTGAGTCACCGTCGCGCCTTAGTTGAGAAGAAGATGAACCGCCTCGAAGTCGGGGAAGTCGTCATCGGTACAGTGCGCGGCATCAAGCCTTACGGCGCCTTTATCGACATCGGTGGCGTCAGCGGCTTGCTGCACATCTCAGAAATTTCGCACGATCACATCGATACGCCTCACAGCGTGTTCAATGTCAACGACGAAGTGAAAGTGATGATCATTGACTTGGACGCTGACAGAGGCCGGATTTCTCTCTCTACCAAACAGTTGGAACCCGAACCGGGCGCGATGGTCAAAAATCGCGAATTGGTTTACGAAAAAGCTGAGGAAATGGCTGCTAAGTTCCGAGAAAAAATGCTAGCTCAAAAACAAGCTAAAGCAGCCGTGGACATTCCTGTAGAATCGATCGATGCTGAGGAAATCCCTGATGAAATGCTCGAGGACGTACCGTCGGCAATGGAAGATGATATACCGGAAGCTGTAACGGAAGCTATACCAGAAGCAACTTTAGAGGTAGAAGAAGAAGAAATACCTTCAGCGACGGACGAATAACATCGCTGTCACAGTGATTAAAAGAGGGAAACACCCTCTTTTTTTTTGTCAGTGGGCAGTTGGCAGTTGGCAGTTGGTGGTGGGCAGTTGGTGGTGGACAGTTGACCCACTGTCATAACATCTTCCTGTAGACATAACCAGAAAGCGATCGATCTCTGCATTCAGAAAAGTTGCAGCCCGATCGATCTGCCAAAATAAACATAGCCATCACTCAGCTAATTTGTTAAGATTTATGTATATATTAGGGACATCTACATAGCTCCAAAGCCGTAAAAATACTGAGGCTAAGACAAACCGGATGAGCAACTCAAACAATAGACTGCTTAGAAATGTCTTGCCCTGAAACGCAAAGGCAAGCTAATTATGAAAATCGAACTTCTGGCAGAAAAAATAGCACAACTCAAAAAACGTCCCGGTGCTAGCGGTGGAACACTTGACCAAATTGAAAACTGGTTAAATAATTCTTATGTTTTGCAGAGAATGAGGATTAATCCTTACTATGTAACAGGCGATTTAGTTCAGAATGTTAAAAGAATTACTTCGGAATTTCTCCACGGAGTAAAAGCCGGCGTATTCGACTTACACTGGGATATTCACTGCCCTCACTGCAACATGATGGTAGACGAATTTAAGCATCTGGGAGACGCATCAGAAATGTCTTTGTGTCCGATGTGCGAGCGCGAGTTTAAAATAGATTTGGAGCAGGTAGAAGTTACTTTTTCGCTGAACCAAGAAATCGATACTCTCCAACAGCGAGAAGTCTGCGATCTTCCTCCACTACTTCATAATGAAGTACCCGATAAATTGCCCGATGATGAACTAACATTAGAACAACTGCCACTTCGTCTTTCAGGCATTCAACTGCTTCACCACCCGGATTACAAGCGTCTGTTCGGGGAACAAGTTATATCAGAAAGAGAACGAGTTAAAATTCGGGCTATTACTATTATGTTTACCGATATTACTGGTTCTACCAGAATGTACGAAACATTGGGAGATGCTAAAGCTTACAATATTGTGCGCGACCATTTTGAAATTTTCTTTGAGTCGATCGAGAGATGTGGTGGCAAAATCATTAAAACCATCGGCGATGCTGTCATGGCTTCCTTTATCAACAACGAACAAGCAATTATGGCTGCCGCCGATGCTGTGGCCAGTTTTAGAGAGTACAACTCAACTCGCCAACAAGAAGAGTGGATTCAAGTCAGAATTGGCATTCACCGAGGTACGGCTTTGCTGGTAAATCTCAATAATTCGAGCGACTATTTTGGCTCGACAGTCAACAAAGCCGCCCGTATCCAAAATCTTTCTAAAAGTGACGAAGTTTCGTTTTCTGAAGAAGTTTATAATGACCGAGCATTTTTAACTGCATTAAAAGCTGCTGGAGTTTCCGAAATTCAAAAACGTGTTGAAGATTTAAAAGGAATACAGGGCGCACAAGTCGCTTATACTGCTAGGATTAATACTGAATCGGTAATCGCGCTGTCTGCTGAATAGGTAGCTCGAAGAAGTTATGTAGGTAAGCGTATATATCTAGTTATTGCAGTTTTCAGTTATGTAGCTTCATAAAAAATTGATATAAGTCCTACTTAACTAAAGCCTGCCGCTGAGCCTCCAATAATTCTTGAATCCCGATTTCTGCCACATCCAAAATTTGATTTAACTGACTCCGACTAAAACTTCCATCTTCCGCAGTTCCCTGAATTTCGATAATATTCAAATCTCCATTCATTACCACATTACAATCAATTTCCGCCGCCACATCTTCCAGATAATTCAAATCCAAAAACAGCTCTCCTTCCAACAGTCCCACAGACACGGCAGCCACTTGGCGAATCAAGGGCGATCGCACTAAATCACCTTTTTGCACCAACTTATTCAAAGCATCTGCCACAGCCACAAATCCGCCAGTAATAGAAGTCGTGCGAGTCCCCGCATCCGCTTGCAAAACATCAGCATCCACCAGAATTGTACGCTCGCCCAATAATTGCATATCCAAGCACGATCGCAAACTGCGTCCAATCAACCGCTGAATTTCTTGAGTGCGTCCCGATAATTTCATAAATTCCCGCTCTTGTCGCTGCGGCGTCGATCCCGGCAACATTCGATATTCCGCGGTCAGCCAACCTTGTCCAGTATTCTCCAGAAACCTAGGGACTCCTGGCTTAATCGTAACGCTGCAAAGTACCTGAGTATCGCCACTTTTTGCTAGCACCGAACCGCTGGCAAATTTGGTGAATTCGCGATCGAAACTAATCGGACGAAGTTGATTTGGCTGTCTGCCATCGGCACGTTTTATAGACATAAGCAATGTGGAATGGGGAATGGGGAATGGTTATTTGTTATTGGTTTTTACTGCTCTCCGGTCAACTGTCAACTGCTTTCCTATCAATTGTCAACTGCCAACTGACTACTAACTACTAACAATTTTAAGAATATCCTGCTGCACTTTTTCCGGAGATCGATCGCCGTTGACAGTTAACAGCTTTTTACGATACTCGTAATAATCTAAAATCGGGAGAGTTTGCTCCTCAAATAAATCGAGCCGACGCTGCAAAATTTCAGGACTATCATCCGATCGATCCCGTTCGATTGATCGACTCAACAACACCTCAGTCGGAACTTTTAACCAAATCGCCCAATCAAGCTCTTGTCCCAAATCTGACAGCAAAAAATCCAACTCCTCAGCTTGAAAAGCCGTTCGCGGATAGCCCTCCAACACCCAGCCATTAAAGACATCCCACAGCAGCAGCCTCTGGCGAAAGAATTGAATCATAGTCGCATCGGGAACCAATTCCCCTCTTTCGACATAAGACGCCGCTAACTTGCCCAAATCCGTGTCTTGTGCGATCGCCTCCCGCAGAATATCACCCACAGCCAGCAAAGGAATGTTCAAATTGCTGCACAGTTGTTCAGCCTGAGTTCCTTTTCCCGCTCCCGGCCCTCCCAAAATCACTAATCTCACTGTGTCTTGCTCCTAGCGCCGCGACATTCAAAGTTTACCTTTTCTTGAGATATATCGGGCAAATAGCTGCGATCGCCACTGCCGCGAGCTTTGCATGAGTTGTATATCTAGCGTTCGATCGGATGTGCATTCAGTCCATTACACTATATATTGTTAAGCAGGCTGCTGCCCCGTCAGGCTCACAGTCGCACCCAAAAATAATTACCGATCGAATATTGCCCTATGGTTGCCCAGTTACAAACCCCTGCACTCAATTTAACCCACAGCTTGCCCTACACAGTTGAAGGGCTGGTGCAAGTCTTCACAGGCCCGCACCGCTGCTTTTTTACCAATGTCATGGCTCAGGCCCTCAGAATTGCGGGACAGGGGACTCCGGTGTTAGCGGTGCAGTTTCTCAAAGGAGGAATCAATCAAGGGCACGAGCATCCGGTGCGACTGGGGCAGAATTTAGATTGGGTGCGGTGCGATTTACCGCGTTGTATTGACAAGGCCGATTTAGATGCAGCGGAAGTAAGATCGATCGAGCGATTGTGGCATTACGTTCAAGATATTGTGCGCAAAGGCCGTTACACGCTAGTTATTCTCGACGAATTGAGTTTAGCGGTTAATTTTGGCTTGATTCCGGAAGCAGAAGTGTTGGCATTAATTAATAGCAAGCCCCATCATTTAGATATTATTTTAACCGGGTCTTCGATGCCACAAGGAATTTTGGATGTGGCCGACCAAATTACTGAAATTCGCCGCAGTCAAGGACAGTGAACTACCCCAACTAACCTAGCGGTATAGTTGGGGCTTCTAGCTTCACACGAGAGTGCCTTAGAACGGATTTGCGTCCGCCCTTTGGTCTTACCTCCCCTCGACGCTTCAGCAACGGCTGTTCCATCCGTCTGGAGAATTCTGATTCGCTCTTCTCGAATAAATCGGAGATTTTAGTTGGGGACTTATGCCGACATTCCTGTTAAAAATTAACAAGCCGTTGAATCAAGGGCATGAGAAAATTAAAGAGCGATCGCCCTCATGAAACTCAAACACGACTTACCCACAGATACCATTTGTAGGGTGGGCAATGCCCACCAAACTCAACCCATATCCCGTACAAATAGAATGTAAAGCGTCAGTCCTGTCAAAGAGCGATCGTACCAAATCAATTTAACACCGACATCACGACGCTTGAACAGCCGGAATGAATACCACACTTAACGGATCAGCCGGAACCATCCGCTTAAGAATTTGCAAGTGACCGTCTGCATCTGACCAACTGCGAAACTCACCCACAACAACCTGTTCTACATTTGGAAGCGAGCGAACTACAGTCCACGGCTTGAGACGTTTTTCTTGCAGCATAATAAATGTATCTCCTTTTTGAATTAGCCAAAGCCAGTCAACCATGCTTTCTCCGGGCCAAGGACTGGCCTTTGACTTTGTAAACTAGCCCTTACGTAAGAACATATCACACAAAAACAGTTTGCGATTATATCTGATTTCCCGCTTTTTTTTTAGCTAATTTTTAGATAACAGGAGATGAAGGTAATTTTGAGTTCCAAGTTATGTAACTGTCAACTATCAACAGTTCGGCAAGCTCACTGCAAGCTGTCAACTGCTATAAATCTCGTCGTGACAGTAGAAACCACACCCCACCCAAACCCAAAACACCGCACAAAACCCCACCTTCCCATCCAAAAACAGTCCCTCCCGGTAAATGTCCTGGTAACGCCTTAGAAGTAAAATTCAGGTCGGAATAATACACCCACTCATTGTTAACCCGCCAGCCCACCCGATCGCCAAACTTCTCCCAAATGCTAACATCATAAACACCTGGTTTTCCCCCCAACTTGAGCCACAAACCCTTTTGCACAGAAAAACCGAACCTGCGGTGACTGTGCCGCACCCAAAGTTGGTCGATCGTCTGCAAATCCTTAATCGGAAACTTCCTAATATCTTCCTCCGTCAAATAACCTCTCGACATTTGCTGCATCACCTCCAACATCTTTGCAGAAGTTTCGCGATCTGCACCCTGCCAATTTTTAGCAGCCAGCAGCATTTCCAACTGAGAATAATCAATCCCTTTTTCTGACTCTAACGGTACAGAAACTAGCGAATTTTGAGTAACAGGTTGAGTTGATATAGAGTTATTAATCAGAGTTTTCTGCTGCGACTTTTGTGGCGGCGACACAACCACAGCAGCCGGAGGTTTTAAAGCCTGCAAAACTTCCACAGCAGACTTATAGCGGTCTTTAACATATTCCTGAATCAACTTATCTAGAACCGCACCTAAATCCGGGCTAATCTTTATTCCTTTCGGCAAAGCTTCTCTCCAAAGCCAACGACCTTCAAGCGGGTCGTAAAGGTCATCATGAATGTCTCCGTAGATATCCAAATAAGGCATAACAGAAGTCAACAAGCGAATGCAAGTCACCCCCAAACTGTAAAGATCGCTAGCAGGAACAGCCCTACCGTGCCGCTGTTCTAGAGCCGCATAACCGGGAGTTCCTAACTTAGTTCCCGCTTTGCTTGGAGCCTCAGCTACCACCTGTTTGGAAACCCCAAAATCGATGAGTACCAACTTGCGATCGCGAGCTCTGCGGATCACATTTTCAGGCTTGATATCGCGGTGAATTACATTGCGATCGTGAACAAACTTTAGCAAAGGCAACAAATCTAATAGCAGTTCCCTAGTTTTAATTTCGCTATAGCCGCCGTATTTTTCTAATTCATCTTTTAAATTATTGCCATCAATAAACTCTTGTACCAAATACAATCTACCGTCTTCCTCAAAATAAGAAATCAACTGAGGAATTTGCGGGTGTTTCAGTTCGTAAAGTCGCCTAGCCTCTTGTTCAAACAGCCGCACATACTTTTTAAAATGACCGGGTTTCCGCTGAAACTCCTGCGGTGGCGACAACTGTTTGATAACGCACAATTCCTCAAATTTTCCGTGATTTACAGCTCTAAAAGTTCTGCCAAATCCCCCGTCGCGCAGCGGTTCAGTTGCGGCATAAAGGTCTTTCAATAGCAATTTTGAACCGCAGTTGAGACAATACTTTGTGCCTGGTGGGTTCTGACGCTTGTCTCTTTGGCAATCGAGATTAAGGCAGTATGTCATATATTAAAAACAGTGAACAAAACTATACTTAGGGTGTCATTTTATTCAGGAGAACCGCTCGCGAGCTGGTTTTGGTTGAGGCACAAGCCCTATCCTTAGCACAGCGGCAGCCACTAAGCGAGCGGGCGGGGATCTCTCGCCAGACTGCCCCACAGCAAGTATAACTCTCTTGAGGGTTTGACCCCAAACTCGAAGGTCAGTCTAACCTCAAAGTGCGATCGGTGCAATATATTCGCCTTAGAAGTCAGCCGATTTTAGATTTTAGATACTTCGACTTCGCCAGAGTACAAGTTTTAGATTTTAGATTTGAGATTTATTTCCACAGATAAATCCGCCCCAGCTACCTCTACAACGTCTAACAGAAACTTAGGATTCTGCCTGAGATATAATTTTACTGTCAGAGAGAAGCTGTCTAACTCTGGTGTGCCTTCTGTCAAGTCCGGGCGAGCGAAGCTATCCCGAAGGGAATCGCTGTTGATATTTTGCCTTAAAATTTTTCCATCGAACCCAGGCAAAATCAACAATCCAAAACCCAAATAAACGCACATTAAAATCAAAGACTAGCTAATCGATATCAACCTGATATCAACGGAGTAATCTCAAATCTCAAATCTCAAATTGCATGACACCAAAACTTCCGCCTTCTCCAACTCCCAACCACCGCAAAACTTCTTCCAAAATACCCTGGTTTGAGCGGTTAATGGCACTGATTGCTATAGTAGATTTAGGCATAGTATTATTTGACATAAGTTACGTTCCCTGGCGAGATTTCTACTTCCGTCAACTACCAGTTGTTACCCAAGTATACGATCCATTCAAAGGAATTAAACCCCACCGAGACATCCAGAAATATTTAGAAACATTAGAAGAATTAAAAAATCAAGTAGTCCAAACAGGCCTGCCCTCTTCCCAAGTAGCAGCTAAATTGCAGGAACTAGACAATCTCAGCGCGAAAATGATCGACGAAGATCCTTTTCGAGTAGCATCAAAAAGTGGTAGCTTAGAAAAAATCAAAGACCGGATACGCGATCGTGCTCCGAATCCGCAAGACTCAGCCAAACAATCATTCAAAACATTTTGGAGCCAAGAATATTTAAACAAAAAAGGCTGGCAACAAGAAATTAACTGGTTTGACAACAGAATCAAGCCATTAATTGCCACCAACTATTACCGTGTGATCGGAGAAAACGGGGAATTTCAAGACAATTTTTGGTTAATTGACCTGCCATTTATTGCCATATTTGCGATCGAATTTCTAGCCCGCACCTACTTCATCAGCCGTCGCCACCGCAGCGTCACCTGGCGGCAAGCGATGCTCTGGCGGTGGTACGACATCTTCATGATCCTCCCATTCTGGCGGTTATTGCGAGCATTAACCGTCACAGTTCGCATCCACCAAGCCAAAATGCCCGATCTCCAACCCATACGCACCCAAATCAGCCGCGGTTTCGTCGCTAACTTCGCCCAAGAATTAACCGAAGTAGTAGTAATTCAGCTCATCAACCAGATGCAACAATCAATTAGCAGCGGCGAACTAGCAAAACAACTATTCCAATCTCAGAAACAGCGATATTTAGACATTAATAATATCAACGAAATAGAAGCGATCGCCTCTCGTTTGGTTCAAGTCACCGTCTACAACGTCCTCCCTCAACTCCAGCCCGATTTAGAAGCTCTCCTCCGCTACAATATAGAACTCTTTCTCAAACAATCCCCCCTCTATCAAGGATTCCAGCAAGTACCCGGACTCGGAGATCTACCCGCACAGTTAGCCTCGCAATTAGTGGCAGAACTATCAAAATTAGCCACACTCGGCCCCCAAAATGCCTACGAAGCCTTCAAAACCGCCAGCGAAGACCCCAAAGGTATTCAACTCTCAAACCAACTAGTCCAACATTTCGGGCAAGCTTTAGGAAACGAACTTCAACAGCAGCAAACCTGGCAAGAAATACAACTCTTGCTGTGCGATTTCTTAGAAGAATTCAAAATCAATTACATCCAGCGGTTGAGCGAAGAAGATTTCGAGAAAATTTTAGAACAAGCCAAACAACTGCAACAAATAGCTCCGCGTTAGGTTGAGATTTCAATTTGACAAACGCTGCAACACTTTAATTCTCGAATCCTTTGTAATTCCGGCTAATAGTTTGCCATCAGGACTGACGACGAAACGACTCATTTGCTCTGGCTCTCGATCCAGAACTGCTTCTAGCTCGGCTGTTTGCAGATTCCACACCGTCAGCCCCTTCGGGGTACTACCAATCATAAAATTACGGCTGAGGGCGATCTGAGGTAAGATCCCAGATGCGAACTATGCGATCGCCACTACCACTGACAACAGTTTTGCCATCAGGAGCGATCGCCAGAGCATTAATTGCACCTGAATCACTGTGTAGTATTTTTTTCAACTCTCCTGTTTGCAGTTTCCAGACCTTAATTGTTCTATCTTGACCACCACTGACCAGAGTTTGAGCGTCCGCACTGATAACAATGGCAGAAACTGTAGGATGCCCCTCTAGGGTGCGAAGGAGTGAAAAATTGCAATAGGGAGACTTGACTGCATCATGGGAACAGTACATCCGTCTGTATTGAACAAAAGGGAAAACTTCCCAAGGATCATTTCCGAGAATAATTACAGTGATGCCTGCCAGAATCCATAAGGGTGTGCGTTTCCAGTTCCCGGACTTTAAAATTTTCATCAGAAAATTGGGTAGAAACCCCGTCCTTTGAGGACGGCTTTAATTGAACTTTACTCCCTCTCCCCTTCCGGGTATTGGCGAACTCCGAAGGCGGTTTGTCAGCGGGCGGGCGATCGAGCTAAACTGAGGAATGAGGAAAACTTCGATCAGAGGAAGCCCTCAAACTTCTCGGAAGAAATTGTTTCACCTAGAAGTGGGTCAAGCCCACTTTTTTTTGTTGCATCGATCGCAGGAAAAGGTCTGAGTACATCATACTTGCGAGTCCAAGACCTGATTTTTCCTTGCTTGTTTTAACTCAAAAATTCCATATGACTCATCCCCTAATCCCACAAATCATTGACTTAGCTACCCCCGTTGCGGAAACACTGGGATTGGAAGTAATGGGAGCAGTGTTTCACACCAACCAAAATCCACCCGTCTTGCGGGTAGATATCCGCAACTCCCAGCAAGACACCAGTTTAGCCGACTGCGAGCGGATGAGCACAGCCCTCGAAGCAGAGTTAGACGCAGCCGACATCATACCCGACGCCTACGTACTAGAGATTTCCAGTCCCGGTATTTCCCGATTACTCAGTAGAGATCGAGAATTCATTACCTTTAAAGGTTTCCCCGTGACAGTCAAAGCTGCCGAACCGGACTCGCGAATCAAAGAGTGGAAAGGACTACTGGTTAGCCGCGATGAAACAGCAGTTTATCTCAATCAAAAAGGGCGACAGATTAAAATTCCCCGCCCTCAAATTGCCCAAGTCGAACTAGACGAAGGAAAAGAGGGGTAAAGGGAAATTTCGAGTTGTAGGGGCGGTGTCCCCGTGCCCGCCTGTGAGTTTTGAGTGTTGAATTTTTAATTTTGTGACTGCTGGTTAAAGTGAAATAAAAAAATACAACACCCATCCAATCTAATTCAATCCTGCAACTAATCCCTCATCACTCATTCTTGTTGCTTCGGCAATTACCGATTACCAATTACCGATTACCGATTACCGATTACCGATTACCGATTACCCAAAAAGGAGTGTTTTATATGTCAATGGTTCCCTTGCCCGGACTAAAAGAAATGGTCGAAGGTATTAGCAAAGAGCGCAATTTACCTAAACACGCCGTCCAAGCTGCCTTGCGAGAAGCTCTGCTCAAAGGATACGAACGCTACCGTCGCACCCAAAAACTCGACCACTTCAGCGAAGAATACTTCGACAATTTTGATGTAGAACTCGACGCAGAACAAGAAGGTTTCCGCGTTTTAGCCAACAAAACTATTGTTGAAGAAGTTAACAATCCCGATCACGAAATATCCCTCTCCGAAGTACAAGAAGTAGCCACCGAAGCTCAACCGGGTAGCATCGTTCTCGTAGATGTAACACCCAATCAAAAAGAATTTGGTCGCATGGCAGCCATCCAGACCAAACAAGTTCTGGCACAAAAATTGCGCGATCAACAGCGCAAAATGATTCAAGAAGAGTTCAAAGATTTAGAAGAAACCGTTCTTCAAGCAAGAGTGCTTAGGTTTGAGAGACAGTCAGTAATTTTAGCGGTGACAAGTAGTTTTGGTCAGCCCGAAGTAGACGCCGAACTCCCGAAGCGCGAACAGTTGCCCAATGACAATTACCGCGCCAACGCTACATTTAAGGTGTACCTCAAAAAAGTAGGCGAAGGCTCTACTAGAGGGCCTCAGTTACTAGTCTCCAGAGCCGATGCAGGTTTGGTGGTTTACCTGTTTGCTAACGAAGTACCAGAAATAGAAGACGGAGTGGTGAGGATTGTTGCTGTAGCCAGGGAGGCAAATCCGCCCTCCCGGCACGTCGGTCCCCGGACTAAAATAGCAGTAGATACTCTCGATCGAGACGTAGACCCCGTAGGAGCCTGCATCGGGGCACGGGGATCGCGGATTCAGGTAGTAGTCAACGAATTGCGAGGCGAAAAAATCGACGTAATCCGCTGGTCTCCAGACCCAGCAACTTATATTGCCAACGCTCTGAGTCCTGCTAGAGTAGATGAAGTGCGTTTAGTTGCACCAGAAGGAAGGCGCGCTCACATTTTGGTTGCGGAAGACCAACTCAGTCTCGCGATCGGTAAAGAAGGTCAGAACGTCCGCCTCGCAGCCCGCCTGACAGGTTGGAAAATCGATATCAAAGATATTGCCAAGTACGATCGCACCGCCGAAGATAGCAAATTAGCAGCCGAAGCGAGCAGGCTCGAAGAACTAGAAGCAGCCCAAGAGGAAGAAGCAGCAGACTTCGAGGATGACATGGAAACCGCAGAATTTGAGGAAGAGGAGGCAGAAGCAATGGACGAAACAGCAGCCCCAATCTAAAAACCTATGACATTGACAAGACTTGCCCCAGGGGGAGACCAGTCAGCAGTCAGCAGTCAGTAGGCAGATGACCAATCTCCCAATCTCCCCCTCTCCCCTCTCCCACTCCCACTCTCCCCACTCCCCCTCTCACTCCGATGAAACCAAACTACCGCTGCTGTGCAAGTTGCAGAAAAATAGCTCCAAAAGAAGCTTTTTGGCGAGTAGTCAGGCTCTACCCTTCTCATCAGGTACAATTAGATCTTGGCATGGGTCGTTCAGCTTACCTTTGTCCGGAAGCAGAATGCCTCAAAGCAGCTCAGAAAAAAAATCGACTTGGGCGATCGCTCAAAGCGCCTGTGTCTGACGAACTGTACCAAACACTATGGCAGCGTTTAGGCACATCTGACAGTGCTTCCTACAGGCGAAAAACCGACAACAAGAGCTCGGTGTCCTCTGTATAAACCCTCTGGGCGGCTCTACTAGTAATTACCGGTAGCGCCAGCCAGAAAACCCCAATCCGATCTGCCCACCAGTCTGGAAAGATTTGTGTCAGATTAGATAAGGGGAGGGTACTAGCAAAGGTATCCTCAAGATGGAAATGCGAACTCTGAAGCTTGATTGATGGCTTTTGCCAAAACAGAGACTTCTGAGTTCTAAGTTCCAAAAAAGACTTGAGAATTGTCCGATCGCAGACTTCAGCGAGTTGCATCTTCTAGATAAAACTGCTGAGCAAGTACCAAAACCCCGATTCCTGACACTGAATCTAAACAGCGCATAATGTCGTCATTAGAACAAAAAATCAAAATGTAAAAACTGGTTGGCACAAAAGAGGGCAGAGTGGATGAACAACGGCAAAGTAAGAATTTACGAATTATCACGGGAACTAAATTTGGATAATAAAGACATCTTGGCAGTTTGCGAGCGGCTCAATATTTCAGTCAAGAGCCACAGCAGCACAATTACAGAATCCGAAGCAGAACGCATTCGCAAAACGGCGGAAAAATACGTAGCCAGCCACTCTTCCCCCGGCAAGCCAGCTCCTCCTGAGAGAGCAGCAGTGCCATCTAGAGAATCTGGCCCTCATCCTAACGATCAAAACAAGAAGCAGCAAATTTTAGAAATACGCAGTCCAAAAGTACGGCCGCAGGCAGTTGCAAACTCCCAGCAGTCGGGCAACGAGGAGAGAAAACCCCCGCAGGCAACCGTCGCAACTCCCCCCAAATCGCCCGCCGCTCAACAGCTTCAGCCACCACTTAAACCAAGTATCAATCGACCTGTGCTGTCGAAGCCCAATGTCGCGCCCGCGACCTCCGGCTCGGAAACAGTAGGTGAGATCGCCTCTGAAACAACCGCGCAGGCTCAGGCACTCCCACCGTCGGACAACGCTCCTGAACGAAAAGAGCGCGTAGCGCAAGTCGCTCCCGGGCCATCAGCAAAACTTACATCTCCGCCAGTCAGACCCTCTGCTGAGTCTCCTAACCGCACCCAGCAGAGTCTAGGGAGCAAGCCCGTACTGAAACTTGCCAAAACCGAGCAAGAGCAATCAGAACAGGCAGAAAGTCTGGAAGCGCCGGCTAGACCAAGCCGCCCCAGCAGACCAGCGCCGGGAGCTAGCGAATCTCGTGAGGCTCGACCGCGCCGGGATGGGCCAGCAAGCGCCAAAACTGCACTTGCCGATCGACCCCAGCCCGGTGGTCCGCGCCGGAGCCTTGCTCCCGCAACATCGGCTACCGGGCTGCGCAGCCGAGGCGGTGACACCGCAACCGCAGGGGAAGACACTGACGACGACGAAGATACGCCATTGGAGATTCCTATTCCTCTCCTGGATAGACCCAGCCTCCTGCCCCGTCCCTCCAAAAAGACTTCGGCCATTTGGGAAGAAGATGACGAAGAAAACTCAGATGCTGCCAAAGCTGCCAAAGCTGCCAAAGTCAAGCAGCAGCGTCGTCTAAAACCTATAGACGATGATGACGATGACTTAGAAAACGGCTTGGATACGCCAACACCAGTTACGGTCAGCCTATCCCTAGCCCGCCCTGCTAAGGCGAAGTCACAAGCAGCACCCAAATCAACACCAACTCCGGGCTCACCTGGAAGCAGCGGTGGCAAAAATAAGAGACCAGGCCCTTCTCACGATAAAGGCGCTTCTTCTGGTTCTTCTGGCGGACGCGGTAACCGCGGCAAAACAGCCGAAGCGAAGGTAGAACGTCCAGAAACACTGGTGCTGAGCAGGCCGATGACTGTTCAGGAACTCGCAGGTACTCTGGCTGTTCCAGAAACGGAAATTATCAAACGGCTGTTCTCTAAAGGTATCGCGGTTAACATTACTGAAACGCTAGACATTGCGGCAGTCAGAATGGTTGCCGAAGAGATGGGCGTAGAGGTAGAAACTCCTGAAGCCATATCTGAAGCCATACAAGTGACGGAATGGGTGGACGCAGAAGACCTGGAATACCTCCAGCGTCGTCCGCCAGTGGTAACAATTATGGGCCACGTTGATCACGGTAAAACTACCTTGCTCGACTCGATCCGCAAAACCAAGGTGGCTCAAGGAGAAGCTGGGGGGATTACCCAGCACATCGGTGCTTATCACGTAGATGTGGAACATGAAGGCAAGAGCCAGCAGGTGGTATTTTTGGATACGCCCGGTCACGAAGCCTTTACAGCAATGCGGGCTCGTGGAACGCGGGTGACAGACATTGCCATCTTGGTGGTGGCGGCAGATGACGGCGTGCGACCCCAGACAATTGAAGCTATTAGCCACGCCAAAGCAGCTAAAGTCCCTATTGTCGTGGCGATCAATAAAGTTGACAAAGAGGGCGCTCAGCCGGAACGGGTGAAGCAAGAGCTGACAGAGTACGGCTTGGTCGCAGATGACTGGGGTGGCGATATCACGATGGTACCAGTCAGTGCTATCCGAGGAGAAAACCTGGATACCCTGTTGGAAATGATTCTGACAGTGGCGGAAATGGAAGACCTCAACGCTAACCCGAACCGACCTGCTAAGGGTACTGTGATTGAAGCTCACCTCGACAAGGCAAGGGGACCTGTGGCAACTCTGCTGGTGCAAAATGGCACTCTGCGAGTGGGCGATATTGTGGTCGCTGGCTCGGCTCTGGGCAAGGTACGGGCCATGATCGACGACCGGGGCGATCGCGTAGACCAAGCAACTCCCTCCTTCGCAGTGGAAGTGCTCGGACTCCGGGAAGTACCGCAGGCTGGAGACGAGTTTGATGTCTTCCAAAATGAAAAAGAAGCTGCGGCGATCGCCTCTGGTAGAGCTACTTCTCAACGAGATTCTCGACTGCTTCAAGGTGGCCGGATCAGCCTCAGCGGCTTCTCTCAACAAGCGAAGGAAGGCGTTCTCAAAGAACTCAACTTGATCTTGAAGGCAGATGTCCAAGGCTCTCTGGAAGCCATTGTTGGCGCTCTGAGACAACTTCCTCAAAAAGAAGTCCAACTCCGACTGCTGCTATCGGCTCCTGGGGAAATTACAGAAACGGATGTTGACCTCGCCGCGGCTAGCAATGCCGTAATTATCGGGTTCAATACTACTCTCGCCACAGGCGCTCGCCAAGCGGCCGACCAAGCGGGGGTAGACGTGCGGGAATACAGCATCATCTACAAACTTTTGGATGACATTCAAGGGGCAATGGAAGGCCTGCTAGAACCGGAATTGGTGGAAGAACCTCTGGGTGAAGTGGCAGTCCGTGCTGTGTTCGCGATCGGTCGTGGGGCTGTGGCTGGATGTATGGTACTCTCTGGCAAAGTCATCCGTAACTGCAAGGTGCGGGTGCGCCGGGGCAATAATGTCATTTACGAAGGTGTCCTAGACTCCCTGAAACGGATGAAAGAAGATGCCAAGGAAGTCAATACCGGCTTTGAATGCGGCATTTCCTTGAATGGCTTTAGCGACTGGGCGGAAGGCGATCTGATTGAAGCCTACCGGATGGTAACTAAACGCCGGACTCTATCGGCATAATTTTGGATTTGGGATTTGGGATTTTGAATTCAAGGCAGGGTAATTACCTGCCTTGAATTTTAAAGTTTCATTCTCGATCGTCCTGAATCGAAAATCTTAAATTTCACAGTGTGACACTAAGCGCATGGGGAAGGTGGGCGTCAATATTACCTCTTCCTTCTTCCTTCTTCCTTCTCGATCAATCTTGGCAGTTTACGCTAATAATCCATTAGCAAGCGTCAATATTACCTCTTCCTTCTTCCTTCTTCCTTCTTCCTTCTTCCTTCCTCTGCTATAGATATGCGTTCTTTTTGGTCTGAACCTTTCTTGTGGATTCACGTTGCTGGGGTGGCGGTACTGCCGATTTTCCTGGGACTGTGCTTGCTGGGGCTGGCGGTGGGTTCTCCACTACTCCCCGTATGGCTGGAAGTATTTTTAGTTGGGGTGGTGGGTATTGCCCCCGTGTTGTGGATGCAGTGGTTCCGTCCTTTCTACATTTTTAGTATTTTAGTTGTGGCGGTGAAACCGCAGAATTTAACGCCCTTGCAGCAGCGGATTCTCAGTCGGTTGAAATCTTCGCTAAATCGAGGGCTCGATCTTTTTGTCGCTGTTTTGCTAGCAATAATTTTGTGGCAACTATACCGATTTGCTCCCCTCGCTGCTGGAGTGGCGCCGTTTCCTCCTCAATGGCGATTAGCTGGATTGTTGTGGGCTGCTTTAGCTTTCCTTGCTAGCAATTTGTTTTTGCAGGTGCCTGCTAGTGTCAGCGCTGTTTTGTTGACGCCGGAATCAGAATTTGCAGCTACAAAGCCTTATGCTTTAGAAAAAATTGGGCAGGATTTCACGATCGCAGGTTGGCAAATCGATCGCCTTTTGCCTGCTTTTGCGGGCGAGACAACTGCCGATTCCGCTGCGCCCCCAGAGTCGATTCTATCCTCCTTTGCCAAAGAGCAGTCGTCAGAAGGCAGAACGATCAATCCAGAATCTGCTCATACAAACGGCGCTACATCGTTACCTGACTAGTCGATCGGAAAGTAACTTGAAAAAAAATTAACCGAAAAGTGTATTTAAAGATACTAAACATTTCAGCACTGTGCGATTTAAAATCAATACCTATTCCAAAAGTAATAGTTGAGATTATTAATACTTAATATTGAATTTTCATCAGAGATTGTTTGTATTTTATATTGGCTATTGTGAGAGAAGAATATATAATAGGAAGTGTCCAGGTAAGCTTTAAATCCTCAAAGGGGATTAAAACAGAGGTATAAAAATATGGCGAATGCTCTACCGATCGCACAAGAACCTCAAGCAGCAGAGCCGATCGAGCTGTGCGACGATTCTCAAATCTGGGAAAATCTCAAAGAAGCGATCGGCGCAAGTTCTGGATTTCAACGCTGGCAGCTAGAACTCAATTTTGAGTCTCCGCAAGCAACTGTCAGCATCGACCAACAGGTTCGCTGCTATTTGCGGGAAACTTTAGAAACTTTGGCTTACTGAGCGCAGCAAGACCCGATCTTGTGAAATTCACCGTCAAAGTCCGCCCCATCCCTTCCAATATGCTATGTCAAGTTGGCAGCCCACAATGTACCGTCAGGTCAGTGTGGGTAATTCACCGAAGAACGAGACGGAAGCCCGTGACTCCCGACATGGGTCGGAAGTTGGTAATGGTTGTGCAAACATTGGTCGTCAAGTAGCAACAATACTTGGATTGGATCTAGGTGGAGTTGGTAGAGGTGATTTGTCAGCACCTGTAAGACTTAAATTATGGTATACATGAATCCCCGTCCCTTTAGAGCTGGGGAGATGTCAAGATTTGGATTTCATCAAGAGATGCGATCGCCACATCAGCTTTTTCCAAATGGCTAACTTCCGCTTTCCCCCAACAAATCCCTATACAGCCCGCCGCACCCGCATTTCTCGCCATTTGAATATCGCCTGCTGAATCTCCCACCATCAAAGTTACTGCGGGTTCAACTCCTAATTTTTGACAAGCTTGCAAAAATAGTTGCGGATCTGGTTTATTGAGATGAACCGAATCGACACCCATTTCTAACTGAATGTAGTCGCTTAATTGGTGGTATTTGACAAAATGTTGTACTGTTTCAGTCGTGGCAGCAGAAAGAATTCCCAGTTTCAAACCCGCTTCAGACAAATATTTTAGCACTTCCAAACTGCCAACAAATAAAGGAGAAGGCGGGGATTTTTTTAACATTTGGTCGGCTTCATCAAAAGCACGGCTAGCAATAGCTAAAGATTCCAACCATCCCCTGCCTGTTTCGGCGATATAGCCGGCTGCTACAATTTCATTTTCCCGGCGGCTGCCTACTGCTAGCAAGCCGGTGGGGTCAATGCTGCTACCTTCGATACCAAAAGCCATTTGTAATGGCTCTCCAACACCCGGAATTTGAGCGTCTGCGAGACGCGATCGCTTAATTCCCAAATGTCTTAAAAACTCCTGAGAATCCTCTAGAGTGCCGTCTTTGTCGAAGATTACAGCTTGGATATTTGAGAAGGTAATGCCCCGACATTTAATAGTTAGCAAGAATCATAACTCCCGATTTTCTATATTTTTTTGTATTATCTCATGTTGTGTTCTTTTTGGCAATTTTTCTACCAATTCTCAAAACTCATACAGCAATAGCTGTAGGGTGCGTCGCTACCGATAATCCCTTAACAAAAATCGACAATCTGATAGCGACGCACCAGTGCAATTAGCGGAGTATAAACAAACAAAAAAATATTCGGATTGTTTGTTTAGCTTCATTGTCTAGTGTGCGGATCTGTAAGATTGTCGCTATTTATTACAGATTGTCGGTAGCGACGCACCCTACAAATATTACACTGAAGATAAGACGGTGGTTGAAACCGCCGATATTCTTCAACCCGCGGAGGCGGGTTTTGTTTGTGTAGAAGCGGTTTCAACCGCCGAGTATTATATCTGGTATAAGGTGCGTCGCTGTAAGATTGTAGCTATTTATTTACAGATTTTCGGTAGCGACGCACCCTACAAATACTGAAGATAAGACGGTGGTTGAAACCGCCGGTATTCTTCAACCCGCGGAGGCGGGTTTTGTTTGTGTAGAAGCGGTTTCAACCGCCGAGTATTATATCTCCACATTATTTAAAATCGTCTTGCTAAATTGGCAACAATTAATACTAATTGAACAGGCTTCACAGGCTTAGCAATATGTGTTTGAAAACCAGCTTCGATCGCCCTTTCTCGTTCTTGATCACTCGCATACGCAGTCAGCGCTACCGCTGGGATTTGTCCTCCGGCTGACGCAGCAAGATCTCGCACTTGCCGAATTAAGAAATACCCGTTTTCCTCTGGCATTCCCAAATCCGAAACCAGCACGTCATATCTACCAGGATTTTCCGTCAAAGCAGCCATCGCTGCCCTTGCAGATTCCACCGTCAAAACCTCAGCCCCATAGTTTTCCAGCATAAATCTTAAGAGCTCGCGGGTATCGAGATCGTCATCCACAACTAAAACTTGCAAACCTGCCAAAGAAGGAACGCCTTCGTCGATCGCACTTGTGGCCGATTCTAGCAATTCACTCGGATCGGTAGAGTTTGGCGATGTCAAATCTTCAGGCAAATTTCGCAGCGGCAACCTCACAATTATTGTAGTTCCTTGTCCCGGACCCGGACTTTCTGTTTGCACTGTTCCCCCGTGCAATTCCACAAGATGGTACACGATCGACAAACCCAATCCCAGCCCTGGATTAGTCTTAGTGGTGCTCGAATCTCCTTGGCGGAAGCGATCGAAAATATGCGGCAACAACTCGGGCGAAATCCCTTGTCCCGTGTCGGTGACTCGAATTTGAGCGTGACGCTCGATCGCCGAAAGCGCGATTTCCACTCGTCCCCCCGGCGGAGTAAACTTAATGGCGTTAGACAAGATATTCCACAAAACTTGCTGCAAGCGATCGATATCGCCTAAAACAGTTGCAGAAGTCAACTGCGAAACAATTGGAATGTTTTTTGCTTCCGCTAAACATTGAACCCCATCGATCGCAGCTTGCACGACTAACCGCAGATCGATCTGGCGGATTTTGAGTTGAAGCTTGCCGTTGGTAATCCGGGAAATATCGAGAATATCTTCGATTAAGTGAGCTTGCGCCATCGCGTTTCGCTCGATCGCCTCTAGAGCGCGATTAGCGACGGATTCCTTCACTTTCTTAGAGCGCAGCATTTGCGTCCAAGCCAGAATCGGAGTCAGGGGATTGCGCAATTCGTGGGAGAGATTCGCTAGAAATTCATCTTTAGCTCGGTTAGCAATTTCTGCTTGTTGGCGGGCTGACTGTTCCTGCTGCAATAACTGCGATCGATCTCTTTCAAACTGCTTGCGATCGGTGATATCCTCGATCGACAGCAGAATCATGGAAACGCTGTCTTCTGGTTCCACTTTACAAGCATTTAGCAGCAAAGTTTTCGGCCCGATCCGCTCAAAAACCTGCTCCACCTCAAAGTTTTTAATCTCAACATTATTAATTAGAACATCTGCCAAAAAACCTCTCAGTTGCGGGATATTCCACTGCCCGTTAGCTAGTTCAAACCAGTCAGCTTGCGCGATTTCTGAGGATGAAACTTTAAACATTTCGTGGAACGCTCGATTGGCGGTGTTCACTCGGAAATCAGCATCCAGCACGATTAAAGGTGTTGGCACGCTTTCCACAATTGTTTCCGCATAGTTGCGGGCTGTTTCTAAGGTTGCAGCACTGCGTTTGAGAGCATCAATATCGATCAAAACTATTACCACACCCTCAATCTGGTTTTCGCTCGTCCGGTAAGGACGAATGCGGAGGGCGTACCAATATCCCGATTGAGTTTGCACTTCTTGTTCTTTCGTGTTAAGAGTATCGATCGTCTCCCCAATCATCGCTTCCAAGTCGGAAATCTCCAGATTGGCTCGGATGTCGCTAAACGGGCGACCGACATCCGTAGAAATCAGATTGAACAGCCGCTGTGCCATCGGCGTAAAGCTGCGAATCCGCAAATCGTTTGCCAGCATTAAAATTGGAATATTGATACTGGCAAGCAAATTAGTCACGTCGTTATTAACCTGCTGCAAATCGAGATTTCGAGTGCGCAGTTCCTCGACAGTGGTAATCAGTTCTTCGTTAGTCGCTTGAATTTCTTCTTTTGCCGTTTCTAGTTCTTCGTTAA
>JAAUPI010000232.1 GCA_012035135.1 Microcoleus sp. CSU_2_2
CCGAAAAACAATTAGCTTGCACGACTTAAAAACTGGCAAGCGGTTGTGTCAAAACGCATCACCCGCAGATTGTAAATTCTTGTCCTACAACTCGTGGCGCACTGCAAATTAAATTGTCAAGCCGTCCGCCGAAGCAGTGCACTGAGCTTGCCGAAGTGGACGGGGTTTCAACCCATTTTTATGATGAAAAGAGTTCTGAGGTTGAAAACTTTATTGGCGACAGTATTGACGATCGCCCTGTTCACTCTCTACTTAACTCCTCCCGTTATCGCTGCGAATGCTGAGGATATCAGTCAGCTATTAAAAGATAATTGGTGCGTCAGCTTTCTTTGGAAGCAGTGCGATTTGAGTGGCGCCCCTTTGCGAGGAGCTAATCTCCAAGAAGCTAACCTGAGCGGGGCTAATTTGGCAGGCGCTAATTTGTCCGGTGCTAATTTGAAAAATGCTGACTTGTCTGATGCCAACCTCAGTGGCGCAAATTTAGCAAATGCCGATATTTTGGGTACAGATCTCAGTCGAGCAAATTTGACAGAAACTAATTTTAATCGGGCGAAATTGTGGGATGCTAATCTTACATTGGCAAATCTGAGTCGCGCCAATTTACAAGATGCTAATTTGTTAGACTCTCGACTTTGGGGAAGCAATCTCACTCAAGCTAATTTAACTGAGGCGACGCTACACGGTGTTGACTTGCAATATGCTAATTTGGCCGACACTAATTTGACAGGGGCTGATTTACACAGCTTCTTTTTTCGAGGCTCCAAACAAGTCACAAATCTGAGCTATGCTAATTTAGAAGGTGCTAATTTAACGGGAGCCAATCTCCGAGGTGCGGTGCTGGCTGGGACAATTATGCCTGACGGCTCTATCAATGAAGAAATAGCCGTTAATTTAAAGTCAAGTCCGTTTGAATAATATCAATAACCAGCTTTTCGATCGGCTACGGAATGACCTTGTATCTGTTACAATTCTAAACAGCTCCCGAACCGCACCGAGCACTCGCGATGGAAACCCTGCAAACCCAACTTTACGAACTAGCACAATTTGCTAACACCCTAGTAAACACTCAACTGACACACCTCAGTTTCGTTAGCGTCGGAGTCATTTTTCTGGCAGGGCTGCTAACTAGCTTAACGCCCTGTATGCTTTCAATGTTGCCGATTACGATCGGCTACATCGGCGGATACGAAGCAAAAAGCCGCCTCCAAGCTGCGGCTCAGTCGGCTTGGTTTTCCCTCGGATTGGCCACCACCCTTGCAGGTTTGGGCATTGTGGCATCTTTGGCCGGACAAGTTTACGGTAAAATTGGCATAGGTTTGCCGATCGTTGTCAGCATTATTGCTATTTTAATGGGGCTGAATTTACTGGAAGCTTTGCCCTTACAAATGCCGTCTTTTGATGCTGTGGGATGGGTGCCAAAAGAGTTGCCTGCTGGCGTGCGATCGTACTTATTGGGCTTAACTTTTGGTTTAGTAGCTTCTCCGTGCAGCACGCCAGTTTTAGCGACGCTATTAGCTTGGGTTTCTAAGACTGGAGATACATTTTTAGGTGGTGTATTGTTACTGTTTTATGCTGCTGGCTACGTGGCTCCGCTGATTATAGCAGGCACTTTTACTGCAAGTATTAAAAAGTTGTTAGAATTGCGCCGCTGGTCGAGTTGGATTACGCCAACTAGTGGCGCTTTGCTAGTAGGGTTTGGCGTGTTCTCGCTAATTTCACGCATACTTCCCGCCTAATTGCAATCGGCATGATTCGGCGGTATCAATCGGCGGTTGAAACCGCTCCTTGCCAAACAAAGTCCGCCGACGCGGACTAAGAAAAAACGGATATTTAAGCCGGATTTGATATTATTATGTGTTACCCACAAATAACCAATAACAAATAGACATCTCCTAAAAAGATTCTGGCAGCCTGGTTCTATATCGACAAAAACTTAATTATGGGAGATGTCTAATAATCAATTCCCGACTCCCCATGCCCGATGCCCAATTCCCCATTCCCCATTCCCATGACATCACTATCAGACTGGGCAACTGCCCCTCAAAAGTTTTTCAAGCGTGAAGTTTTGCCCGTGCTTGCGGATTTGCGGCTGGCAATTATCTTGTTGCTGCGATCGCATTTTTTAGCATATCCGGCACCGTCATCGAACAAGGTCAATCCGTAGCCTTTTACCAATCCAACTATCCCGAAAATCCCGCCCTTTTCGGTTTCCTAACTTGGAAAGTTTTGCTAATGGCAGGACTAGACCACGTTTACCGCACTTGGTGGTTTTTGTCAATCCTAATTTTATTCGGAAGCAGCTTGACAGCTTGCACTTTTACCAGACAGTTTCCTGCGTTAAAAGCCGCCCGCCGTTGGAAGTTTTATGAAGAACCGAAGCAGTTTGAAAAATTAGCCCTCAGTGCTGAATTAGCAACAGGTTCTTTAACTTCTTTAGAAGAACTTTTGCAGCAAAAAAGATATCGGATATTTCGAGAAGGCGACAAAGTTTACGCTCGCAAAGGCATAATTGGCAAAATCGGCCCGATTATTGTTCACGCCAGTATGCTAATTATTTTAACTGGGGCGATGTGGGGTGCGATGACTGGTTTTCTCGGTCAAGAAATGGTTCCCAGTGGCGAAACTTTTCAGGTGAAAAATATCACGGATGCGGGGCCTTGGGCGGGGCCGCAACTACCGAAGGATTGGTCGATGCGAGTCAATCGGTTCTGGATCGACTATACTCCCAGTGGTGCGATCGACCAATTTTATTCGGATTTGTCGGTTTTGGATAAAGCAGGCCAAGAAGTCGATCGTAAAACCATTCATGTCAACCTGCCACTTAGATATCGAGGCGTGACATTTTATCAAGCAGATTGGGCAATAGCTGCCGTGCGAGTTCGCATCAACAAAAGCCCTGTTTTTCAACTGGAAATGGCTCAGTTAGATACTCAAGGCAAAGGGCGGATTTGGGGTACTTGGATTCCGACTAAACCCGATCTGAGTGCGGGAGTTTCTCTGCTAGCAAAAGACTTGCAAGGAACGATGTTAGTTTACGGTATGGATGGCAAATTGTTAACTACTGTTCGCGCGGGTACGGCAGTTGAAGTGAATGGAGTGACGCTGACAGTAGACGAAGTTGTTGGTAGCACTGGCTTGCAAATTAAAGCCGATCCGGGAATCCCGATCGTCTATACTGGTTTTGGGTTGCTGATGCTGAGTGTGCTGATGAGCTATCTGTCTCACTCGCAGATTTGGGCTTTGGAAAAAGACGGCAAACTTTATGTTGGGGGGCGTACTAATCGGGCTCAGGTGACTTTTGAAAGAGAAGTTGTGGAGATTTTGGACAAGTTGGCTGAATCGAAACAAGAGGCAGAAAAGAGCGAAATAGCGCCGACTTCTCTAGCTAATCAAAACTAACTGTAGGGTGCGCACTGCCAGCCCTGTCAAGGTGGTGAAGAAGACCCTTAAACCGTTGAAATTTCGTAGCAGGCGATCGTTAAATCTCTATTTTTTCATCAGTGATTACCGTAGGGGCGAAGCATTCCGGCAGTAAATATTAGCCTCTAGCCAATAAGTTACAGCAGATTGCAGATTTATGAGGTACATTCAACAACCCCGTAGGGACACGGCACTGCCGTGTCCTTACCTTTTTGTGTACCTCACATACTTGAAAAAAGCTGTATATGCCGGAATGCTTCGCCCTCACTATTCTAGCAGCGGAGAGCTAGTGTTGATTGAAATATTAGATGTCAAACAATTTATGGCGCTAAAATCTCTCTCCGAACTCAACTGAACAGCGCGACGATCGTCGTCACCCAATCATTTTTTCTGAGCACTAATCCCATCACAAACGTGTTTCTCACTTTCATCAGCATTATTCTGCAAATAATCGTGCAGCCAATCGCAGCCTTCCACCAGCATTTCATCTAAACTTCTAATTCGCCACAACCTTGCTGTATTGTCCTCTGATGCCGTAGCAATGCTTGCCGGCGCGGTGCAATTCAGCTTTGCGGTTGTAAGCTTGAGCAATTTTCTGGCAGACAATTCCTTGCCTTTCCCACTGCTGATTTTGCTGAGAAAAAGCCAAACTTTGCTGATAATGTTCTAGTGCTAAATCTATTTGACTTTTATGAAATGCAACTAAACCCCCAATAAATAGCCAACTTGCTTGCAATTCTGGGTTTAATGTTTCTCCCAAACTTGACAAATCATTCCTCAGCGACTCAATTTTACAGTCATCTAATTTGAAATTCTCAACATTAGCAAAAGCTTGCTCTGCTTTTTGCCACAACAAATTCATCAAATCATCGGGCGGCATAGTAAACTGAAGGGGAGGAGGAGCCCAAGACTTCAGATCGTTAGCCGATCGACTAAATTTATCCAGTACAGCATCCGTCACCCATAATATCAACGGAAAAGCCAAATCTTGCTTGAATTGGTCTCGCGCTCGATTAGCCCCAGCTAGCAGGTCATCAATCGCCACCACCGATTCTATACCAACAACTATCAAAGCTTTCGGCGGTTGCTCTCGAACCGCATTGAGAATGGTTTGATAAAGTGATTTGCTCGCAGGTTCGAGGGCTAATTCTTGATATTCAACACTCGATCGCTCGCGCAATTTTTGCAGCATTTCCGAACGCAAGCTAGCATAATTGCAGCGCACTATAGTTAAAGAAAACGTTCCTTGAAATCTGGCGATCGTCCGTACCAAAGTAGAGAGCGATCGCTCGTTTTCTGCTGCAATATCTTCGGCTAGATTTGAGTTTACCATAATCTTAGAAATAAAGGGGATACTTAAGGAGGATTTGGTATTCGATCCCCCCTTAGCTTGCCCCCTACTCCCCCTTAAGAAGGGGGGAACCGGAAGCAGTCAAAGTCCCCCTTATTAAGGGGGATTTAGGGGGATCGAGGCTCAGGTAAAATCGAATGAACATAATCTCAACAATTTTGCTGCTGCTGCCACAGCTTAAATTTGTCAGTTTCCATCAACAGCGGATTCAGCGCAAACCAATTTCCGTCACTATCTACATATTCAAAAACCCACAGGTTTCGCAGCAAATCTTGGTATTCTTTATCTCCCTTAATGCTTTGTTCCTTCACCACATTAAAGAGTAATTCCCACTCATCATTATCAATTCCATTCTTCAAACTGTCACGGAAATTACGAATCACTGATTTTAAAACACTTTGGCAAATTGGAGGGTCATCTTGCTGCAAGCAACCAAACAACATCCCCATCAAATTTCGCAAATGACCTCCGCTGACTCGGCACAACTCATCTAAAGTTTCAGGACTGTCAAAAACCTCTGGAATCAATGTGATATGCCGATCGGGCGACACATCAGGAAAAGCCCGCGACATCACCATTTGCCGCAGCAAATTCATCCCCTCAACACATTCGCTACCGTCTTTATTCTTTACTGGTATCATCGGCAAAATTTTCGGCTCAACTCCACCCCCCAATCGATTTTTCAAAATTTCACTTTCATTACTAAAAATCAATCCCAGCGGCAGCGTATAAACTAAATGGCAATTCAGTCTCCGCAACTGATCTCCCCGGTCAATAAAGATATATTCTGGCAACAATCGCCCTGCTGCATTAAGTTTAGAAACTATTCGGTCTAAGTTATCAACAATTACTACCAGTCCTTTTTTACCCCGCTGTTTGAGTTGATTAGTTGCTACATCAATAATTTCTTGATTTATCAGTTCCAACATTTTATTGGCTTGCGGTTCCATATACTGTCTTAGTTTAGAACGCAAGTCGGGGTTAGTTTTAGTTTTGGCAGTAATTTTGGCTATGCCTGAAGGTAGAGAAACTTCGAGATTTCCTTCTGTACCGACCTTGACTTTGGTGCCAAAAAGTTCTCCTTCAGCTTCTAAAGTCACAGGGGTTTGCAAATATTCCCAACTACTTTTTAGGAAAGCTCTAAAACCCTGGGGCTGCAAGGCAATCTTGTCCTCTTCCAAGCTTTGGGTGACTCGCCGCGCGATCGCCAACATGATATCTGTCAAATCGAGATCCATTTCATCGAGGTCTTGTGTTGACTCAAAGTAAACTACATGAAATCCCTCATCTGTCAACTCTTTTTGCAGTCGCGACAATTCAGTAGACTTGCCACAACCAATGTGTCCGGTAAATAATTGGCAAGTCGGTTTATCGGGTGACAAACGGCTAATTGTCCGTTTGAGTACGTTAATAATTTTGCTACCGCGCACCTCAGCAAAATCAATGTAATATCGCCGATCTTCGGCATTGCCTAATCTGAGGGAGTGACTGGGGTTGCAGGCATTACAGAATTTATCGAAATCTAGGTTCATAAATTTTTATATAGCAGTAGTTAAAATTATGTTATCTTATTCAGAAAACCGGGCGGTTGAAAGCGCGTCTATACAGGCAAAACCCCTTCCAAGCGGGTTGAAGAAAATACGGTAGTTGAAATTATATTATCTTATCCAGTCCGCGTCGGCGGACGAAAGTTTGTGTAGTTTGACCTCTAACTCTGATGACGGGCGCTTCGCCACATGAGAGTTAGAGGTCAAAAGCCGTTTCAACCGCTGTCTTATTTCTGATTAAGGATTGGCCTGCTACTTCTGGTGTCGCACCTCAATCACGGTGTGCACGTTCCCCCGTGGCGAAAAATCGCCCTTAATCGTCGCTTCTAGGGGCGAACAAGCTGCTACCAAATCATCTAAAATTTGATTGATGGATTCTTCGTGAGAAATGTAGCGATCGCGATAACTGTTAATATACAACTTCAGCGCCTTCAACTCTACCACCCGCTCATCGGGCACGTAAGTAACGTGAATTGTTGCAAAATCCGGATAGCCCGAAAACGGACACTTGCAAGTAAACTCCGGTAAAGTAATGTTAATCTCGTAGCGTCGTCCGACTCGCGGATTTGGGAAAGTAATTAATTCCCCCTCCAAAATCTGGCGTTCGCCGTATTTCATTTCCTCGGTACTTGACTTTTGTGACATACTTTGTTCTGTGGAGTAGTTGTTCATCGCGATCGACTCAAAATTTGTAACATTTAAAAATATAGCAACCGCCCAGGTTATTAGGGCATTTTTGCAGAAGAATGCAGAATTCTGACTTTGGGAATTCAGAATCAATATTCTGACTTATGACATCTGACTTCTGACTTCTTCCTTTTTCCTTCGGCTATATCTTGACGAATTGTGTTGCGATCGTTCTTAGTGCAAATACTCTCAGGTTAAACTAAAACAGTTCACCCTCGCCATCTACAATTATGCAAAATACTACCTTACCTGACAATAACTCCTCCGCGAACTCAAGTAGTTACGCTCCATCCGTACCCATTTCCCTCTACCGAGAAGTCACCGCCGAGTTGCAATCCGCCCAAGCGATGCTCGACTCTCTCAAAACCCACAACCAGCAATTAGTCGAACAAAATCAACAACTGCGGCGAGAAGTAGAAACAGTAGTTCAAGCATCTATCTATCTACAACAAGCAATTACCTCGGCTCAGAGTGTCAGTCAAACAGGGATGCCTCAAACGCCTCCCATCAAATTCAACAAATTTAGCGCTGAACCACCTCAGTCACCCTCTGGAATTCCGCAGATTAATTACTCGCTAACTCAAGGACACCCCGCCAGTCAGACAGTTACATTTCCCTTCCCCACGCCGGAAGTAACGCCCCCGGCGACTCCAGAGAAACTTCCGGAAAAATTATTTACAGAAGTGCCAGAAACTCTTTACCGTGTACGTTCTCAGTCCAAAAAAGCCTCAGACTTAAGCGGATTATGGTTAGCGATCGCCATTTTTCTGATTGTTATTGCCGCTTTCGGTGCAGGTTATTTAGTGGTTCGTCCTTTGTTAATGAAGCGTTGAATTGCCACAATAATTCCAACAAGAATCCCACGACTGGAGCCGTGGGATTTTAACTAAAACCTAGCATAAAATATTCAAAGTTACGCTAATTGGCTCATCATCCTCGGACGGCACTCGCTTCTATCAAACGAGGCGCATACTGCTCTTCACGAGCAGCACCTAGGATGCCCACCTCTGGCTCGAAACCGCGCGTGAACTCGGTGAGTTTTACCTGTTTAGCTTCTAGAGCTGTCTGTAGCACCTGCATGGCTCTGTGAGGGTCGCCGGCTCCGCAGAAAAATAAGTCTGCTGCAAAATAACCGTGTTCAGGCCAAGTATGGATCGCTATATGAGACTCGGCCAAAGTAGCAGTAGCCGTCACTCCGTGAGGACTAAACTGGTGTACGCACAAATCGATGAGAGTAGCTCCTCCGGCTTCGATCGCATCGAGAATAGCGCGGCGGATACGTTCAGGATCGTTGAGCAGGTCTCCAGGAGACTGCCAAGCATCAGCGACCAGATGGGTTCCCAATTGTTTCATTCTGCGGGGTTTTACCTCTTAACTTATTAATTCTCAAACCCTTTGATGTTAACACGGTGTCCAGAAATTTTCAAGTATATTTTCAAAAAGAAAGATGAAGATCTAGTTTTGACACTCTCAGGTCTAAAGACACTGAGATTCTTAAGACGTTGCGGTCTTAATATCCCTATTACTAGGGTTCCTGGGCGCAATCCTGTTGCCAAAAATGGTAGGCTGCTATCCTTGTCTTTCAA